>NZ_AP022570.1:5412154-5712830 GCF_010728325.1 Mycolicibacterium poriferae
TGCCGCCTTCCTGTAAAGGCTTGGGCTCGACGATGGCGCCGTCGACCTGGTAATGCTTGCCGTCAAAGCTGACGACGCCCTCGCGCCAGGCGTCGCGCATGATCTGGACACCTTCGCCCAACCGGCCCAACCGGACGCCCGCGGTGGGAAAGCCGTAGCCGTAGGCCCGCCACTCATGCTCGTACCAGCCACCGCCGATGCCCATCTGTACGCGCCCACCAGAGATCAGGTCGGTGGTCGCCGCCACCTTGGCCAGGTACGCCGGATTGCGGTAGCTCATTGCCGTGCACATCTGCCCGAGCTTGATCCGTGAGGTCGTGGCTGCGTACGCCGCCATCAACGACCACGCTTCGTGCGTCGCCTCATGGGTGGGGACCGGGACGGTGTGGAAGTGGTCATACACCCACAGGGAATCCCAGGCGTCCCTGCCGTCGACGTAGGTCGCCAGGTCGCGCATCACGGGCCACTGTTCACCCGGGTCGATACCGACCAGATCGAGTCGCCAACCCTGGGGAATGAACAGTCCGAAGCGCATGGGTACGACAGTAGGCGCTGGAGCTGACGGGCAGTGTCGGATGCCGTCGCTACTGTCGCCCCATGGCTCTGTCCCGAGACGAACGTGAACAGTTTTTCGCCGAGCCGCGCGTGGCGGCGCTTGCGGTGAACGCCGGAGGTGACCGCGGGCCGCTGGCGGTGCCGATCTGGTATCAGTACCGCCCTGGCGGCCAGCCGTGGGTGCTGACCGGTGCCGACTCACGCAAGCACCGACTCATCGAAGCCGCGGGATGCTTTTCGCTGATGGTGGAACGGTCCGAGCCGACAGTGCGTTACGTCGCCGTGGATGGGCCGGTCAGCCGGATCGAGCCTGCCACCGACGAACAACTGGTCGAGATGACCGAGCGCTATCTGGCACCGGAGAAGGTCGACGGGTACCTCGACTATGCCCGCCGTGAACTCGGTGAGAACGTGCTGATCGTGCTCGAGCCGCGGCACTGGCTCTCGGCTGATCTCGGAGCCGTGTAGCGCTACGGGCCGGGATACAACGCGGCGACGTCGCGCAGGCTGACCTTGAGCGCCGGCGTGCGTGGCAGCTCCCCGACTGCCAGGACGGCGACAGGCACGTTGTAGACCGGAAGTTTCTGCCGCACGAGGTCTTTCAATTCCTCTTCCGACGGCTGCGCACCGGGGACCACCTCCACCGCCGCAAACGGCACCTGCCCCAGACGGGCGTGGTCCACTCCGACTACGCATGCGTCTCGCACTCCCGGGTGCGAGACCAGCACGCGGCGAACTGTCTCCGGGAGAATTTTGAAGCCGCCGCGGATGATCGCGCCGTCCGCCCTGCCGTGCAGGGTGACGAACCCGTCGATGTCGATGCTGGCGATGTCGGTGGTGCGTATCCAATCCGGCCCGATCGGCGCCACCTTGGCCTCCAACAGCCCTGGCTCCCCGGCGGCAACCTCGGCGCCCGTATCGGGGTCGACGATCCGCAGTTGGGTGTCGGGCAAGGCCCGGCCCACACTGTCACGCTTGGTCTCACCGAACTCCTCGAGCATCTCCGGCGTCCACGCGCACAAAGAACCGGCGAATTCCGTTGCACCGTAAGCCAACCTGATCGGCACCTGGTAGCGCCGTTCGAACTCGTCGCGCGTCTCGGGATCCAGCGGTCCGGAGGCGCTGATCAAGAAATCCAGCGAGGCGAGGTCACCCTCGGGTACGTCGGCGTCGAGCAGCATGCGGATGACCGCCGGCTGCACCCCGGCGCGAACCACCCGGTGCCGGCGCACGGCGTCGACCCAACCCTCGACCGAGAACCGTTCGAGCATGGCGATCCGGCGCCCGTTGTACAGGCCCGCGATCAGCTGACACACCCCTATCCCGCCGAACTGCCAGTACGCGAACTCCGGCGGCGCATCCTCGGGGGCGCGTTCACCGGCCGTCACGCTGAACACGGTCCGCTCGAGCACCGCGGTGCGGATCGACTGCCGCTTGGGCGGACCGGTGGTGCCGCTGGTCAGGATCTGCAACGCCACACCGTCTTCGGCGTCGGCGTGCCCACGCGCCGAGTCGCGAAGCTCGAGACCGGGCACCGGCGCCACAATCGGGTTCGTCGAAGAGATCGCGAGACCGGCGGACCCGGCCGCTGACGCCGCACCTCGTACCGGGTCGGTCCAGTCCTCGCGGTCGGCCACCACCGCCGCGAGGGCCAGGTTCTCGACGTCGTGCGCGATGGCCTCAGCCGACTGGAACGAATAGATCATCGAGACGGTGCGCCCCGCTGCCAGACAGCCCGCGATCACCGCGGCGTGCTGGAGGCGGTTGCGAACCACCAGGCCCACCGGCGCGTCATCAGCCACCCCGGCACCCCGAAGCGCCGACGCGACGGACCGACCGTAAGCGCTGACCTCGTCGCCCGAGTACCAGCGACCCTCGAACTCGATGCACGGCTGTTGGCCATATCCGGCCAGCGCTGCCGCGAACCGTTCGGTAAACCCTTCCGGCACCGCTTCACCATACGCAACAGCCCCCGGCGTACCGGGGGCTGTTGGTCGATTCGGGTTAGGACAGTAGCGAATCCGGCGGGGTGAACCGCTCGCCGTACTTGGCGGCCAATTCCTTGGCGCGGGCCACGAACGCTTCCTTGCCGATTCCGCCGGCGCCCTGATAGCCGACGATGAACTGCGCCGAGCCACCGGTGTACGGCGGGAAGCCGATACCCATGATCGAGCCGATGTTGGCGTCAGCGGTCGAGGTGAGCACACCCTCATCCAGGCATTTCTGGGTCTCCAGCGCCTCGGCGAACAGCATCCGGTCGATCATGTCCTGCAGCGGAACGTCGCCGCTGCCGGACTTGAAGGTGTCGGCCAGACCTTCCCACAGCCCGACCCGCTTGCCGTCGACGTACTCGTAGAACCCGGCGCCCTTGAGTCGCGACGGACGGCCGATCTCGATCATCGTGTTGACGACGGCCTCCGCCGGGTGCGGATCGTAGGTGCCGCCGGCCTCTTCGACACCCTGGCGGGTGGCCGTGGCGATCTTCTGCATCAGCTCCAGGTTCAGCTCGTCGGAGAGCTGCAGCGGCGGGGCCGGATACCCGGCCTGTGAGCCGGCCTGCTCGATGCTGGCCGCGGGCACGCCTTCACCCAGCATGGCCAGCGCCTCGTTGACGAAGGTGCCGATGACCCGCGAGGTGAAGAAGCCGCGGCTGTCGTTGACCACGATCGGCGTCTTGCCGATGGCTAACGTGTAGTCGAACACACGGGCCAGCGCCTCGTCGGAGGTCTTCTCACCCTTGATGATCTCCACCAGCGGCATCTTGTCGACCGGGGAGAAGAAGTGGATGCCGATGAAGTCCTCTTGGCGCTTCACGCCGGTGGCCAGCCCGGTGATGGGCAGCGTGGAGGTATTCGACCCCAGCACCGCGTTGGGTTCGACGACGTCCTCGATTTCCTGGAACACCTTGTGCTTGAGTTCCTGGTTCTCGAACACGGCCTCGATGACGAAGTCGACGCCCTTGAGGTCCTGCGGATCGGCGGCCGGGGTGATGCGGGCCAGCAACGCGTCGGACTTCTCCTGCGTGGTCTTGCCCCGCTCGAGCGCCTTGGCTTCCAGCTTCTCCGAGTACCCCTTGCCCTTCTCGGCGGCCTCGATCGAGACGTCCTTGAGGACGACGTCGTAGCCAGCCTTGGCTGAGACGTAGGCGATGCCCGCGCCCATCATGCCCGCACCCAGGACGCCGATCTTGTTGATCTTGACCGGCTCGATGCCGTCGGGGCGTGAGCCGCCGCCGTTGATGTGCTGCAGATCCAGGAAGAACGCCTGGATCATGTTCTTGGCGGTCTGGCCGGTGACCAGCGAGGTGAAGTAGCGGCTCTCGATGCGGGTGGCGGTGTCGAAGTCCACCTGGGCGCCCTCGACCGCGGCATCCAGGATGGCCCGCGGGGCAGGCATCGGCGCACCCTTGAGCTGCTTTTTCAGCAGCGCCGGGAACGACGGCAGGATCGCGGCGAGCGCCGGGTGCGACGGGGTGCCGCCGGGCATCTTGTAGCCCTTCTGGTCCCACGGCTGGGTGTGCGCGTCAGGGTTCTCCTTGATCCACGCCTTGGCGGCCGGAACCAGTTCGTCGACGCTGCCGACGAGTTCGTCGACCAGCCCGATCTCCTTGGCCTTGCCGGGCTTGAACCGGGTGCCCTGGGAGAGCACCTCCATGAAGGCTTTCTGGATGCCGAACATCCGCACGGTGCGCGCGACGCCACCGCCGCCGGGCAGCAGGCCCAGCGTCACCTCGGGCAGGCCGATGACGACGCCCTTGACGTCGGCGGCGATGCGGTGGTGACACGCGAGCGCGATCTCCAGGCCGCCGCCCAGGGCGGCGCCGTTGATGGCGGCCACGACCGGCTTGCCGAGGGTCTCCAGCTTGCGCAGGTCGGCCTTGATGAACTCGACCTCGGCGAACGACTCGGCGGCGTTGTCGGGGCCGACGTTCATCATGCCCTTGAGGTCACCGCCGGCGAAGAAGGTCTTCTTCGCGCTGGCGATCACCACACCGGTGATCGAATCCTGCTCTGCCACAAGCCGCTCCACGGCGTTGTGCATGGACTCTTTGTAGTGCTCGTTCATCACGTTGGCCGAACCGGTCGGGTCGTCCAGCGTCAGGGTGACGATGCCGTCGGCATCCTTGTCCCACTGAATGGTGTTCTCTGCCATTGTTGTTCGTTTCTCCTCGACGCCCGGATCAGACTCGCTCGATGATGGTCGCGACGCCCATGCCGCCGCCGATGCACAGCGTGATCAGCGCGCGCCGCGCATTGCGCCGCTCGAGCTCGTCGACCATGGTGCCGGTGATCATGGCGCCGGTGGCGCCCAGCGGGTGGCCCATCGCGATGGCGCCACCGTTGACGTTGAGCTTCTCGTCGGGGATGTTGAGGTCCTTCTGGAACTTCAGCACCACCGAGGCGAATGCCTCGTTCAGCTCGAACAGGTCGATGTCGTCGACCGTGAGGCCGGCGCGGTCGAGCACCTTGCGGGTGGCCGGGGTCGGCCCGGTGAGCATGATGACCGGGTCGGCGCCGCTGGTCGCGGTGGCCACGACACGGGCGCGGGGGGTCAGGCCGGCGGCCTTGCCGGCCGACTCGGAACCGATGAGCACCAGCGCGGCGCCGTCGACGATGCCCGAGCTGTTGCCGCCGGTGTGGACGTGGTTGATCTTCTCCACGTAGTGGTACTTCTGCAGCGCCACATCGTCGAACCCGCCCATCGCGCCGACTCCGTCGAAGGCGGTCTTGAGCTTGGCCAGGCCCTCCATCGTGGTGTCGGGGCGCATGTGCTCGTCGTGGTCGAGCACGACCAGACCGTTCTGATCCTTGACCGGCACCACGGACTTGGCGAAGTAGCCGCCGGACCAGGCCGCGGCGGCCTTCTGCTGGCTGCGCAGCGCGTAGGCGTCGACGTCGTCGCGGGAGAAGCCCTCGATCGTGGCGATCAGGTCCGCGCCGATGCCCTGCGGCACGAAGCCGATGCGGTAGTTGGTTTCGGGGTCGCTGGCCCACGCGCCGCCGTCGGAGCCCATCGGGACCCGGCTCATCGATTCGACGCCGCCGGTGATCACCAGGTCGTCCCAGCCGGAGCGCACCTTCTGCGCACCCAGGTTGACCGCTTCCAGGCCCGAGGCGCAGAACCGGTTGAGCTGGAAGCCGCCGGTGGTCTCCGGAAGGCCCGCCACCAGGCCGGCGGTGCGGGCGATGTCGCCGCCCTGGTCGCCGACGGGCGAGACGCAGCCGAGGATGACGTCGCTGATCAGGGTCTCGTCCAGGTCGGGATAGCGCGACCGGATCTCGTCGATCAGACCGACCACGAGGTTGACCGGCTTGATCTCGTTGAGCGAACCGTTGCGTTGCTTACCGCGAGGCGTGCGGACCGCCTCGTAGATGAAGGCTTCTTCGGACATGTATGTCTCCAGGTCCTGTTCAGGGAACCGCGGACCTGTGGACAGCCCGGTCCGCGGGGAGGCTGCTCCTCTGCCCGCGATGCTAGCAGCCTCGCCCAACCCGTTGGTTGGGCCCCGGAGGCAGGCCGAACAGACGAACTCGCACGATCCCGGCGGGATCGTGCGAGTTCGGAAGGTCTACGGGCCGGCGTCGCCGCTAGTCCGGGCTGCCCTCGCTGTCGTCGAAGAACGACCACTCGCCGTCATGCTGGACTTCGATGCGCCAGCCCAACTCGGAGTTGTCGGCCTTCTGGTCGACGAACCAGGCATGCGCGTCGTCCGCGCTCTCGATGTCCTTCGTGTCGACGACGTCACCTTTGGGGTTGAGCACTCGGTAGGTAGCCATGGCAGCCGTGTTCCCACGCTCACGCTCCCGCACACCTGCCATCGGTCATGCTGACGGTGATGTCACCGACTCGGTCAGGGTGGGGTAATCGATGTAACCGCGCGGGCCGGCAGCATAGAACGTGGTCACGTCCGGTTCGTTGAGCGGTGCGCCGGCGCGCAGCCGAAGCAGCAGATCCGGATTGGCCAGGAACGCCCGCCCCACCACCGCGGCGCTGATGACGCCCCAGTCGGCCAGGTTTTCCAGCTCGGCGAAGTCGCTGTCGACGTCGCGGGGCGTGTTCAGCAGCAGCGTCCCGGCCCACTGGGTACGCAACGTGGCGAACGCCGGCTGGGAAGGCTGGATGAGCAGGTGCAGGTAGGCGATGTCGAGCGACGCGATCCGGCACAGCAGCGCGTCGTAGGCGATGACGTCGTCGATCTCTCGCATGTCCCCGGCCCCGTTGCCCGGTGAGATTCGCAGCCCGACCCGCTGCGGGCCGATCTCCGCGGCGACCGCCTCGACGACCTCGGCGGTGAACCTGGCTCGGTTCTGCGCAGAGCCGCCGTACACGTCGGTGCGCTGATTGACGACGTCGGACAGGAATTCGTGCAGCAGGTACCCGTTGGCCGAGTGGATCTCCACGCCATCCATCCCGGCGTCGATCGCGCGGCGCGCCGCGGCGCGGAAGTCGTCGACGATCGCGGCGATCTCCTCGGTGGTCAGAGCACGCGGGACCGGCAGCGGTTTCTTGCCCTCGGGGGTATGAGCGGACAGTTGGGCCGCGACCGGCGACGGACCCACCGTCTCCACACCGCTGATGTCCGGGTGCGCCATCCGGCCGACGTGCCACAACTGCACGAACATGCGGCCGCCTTCAGCGTGCACGGCGTCGGCGATCTCAGCCCAGCGTTGCTGGTGACGATCGGTGTACATGCCCGGGGTGTTGCCGTATGCACCGTTGGCCCCACGCGACACAGCCGTCGCCTCACTGATGATCAGACCGGCCGAGGCGCGCTGCGCGTAGTAGGTCGCGGCAAGCTCGGACGGGGTCGCGTCGGGCTCGGCACGCGTTCGGGTCAACGGCGCCATGAAGATCCGGTTCGCGGCGACGGTGTCTCCGACCTGAACGGGTTTGAGCAATGCCGAGTTCTCGCCGAGTTGAAACGTCATGACCCACTCAAGTGTGCTCGGGCATGAATTCATTCCCGGGTGTCAGGCGAGTGCGCGACGGGTCGACGCGAGGTCGGCGAGCACGGACCCCGATACGAGCCCCCACGAGATGGCCAGCGATGTGCACGACGCGCGGTTCTGCGCGCCCAGCTTCCCCATCGCGTTCTCGACATGATGGCCGGCGGTGCGTGTGCTGATGAAAAGGTGCGCGGCGATCTGGTTGTTGGTCAGTCCGTACGCAGCCAGGGTCAGTGCATCCAGCTCCCGCGGCGTGATCGCGAACGGCAACTCGGCCTTGTCGACCAGGATCACCGCGGCCAGGCTGTCGCCGCGGTAACGGGGGGACGTGCAGATGTGCCGGGCATGCAGCCAGTCCGCACCGTCGCGCCACCGCGTCACCTCTGATCGCAGAGTCGCGCCGTACCGTCGGCTCACCGTGGTCATGTCGGCGATCAGGCTGGCGTCGAGCGCCGCGTCGAAAGCTTCTCCCAGCCGCAGGAGGTGGGCCCGGCCGGCTGCGTCGACCGCCCATGCCTGAGCGCGCGGGGACAGCAACTCGGCCACCATGCGGGGACGCAGGGAAAAATCCAGGTAGGTGGCCATCTGATGGCGCAGCGCGTTGATCTCGCGCACGTCGTCGTCGCTGGGGTAGCGGGGGTCGTCACAGTTGACGTGGATGGTCCCCGCATACGTGCCGTCCGCGGTGACCAGTCGGGCCGAGAGCCCTTCGTCGAAACCGGCAGGGGTGAAGACGTTCCGGACCGAGAAGGTGTCGCGGTAGTCGGGAAAGTCCCGCCAGCGCAGCGCACCGCAGTCGCGCTGGCGCATCGAGTCGAACAACGGATCGTGGTCGATGAACCACGTGTTCAGATGCGTGATGACATCGTCCGGATACGCCCGGTTGGCTACCGCGACGTGGCTGCGCGCGATGGGATCCCACAAACAGATCGCCGACGCCGAGGACGCGGCACGCGAGCCCAGCGCGTCGAGCATCTCGTGCGCGCGGGTCTCGATGCCGGCACTGCTGCCCAGTACCTGTCCGTACGTGCCATCCATGTCCGATACCTCGGCCGTGCGTTCGCCTATGCGCCACATCATCGACATCACACGTTTCGAGAATGTTTCACCGACGGGGCGGCCAGGCTACGGCGACGGCAAATGGGAGATTCCTCCCATGGTGCGGCGACGCGCGAGATTCCTACGCTGACGAGGATTCCCGGCAACGGCACACTGCGGTGCCCGACCTGCAACACGAACAGAGGTCAACAACGCATGGTCAGGACATGGACACCTTCGCGCGGCGTGACGCGCCGACTCACCGTGACCGCGATCGCGACGGCGACGCTGTTCGCCGCAGGGTGTGGAGCCCGGGCGGGCGACGAGCCTTCCGCCGCGGGCGAGGGCTGCGCCGACACATCCGGAGAGACGGTGAAGGTCGGCTCGATCAATTCACTGTCAGGCGGCCTGGCGGTCAGCGAAACCGTCATCCGCGACGCCATCATGCTGGCGGTCGAGGAGATCAACGCCTCGGGCGGGGTGCTGGGCAAGCAGCTCGATCTGATCGGCGAGGACGGCGCGTCCGATCCGACCATCTTCGCCGAGAAGGCGCAGAAGCTCGTCCAATCAGACTGTGTGGCAGTGGTCTTCGGGGGATACACCTCGGCGAGCCGTAAAGCCATGCTGCCCATCTTCGAGGACTCCAACGCCCTGCTGTATTACGGCCAGCAGTACGAAGGCCTGGAGACTTCGGAGAACATCTTCTACACCGGTGCCACCACCAACCAACAGATCATCCCGGCGCTGGACTACCTCAAGGAACAGGGCGTCACGTCGCTGTATCTGGTGGGCAGCGACTATGTCTTTCCACGCACCTCGAATGCGATCGTGAAGGCGTACGCGCAGGCCAACGGCATCGAGATCAGGGGCGAGGACTACACGCCGCTCGGCAGCACCGACTTCTCGACCATCGTCAACAAGATCCGCTCGGCCGACGCGGACGCGGTGTTCAACGTGGTCGTCGGGGACTCGTTGGTCGCCTTCTTCCGCGAGTACCGCAACGCGAACCTGAGCGCGGACACCATGCCGGTGATGTCCATGTGCGTCGGCGAGGAGGAGGTGCGCAGCATCGGGGCCGGCACCGTCGCCGGCCAATTGAGCTCGTGGAACTACTACCAGACGCTGGACTCGCCGGCCAACGACAGCTTCGTCGCGAACTTCAAGCAGCGCTTCGGCGCCGACCGGGTGACGTCTGACCCGATGGAGTCGGCTTACGCGGCGGTGATGCTGTGGAAAGCCACAGTCGAGAAAGCTGATTCGTTCGCCGTGTCTGACATCCAGCAGGCGGCGGGTGGGGTCACGGTCGACGCCCCGGAAGGCACGGTGACGATCGACGGTGAGAACCACCACGTGACCAAGACCGCACGGATCGGTCGGGTCGCCGAGGACGGGTTGATCTACCAGATCTGGCAGTCGCCCGAGCCCATCGAGCCCGCCCCCTTCCTCGAGGGCTATCCGTGGGCCGAGGGGATCACGGGCTGACGAGATGCATCTGACACCGAAGGACGAAGACCGGTTGTTGTTGTTCCTCGCCGCCGAGCTCGCACGGAAACGTCGAGCTGCGGGTCTGGCGTTGACCTACGCGGAGGCGCGCGCGTTGATCGCCGACGAGGTGGCCGAGGCAGCTCGTGCCGGCGCGAGCGTCGCCGAAGCGGCGGCCTTCGGCGCGACGGTGCTGACCGACGACGACGTGATGCCAGGCGTTCGGGAACTGATGGGTTCGGTACAGGTGGAAGCGTTCTTCGACGACGGCCAGAAGCTGGTCACCGTCCACGACGCCATCGCACCCGGTCAGAACGGTGCGGCCCCAGAGGTCATACCGGGTGAGGTCCTCGCTGCTGCGGGCGAGCTGATCCTCAACGCCGATCGGCCCACCGCCTCCGTACGAGTCCACAACACCGGCGATCGCCCTATCCAGGTGGGTTCGCATTTTCATTTCTTCGAGGTCAACCGCGCGTTGCGGTTCGACCGTGCAGCCAGTTTCGGGATGCGTCTGGACATCCCGTCCGGCACGGCGGTGCGGTTCGAGCCCGGTGAAGCTCAGGACGTCACGCTGACCCAGTACGGCGGGGAGCGGGTCGTCATCGGACAGAACGATGTGACGAACTCCTCGACGGCCGATGGTCCCACACCCGGTGTAGTCGAAGACCTTGTCGCACAGGGTTTCAGAGACGCGTCGAGGGAGGAGTGACGTGGCGTACCGCATCGCGCGCAGTCACTACGCCGAACTGTACGGGCCCACCACCGGGGACCGTGTCCGGCTGGGAGACACCGAGCTGCTGGCGCAGGTCGAACACGACGCCACCGTCTACGGCGACGAGTCGGTGTTCGGGGGCGGCAAGACCATGCGCGAAGGCATGGGGGTGCACGGCGACCTCACCAATGCCGACGGCGCGCTGGACTTCGTCATCACCAACGTCCTGATCATCGACGCCGTACTGGGAATCCGCAAGGCCGACATCGGTATCCGGGACGGCCGCATTGCCGGCATCGGGAAGTCGGGGAACCCGCGAACGATGTCCGGCGTCCACCCCGACCTGATCATCGGCGCGGGAACCGATATCCGGGCCGGCGAAGGCATGATCGCCACTGCCGGGGCCATCGACGTGCATGTGCACTTCGACAGCGCGGGACTGGTCGAGGAAGCCATGTCCAGCGGAATCACCACGATGATCGGCGGCGGCCTGGGCCCGGTCACCGTCGGGATCACCTCGTCGGGACCGAACAACCTGGCGCGGATGTTGCGCGCGGCCGAGGCATTTCCGATGAATTTCGGATTCATCGCCAACGGCAGCGCCTCGAGTGTCGCCCCGCTGCTCGAGCAGGGACTCGCAGGCGCGATCGGTTTCAAGATCCACGAGGACTGGGGTGCGACACCGGCAGCGATTCGCGCATCACTCGATGCCGGTGACGAACTCGACCTCCAGGTGCAGATCCACACCGACACCCTCAACGAGTCGGGGTTCTTCGAGGACACGATGGCGGCGATCGACGGTCGCCCGATCCACACCTACCACGCCGAGGGCGCAGGCGGCGGCCATGCCCCCGACATCATGCGCGTCGTAGGCGAGTCGTACTGCCTGCCGTCCTCGACCAATCCGACGAATCCGTACACGCTCAACACCTTCGACGAGCATCTCGACATGGTGATGGTGTGCCACCATCTCAATCCCCGCATTCCCGAAGATGTCGCGTTCGCCGAGTCCAGGATTCGCCGCGAGACCATCGCCGCCGAGGACGTCCTGCACGACCTGGGTGCGATCTCCGCGATGGGATCGGACTCCCAGGGCATGGGCCGGATCGGTGAAACGATCGCGCGGACATGGCAGTTGGCCTCACACATGCGCAGCACTCGCGGTCCGCTGCCCGGCGATGCCGGAAGCGGCGCCGACAACGCCCGCATCCTGCGCTATATCGCCAAACTCACCGTCAACCCGGCCCGGTTGTTCGGCATCGATCATGAGGTCGGCTCACTGGAGCCCGGCAAGCTCGCCGACATCGTGCTGTGGGAACCGAAGTTCTTCGGGATCCGACCCGAAGTCGTGTTCAAGGGCGGCTTCCCGGCGTGGTCGGTGATGGGGGAATCCAACGCCTCGCTGATGACCTGCGAACCGTTGCGCTACCGGCCGCAGTGGGCAGCATACGGCCGCACACCGGCAGACGTGTCGGTCAACTTCGTGGCTGCTGCGGCAGCCGACGCGCGACTGGGCGACCGATTGGGGCTCAGCACCCCGCTGGTGGGTTGCCGCGGAGCCCGCCGATTGAGCAAGGCGGACCTGCTCCACAACGACTACCTGCCCGACATCACCATCGAACCCGACACCTACCGCGTCGTGGTGGACGGCCAACCGTGTGTGAGCACGCCGATGACGCACGTGCCGCTCGGTCGCCGGTACACCCTCAAATAGACAGGAGTCGAGCATGGTCGACAACGATGACCGCGTCGTCCGGATCGGCATCGGCGGCCCGGTGGGGTCGGGAAAGACGAAGCTGGTCGAGACTCTGGTTCCGCGACTCACGCACGCGGGTCTGAGCGTCGCGGTGATCACCAACGACCTGGTCACCGAGGAGGACGCGCACCGTGTGCGCCGCAGTGGGGTCATCGATCCCGCCAGAGTGCTGGCCGTGGAGACCGGCGCCTGCCCGCACACCGCGATCCGGGAGGACCCGTCGGCGAACCTCGCTGCGGCGCAACGGTTGGTGCGACAGTTCGAGGACCTCGACGTGATTCTGATCGAATCCGGCGGCGACAACCTGGCCGCGACGTTCACCTCTGATCTCGTCGACTACTGGGTGTTCGTCATCGACACCGCCGCCGGCGACGACATCCCGCGTAAGAACGGCATCGGCTTACTGCAGGCTGATCTGTTGGTGGTCAACAAGATCGACCTGGCCCCGCTCGTGGGCGCCGACCTCGAGGCGATGCGCCGGGACTGCCGCGCGGCACGGCCGGTGAAGCCCACCGTCTTCACCGACCTCAAGTCGGGCCGCGGCCTCGACGAACTCACCACCCTGCTGGTCGACGGCGCGATGCTGACGGTGAGCCACGCGTGAGCACCCTGGCGCCGATCCGTCCGGGTGAACTCGGCATCGACGTCGTCGCCGACGCCGCCGGACGGACCCGAGCCGCCGGGTTGCGGCAACGCTACCCACAGCGCGTCACGACACCTCTGAACTACGACGCGGTTCGGCCCGGCGCCGTCACGCTGTGTGTGCAGAGCCCCAGTGGTGGAGCGTTTCCCGACGACGACCTTCGGACCACGGTGCGGTGCAGCACCGGGGCCTACCTGCATCTCACCACCCAAGCGGCGACCCAGGTCTTCGCCGGTGCCGGTCCGGGTGCGCAGCACCGACTGCACTTCACGGTCAGATCCGGTGCGGTGCTGGAGTACTGCCCCGGCACCGTCATCCCCCACGCCGGCTCGGTCTTCGAGCAGCAGATCGACATCCAGGTCGAGTCGGGCGGTGTCTATCTGGGCTGGGAAGCGCTGGCGTCCGGCCGCATCGCCCACGGTGAGCGGTTCGCCTACGCCCGCTACGACAGCGCATTCACCATCCGGGTCGGTGACGAGGTGGTGGCCCGCGACCGCCAGGTGATCCGCCCCTCGGGACTCCCCTCGCCGTCGGGCCTGATCGACGGGGACTATCTGGTGACCTTCCTCGCAGTGACTCCGGGGCTCGACTCCGACCGGATGGTGCACCGGATCCGGCAGGTTCTCGCCGCGCGCGTCAATTCCCGCGGCGGTGCCGGGCAGCTGCCACGAAGCGCAGGAGTCGTCGTGCGCGCCACACCGCGCGATGCGACCGAGCTGAGCGGGCTCCGCCAGGCGCTGTTCGACGCGGCACGCGCCGAGATCTGTCACGAGGGCGAGGGAAGGACCGCATCGTGAAAAGCCAGGCCATCATCGGTGACGTCGCCGAGCCCCGCTTCGACGGGCGCCCACGCCACTACGTAGATGTCGGCTGGGGTGACGCCGCCAAGCACCGCCAGCTGGCTACGACAGACACCGGCATCGAGGTGCAGATCATGCTGCCGCGCGGTGGCTTCTTGCGCGAAGGCGCGGTGCTCGCCGAGTCGGCCGAGGGAATCGTCGTGGTGCGACGACCGGCGGAACCGGCGATCGTGGTGCATTTCGATGACAACAGCGGCACCGACGGGGCGCGGCGGATGATGTTGCTGGGCTATCTCCTGGGCAACCAGCACGCGCCCATCGATGTCGAGGGATCCGCCGTGTACGCTCCGCTGCTGACCAGCTCCGAGGCGGCACGGCGGATGCTGGCCGACCTCGGTGTGGTCGGGGATGTCGCATCCGTGGCGATGGCGGGCAACGGGTGGTCACGGACTTCCGGAAGCCACGATGACCACCGTCACTGACCACGGCGTTGCGCTGATGGCATGGATGCAACTGCACGACAGCGCATTTCCCGCCGGCAGGCTCGTTCACAGCCACGGACTCGAAGAATGGCTTGCTCAACGCCCTGATGTAGGCCCTGACGAGGTGAGCGCCGCGGTGATCGACTATCTCGCCCACAGCTTCGCACCGCTGGACGCGACCATCACCGCCGCTGCCTGGCGTGCAGCCGACGCACCTGATGTGCTGCGTGACCTCGATGACCTGATCGGCTCCTACAAGCTCTTCGACAATGCGCGCCACGCGTCTCAGTCCACCGGCGCCCAGCTGGCGACGATGGCGTCACAGAGCGGGATGGTCGTGCCCTGCCGCTATCTCGACGGCGTCCTGGCCGGAAACCACGCTGGACACTGCGCGGTCGTGGAGGGCGCCGTGCAGGGCCGGCTCGGTATCCCGTTGCACACCGCGGTGGCCGGGTCGATCCGATCGATGCTCGCCTCGATGCTCAGCTCCGCCGTGCGGCTGGGCCGCCTGGGCCCGATGCGCAGCCAGCAGGTGCAGGTCCGGCTGGCTGCCACCGTTGTCGACCTCGCCTGGGACTCCTGCCGACGCAGTCCGCACGACGTGTGGAGCACCGCGCCCGCTCTCGAGATCAGCGGCATGTGTCACGAGATCCGAACGATGCGGCAATTCGCCTCCTAGATTCGGCCAACTGGTACGGCGATAGGCTCCGACTCATGACGGTCGAACGCCTGAAGCCCTACGCGGTGACCATTTTCGCCGAGATGTCGGCACTGGCGGCCCGGATAGGAGCGGTGAATCTCGGCCAGGGCTTCCCCGACGAGGACGGCCCCGCCGCCATGCTCAGCGCTGCTCAGCGCGCCATCGCCGACGGTGTGAACCAGTATCCGCCCGGCCTGGGTATCCCCGAACTGCGCCAGGCCATCGCCGGACAGCGCAGCCGCCATTACGGCACGGAATACGACCCGGACACCGAGGTGCTCGTCACGGTCGGCGCCACCGAGGCGATCGCGGCATCGGTGCTCGGCCTGGTGGAACCGGGCTCCGAGGTGTTGCTCGTCGAACCGTTCTACGACTCCTACTCACCGGTGATCGCCATGGCGGGGTGCCACCGGCGGGCCGTGCCCATGCGTCAGGACGGGGACGGCTTCGCCATCGATGTCGAGGGCCTGCGGGCGGCGATCGGTCCCAAGACCCGGGCGTTGATCGTCAACTCGCCGCACAATCCCACCGGCATGGTCGCCGGTGACGCCGAACTCCGCGCGCTGGCCGCCCTCGCCGTCGAGGCCGACCTGCTCGTCATCGCCGACGAGGTGTACGAACACCTCGTCTTCTCCGATCCCCCGGGCCGTCGGCACCTTCCGCTGGCGAACTACCCCGGCATGGCCGAGCGGACCATCACCATCTCCAGCGCGGCGAAGATGTTCAACGTCACCGGCTGGAAGATCGGATGGGCCTGCGGCCCAGCTGATCTCATCGCCGGTGTGCGCGCGGCCAAGCAGTATCTGAGTTACGTGGGCGGAGCGCCGTTCCAGCCGGCTGTGGCGCTGGCGCTCTCCACCGAGGACGCGTGGGTCCAGGCCCTGTGCGCGTCACTGCAGACGCGGCGAGACAGGCTCTCCGCCGCACTCACCGACATCGGGTTCGACGTGCACAACAGCTCCGGCACCTACTTCCTGTGCGCCGACCCGCGCCCGCTCGGCTACCACGACAGCACCGCGTTCTGCGCCGACCTTCCGCAGCGCGTCGGAGTCGCCGCGATCCCGATGACGGCGTTCTGCGATCCGGCCGCCGCCCACGCCGAGCAATGGAAACACCTGGTGCGCTTCGCATTCTGCAAACGCGACGACACCCTCGACGAAGCGATCCGACGGCTCCAGGCGCTGCGTCCCCCGGGCTAGGTGGCGCCGTTGAGCACTCGCCGGCGCAGTTCCTCGAGTGCGACATCCAGCACCATCTTCTTGGCCTTCTTGACCAGGAAGTGCGGTAGCGGCGCGGCCAGGTCGAGGATGAGGTCGAACCGCACGCGGGTCCGCTCTTCTCCTTCGGGGGTCAGGTTGTACTCGCCGTGCTGGCCGCGCTGCTGAAAGGTCTGTTCGGCGTCCCATACCACCCACCGCTCACCCCAGTGGTATTCGAGGACTTCCTTGTCGGTGACGCCCATGATCTTCAACGTCGCCCGGACGTGATGCGGTCTGCCGTCGGGATGGCGATCGAGCACCTCGGCGTCCTTGTGCAGAGTCGACCAGGACGACACCGCATCGATGTCGGCGAGCGCATCCAGTATCGCCTCCGGCGGGGCCTCGATCACCACTTCCCTGGATGCCCGAACCGCCATACCGGCAAATCCTAGCCATCGCGGCAGCCTCGCGCACCGGTTTGTGCAGCTAACCCCGATGCGCCGCTCACCAACCGATGTCGTCGACGGGGGTGGCCTGAGCCGGCGGGGCACCTACCGGAGGGGCCGGGGTCCGAGCGAAACGGGGCGCCGGAGCCGCCTGGTCGACACCGCCGTGGGTCACGATGGTGCCTCGTGCGCGCAGATGGTCGCCGGCGGCAGCCTCGGTCCAGGTGAGTACCGGCGTCACGCAGGCGTCGCGCCCGGCGAAGATCGCGACCCACTCGTCGCGCGTTCGGGTCGCGATCCGCCGCGCGAACGCCTCGTGCAGCGCCGGCCACGACGAACGGTCCATCTGCGGCGGCAGTCCGGCGTCGGCCAGCCCGAGGCCGTCGACGAGCTCGGCGTAGAACTGCGGTTCGATGGCGCCGACCGCGACATACCGGCCGTCGGCGGTCTCATAGGTGCGGTAGAACGGTGCCGCTCCGTCCAGCAGAAACGACTCGCGTTCGTCGGCCAGCGTGCCGAGGGCCTTCATCGTCCACGCGATCTGCGACAGGATGCTGACACCGTCGACCATGGCGGCGTCGACGACCTGCCCCCGACCGGAGCGTTCGCGCTCGTAGAGCGCCGTCGCGATGCCGACCAGCGCGAGCATCGAGCCGCCCCCGAAGTCGGCGACCAGGTTCAGCGGGGGAACCGGCGGGCGGTCGCGGTAGCCGATGGCCGACAGTGCGCCGGTCATCGACAGGTAGTTGATGTCGTGGCCCGCCGAGCGCGCGAGCGGGCCGTGCTGTCCCCAGCCGGTGATGCGGGCGAAGATCAGCCTGGGGTTGACCGCTGCGCAGTCGTCGGGCCCGATGTTCAGCCGCTCACAGGTGCCGGGGCGGAAACCGTCGATCAGGACGTCGGCCTTGCCGATCAAGTTGAGCAGTGTCGCGGCGTCGGTCTTGAGGTCGACGTCGACGACGCGTTTTCCGCGGTGCAGCAGATCCGCGTCCTCGGCGGGCATCTGCAGCCCGCCCGGGCGACGGACCCGCACCACGTCGGCGCCCAGGTCGGCCAGCATCATGCCGGTGTGCGGTCCCGGCCCGATTCCGCCGAGCTCGATGACGCGGACGTCTGCCAGCGGGCCCCGGTTCACCCCTTGGTGACCTTGAGGACCTGCTTGCGAAGTCCCTCGGTGGCGGTTTCCACGCCACCCTTCATCGTGCGTTTCAGGATGAACCCGGGCATCGGCACCGACAGGTCGATCGCGATGTCGAAGCGCACGCGCGTCTTGTCGCCCTCCGGGGTCAACGTGTACCCGGCGTCCTGGGCCTTGAGCTGACTGGCGGATACCAGCGTCCAGGTGACCTCGTTGTCGCCCCAGGTGTACTCGATCACCTGTTCGTCGGTCAGCCCGGCCGCCTTGACGGTCATCTTCACCTTCTTGGGCCTGCCGTTGTCGTAGCTCTCGAGGATCTCCGCCTTCTGGTACTGCGGCGACCAGGTCGGGGTGGCCTCGACGTCGGCGATGACGTCGAGAATCTGTTCCGGTGACGCTTCGATCACGACCTCACGAGAATCCTTGGTTGCCATGGCGCGACGATAGACCACGGCGACATCGGTGTGGCCCGACTTCACCCGACTGGGCGCCGTTGCGGCGATTACGCTTCGAGTCGTGAGCGACGCGGTTGATCCCACCATTCCCCCGAGCGGCACGGGCTGTGTCGAATGCGAGGCCGCCGGCGGGTGGTGGGTGCACCTGCGCCGCTGCGCCGGGTGCGGTCACATCGGCTGTTGCGACGACTCGCCCTCGCGGCACGCGTCGGCGCATTGGCGCAGCACGGGGCATCCGGTGATCCGGTCCTTCGAACCGGGCGAGGACTGGTACTGGGATTACGACCGGGACGAGTACTACGTCCGCCCTGACGGCAGCGCGGACCTGGCGGCCCCACTGAGTCGCCCGGCCGGACAGTCCGTGCCGGGGCCGCGGGAGCGGGTGCCCAAGGACTGGATGGCGCAGTTGCAACGGCGCCGCGGCTGAATGAACGATGGCCCGCCGGGGTAATCCCCCGTCGTGACCAAAGACAAGCCCCAGACCACTGAGACGGACGCCGGCGCCGATGAGGCCGACGACGACGTGATCAGCGATCCCTCGAAGGGTGCTGAGGAAGGCGCCGACTGGGCCGACGAGGGTGGCGCCACCCCCAGCGGTCCGGCGACCTGACGTCAGCAGCGTTCGGCCCCCTCGCTGGACGAGGGGGCCGAACGGTGTGCGTGGACTACTCGGAGTCGCCCGATCCTCCGTCTGACTCCGAACCGCTGCCGTTGTCAGACCCGTCCGAGTCCGAACCGGTCGAGTCCGCGTCGGCGTCCGCCGATTCACTGTCCTCCGAACCGGATTCATCATCGCCGGCGTTACTGCCGCCCTCGTCGCCGGTGACGTCGCCGGAGCCGTCCTCGGAAGCCTCCGCGTCAGCGTCCAGGGCCTCCTCCAATGCTGCAGCCTCCTCGGAGTTCTCGGCCTCGTCGGCGAGTCCCTCCTCGGCCCCTGTGGACCCCTCCGAACCTTCCGTCAGCTCGGCGGTAGCTTCGCCACCCTCGTCGGACACCTCCTCGGTGTCGATGGCTGGAGATTCGTCCACGACCTGGCCCTGAGCGTCGGCCGCCTCGCCCTCAGGAGCCGCGGCCGCGTCTGCCGTCTCCTCGGTCACCGACGCGTCGACAGCGGCCACAGCACCGCCGCCTCCCTCGGCGTCCTCCGAGGCGGCACCGGAGTCAGACGCCTGCTCCTCGTCCGTCTGGACGCTGGCCAACACCGCCGTGGGAACATCCGCCGGCCCGTTGGCCGCCGCTGCTGAGCCCTCCTCTTCCGGGGTGATGGCCGCCGCGATGGCCCTGGGCAGCGTCACGACGAGGGCATGGACCAGACCGTCTTCGGAGAACAGTCCGGGGAACACACTTCCCGCCAGATTGGTGTAGCCGTTGAGTACCGCACCGACGACGGCGGCAGGGATGTTGATGACGGCGTTGAGCGCCGCGCCGATGTCGCCGTCGCCCAGCGCATCGAAGGTCTCTTGGAGGCTGTCGCCGAACGCGTTGACCGGCGCCAACACCGTACCGAGCGCCCCGAGGGCGATGGGCAGCACGGTATTTGGATCGGTGACCGTCTTGACGACGTTCGCGAAGTTCTGCGCCATCGTGCCCGGGATGTCCAGCAGGCCACTTTCCAACACCGGGAAGGCGACGCTGATCACCGGCGCCAGGAACAGGGCCTGGGTCGCGGTTTCGATGGCACCGGCGATGTTGCCCGAGCTCAGTTGTTCGGCGGCCGTCTGGAGCTGAGCGCCCAACCCGAAGGCGTTGTCCGGGGACAGGTATTCCAGGAATCCGCCGATGGCTCCTATCCCGGCGGAGACGAGGGCCTCACCGTTGCTGAGCTGGTTGAGGATGAACTGACGGAGGATGGGGGCCGGGTCCGACAGCACCTCTTCGCCGAGTGAGGCCACGTTGCTGTATGCGGAGGAGACCACCTCTGCCCACGCGGCGAGGGGGTTCACCGTGGTAGCGAGCTGCAGGTCGGCGGTGGACACCGAAAACGCGGGATGGGTGTTCATGCCGGGAGGGCTCAGCGGCGTGGCAACCACCGGCGATACGGCGATGACGCTTGCGCCTGCCAGTGCAACACCCGAGGTGAGGTAGGACTTCGCAGCACGGTTCATCTTGTCTCCTTTACCCGAACGTGATCTGTGCCACAGCTGAACCTACTCGCGGGTAAGGGCATTTGTATTGAGAACGTCAATTTGTTTCTAGGTCGTCCGAATCGGACAAATGCCTGTTCAGAGGCGCTGATATGTTGAGCTAATTTGCTGCACTGAACTTTCGTATAGGTTCGTTAATGGGTGGTGGCAAGTTCGCTTGGGCGGCTTCTCCGTGGGACGGCGTTGCCCCGCAGAAGCCGCGGTTTAACTTCGCTGAAACATGGCGCGTACTGCCAGTTTGTCGAGCGCACGGCTTTGAATTCAACTCTCAGGACTTTGCCATCGGGTAGTGGCGCTGACGCAGGGCGCTGTGCACTCAGCACCGAGCGGCCGGTTCGGGGCAAACGCCCGCCGAAACCATCAAGAGGTTTGCTGGGGCCCTCGCGCGACCCAACCGTGAGCGCCCCAAACTCTGCACCGGTCAGCAGATGGATTTCGTTACAGATGTAGCTGATGATCTCCGCAATCCGGCGTTACGGGGCCGCCCGGGCGCTCAGCCGCGGTCGGCGAGCACCTGTTGGACGGCGTTGTAACCAGGGATGAACGTGATGCCCGGACCACCGTGGCACCCCGCGCTGCCCAGATAGAGCCCCTGCGTGGGTATCGGCTGATCGACATAACCCTTCGGCCCGGGCCGGTTCGGCCCCATCTGCTCGGGGTGGATGAGACCGTGGCAGTAGTCGCCGCCGGGCGCACCGAACATGGTTCCCATGTGTTTGGGCGTGAAGGTGGTGTGCCGCAGGATCCGGCTCTCGAAGTCCGGTGCGAGCCGGGTGATCTTCTCGATGACCCGGCGCCCCATCTCGGACTTCATCTCGCCGTAGTTCAGGTCTCCCCCGATCGGAAACCAGAGCGAGAACGCCGACACCGCATGCTTTCCCGCGGGTGCGAGGCCGGGGTCATTGGCCGAGGGGATCTGCAGCGCAATCGCCGGATCGGCGGGCACCACGCCGCGCGAGGAATCCTCCCACTGCTTCTGCAGATCCTCGGGTGTGGTGAAGATGCCGATCGCTGACTGGTAGTCGGGGTCGTTGAGCACTTCGTAGGGCTCGGCGAATGTCGGGGGTCCGTCGAGGGCGAAGTGCATCTGCAGATAGCTGCCCCGATGATCGATGTGGGAGAAGCGTTCCCGGAGCTCGCCGGGCACGGCGTTCGCATCGATCAACCCGTTGACGGTGAGGTCCGGGGCGACGGTGGAGACGACGACGGGAGCGCTCACCGTCGAGCCGTCCTCGGTGCGCACCCCGGTGACCCGGCCGTCGGTAACCAGGATCTCCTCCACTCTGGTGCGCAGGCGCAGCTCGCCGCCCGCCGCGGTGAACATCTGCAGCAGGTGGTCGGTCACCGCGCCCATGCCGCCGTGGAACTTCTTGATCAGGGTCGCGTTCTCGTCGGGAACCGCGAGCCCGAACGCCAATGCCGCAGCGCTGCCGGGGGTGGCCGGTCCGCGGTAGGTGGTGTTGACCGCCAGGAACGCCAGCATGCCGCGCAGCGCGCCGTGCTTCTCCTTGTCCGGCAGGTACCGGTCGAGGACGTCGGTGACCGAGCCGAACAGCATGTCGGTGATGGCCTGGCGTTCGAATTCGTTTGTCGCGCAGGCATACATCTCGTCGAGCGACTTGGGCGGCTGCGCGGCGTCGAACCGGCCCAGCGCCCGCGTGGGCGCCTGACACCAGGCCATCAGCCCGGCCATGCCGTTGACGGCGCCGGCGCCGTGTACCTCGTTGAGGTGGTTGAGCAGCTTCATCGGGTCGGTGTAGTAGACCACCGGGTCGTCGCCGACTCCCCGCAACTGCACCGACATCACCTCGAGATCGACGGTGGGCAGCTCCCCCAGTCCGAGCGCGTCGCTGACGACGGCCGAGGTGGGCACCTGGACCGAGCCGGCGATCTCGAAGCGGAACCCCTCGAACAGCTCGACGGTCGACGCCATTCCGCCGGCGTAGAGCTTGGCGTCGAGACACAGCGTGCGCAGCCCGGCCTGCTGCAGCAACGCGGCGGCGGTCAGGCCGTTGTGCCCGGCACCCACGACGATGGCGTCGAAGTCCGTCATCGCCTGAGGCTGACACGGCCACGGATGTTTTGTCAATATTGACGAAACTTCGGGATAACGCTGGCGCGTTGTCTACAGGTGTTCGTCGATGCCGGTACGCAGGAGCTCCAGCGCGTGGCGGCACAGTCGGTCCAATTCGGGCAGCGAACGGTCCTGACCGAGCATCCACACCTCCATCGCCCCGAACACCGCCGCGGCGATGCAGCGCGCGGTCACTGTGATGTGCATGCGCGCCCCGGTGCCGGGCGCAGGCGGATCGGCTCCGGCGAGGTGTTCCTCGATCGCCTCGGCGAAGTCGGCCTCGACCTGGCGGATGTGCCGGACGATGCGGCCGGCGTCGAGTTCCCGCGCACGCATCGCGGCGATCTCGGTGACGGCCCAGCCGTCGTAGGGCGAGGCCATGATCGCCGACTGCACCGATTCGATGATCGACTCCTCGGGCGCCCGCGCCGCCAGCGCGGCCCGGAACCAGTGCAGGCCCGCGTCGTAGTCGGCGAACAGGAGATCATGCTTGGACGCGAAATGCCGGTAGAACGTGCGCAGTGACACGCCGGCATCGGCGGCGATCTGCTCGGCGGAGGTGTCCTCGACGCCCTGGGCCAGGAACCGCACCACCGCGGCCCGTCGCAGCGCCTCACGCGTGCGCTCGCTGCGCGCCGTCTGGGCAGGCCGGACCATGCTGCGTAAGGTACCGCGCCTCAGTGCGGGTGCGGGCTCAGCAGCGCAATGGAGGCGTCGACGGCCTCCTCGGTGACGTCGCCCATCCGGCCGCCTTCCTCGACGGTGATGGCGGTCAGTTCCCGCAAACCGCCCAGCAGCATGATGCTGCGCCGCCGCGACACCGGCCCGATGCCCGCGGCGCGGAACTCGTCGGTGGCGCCGAGCGCGCCCACCATGTCGATGAAATGATCCATCGCGTCGCGTTGCAGTCCGCGCGCCGCCGCACCCAACGCCGGCACGTCACGGATCCAGCTCAGCATCAGCGCCGAACGCGCCTCGGCGGACGAGATCCACGCCTCGACGGCCTGACGGACCTGTTTCTGCCAGGGGGCGCTCGGATCGACCGCGCGCGAGATCTGGTTGATCTGATCGGCGTTGGCCTCGGAGAGCAACGCGACGAAACACGCTTCCTTGCTGTCGAAGTGTTCGTAGAAGGTGCGGCGCGAGGTTCTGGCCCGGCGCACGATGTCGGCGACGGTCGTCTTGGCATAGCCGTCGTCGGCGATGGACGCCTCCAGGGCATCGAGCAGGCGCTGACGGAAGTCGTTCATGGCAGGCCCATGATCCCACGCCTAGGGGCAGTAGCTACGGGTGGCGAAGCCGAGGGCCTGCCGGTAGAGATCGTCCAGGCCGCGGGCCTGGGCCACCGCGTCGGTCGCGACGCTCAGATCGGTGCGGCACGACGGCGCATGCAGGGCGGGCCACTGCCCGGCCATCTCCGCGACCATCTCGCGGTTCAGCGCGTCGATCGTGGCACGCGAGGCCGCCAGGTCCGGTGCGTCGGCGGGAGCCGTCGCCGGATCGAGCTTCCAGCCCGCGAGCCGGGCGTACTCCACGGCGACGGTGGCGTCGATCTGGTTGCGGAACGCGGTGGTGACGTAGGCCGGGTCGATCCGGTGTGTGCGCGCCTCCTCGGCAACGGTGTCGAGCACCTGCTGCTCGCGCACCGGGTCCTGGATCAGTCCGCCGTCGTGCAGCTTGGCGGCCGCGACGGGATCGGCGATCTGCAGGCGTTCGGCGGCGGCGTCCACCAGGGGCAGCAACGGATTCTGCGGTTGCGCGGCCGCGACCGGGGCAAGCAGCAGAGCCAGGCCGAGGGCCAGGCTGGCGAGGGTGGAGACGATCCGAGGACTCATCGAGTGGCCAGGGCCGGGATCGAACCGGCGACCTTCCGCTTTTCAGGCGGACGCTCGTACCAACTGAGCTACCTGGCCGGACGGCACCGATCACTCGCTACCGAGTGCCTCGCCGCAATGGCGACCCTGACGGGACTCGAACCCGCGACCTCCGCCGTGACAGGGCGGCGCGCTAACCAACTGCGCCACAGGGCCTTACTGTGCAACTCCCGTCGAGACGGTCGCCACGCGTACCCCCTACGGGATTCGAACCCGCGCTACCGCCTTGAAAGGGCGGCGTCCTAGGCCGCTAGACGAAGGGGGCCAGCCGAATCTCTCCGGGGTACTCGCAACGACGTTCCGTTGGGAGCTTCGATAGCTTAGGGTACCGAGCCCCAAATCCTCAAACGAGCAGCCCACCGCTATCCTTTTGCAGGACGCCACGCCCCTATAGCTCAGTTGGTAGAGCTACGGACTTTTAATCCGCAGGTCCCAGGTTCGAGCCCTGGTGGGGGCACAGCAGGAGCGCTGGCACCGCCGCTACGGCGGTGTCAGCGGAAGTAGACCTCGTTGCCGGAGGGGTATCCGCCGCCGGTCGTGGTGACGTGCACATGGTCGTAGTGCCCGTATCCACCGGAGCGCGCGCCGCCGGGGGTGTAGTACACGCCACGCCAGATGGCGTCCTGGATGCCGAACCGCTCGGCGTTGTTCATCACGTAGGCCACGATCTGGTTGCCCAGCGCGATCCCCGTCTGCGAGCCCGGGTTGGGGATCATCACGTCGAGTGCGAGGCCGTCGGGATGCCAGCGCAGCGCGTCCTGGCGTACGCCGCCGATGTTGTTGATCTCGGGGAACACCGCACTGATGCTGCGGGCAGTGAGGATCGTGCGGACCTGCAGGCCGCTCTCGGGGGCGACGCCGGCGGGCAGGGTGCGGCTGACGACGCGCCACCGGGAAGCCGCAAGAGCTGCCTCCTCCACGGGCGCGCCGGCGTCGACGATGGTGAAGGGGGCGGGCGGCTGCGCGACAGGCGCGGCCACGATCTCGACGCAGCACGGCGGTTCTGCGGCCGCAGCGTTGGCGTCGGCGCCCGGAGGCTTGGTGTCGGCGGCCACCGGGGTGGCCTCCGCGACCGGCTGGGCGGCGATCTCGGTGACGGGTCCCGGATCTCCCTTGCCGACCAAGAGGACAGCGGCCGGCGCGCACACCGAGGCCACATACACCGCCGGGTTGCGTCGCTTCTTGACTATCGAGTGACGACCCACGTCTAGCAAGATACGGAAAAAAGCCGCAATGTACAGCACCGCGAGTCATTTCTGAATACGACGCGCGGATCGTTACCGGACCGGAACTGGCCGGTTAGCATCGCTCCATCCCAGGGTGGCACAGTCCCTCGTCCACGTCATTTCCGCAGGTCAGTCGTGCTGACTGTCAGAGCGCAAGCACCAGCGCGGCAACCAGCACAACGGCCAGCACGACAGCTGCGGCGGACAACACCACACCGGTGCGCTGGGGCCGCGCGACGGGCGGATCGAGGCTGGCGCGCATCTGCTGCGCGGTGGCGAAACGCCAGCGCGGATCCCGCGCCATCGCCCGTTCGATGGTGGTGACCAGAGCGGGGTCGACGTCCGGTCGCAGGGCACTGAGCGGCGGCAGCCGCCCGGCGTTGATGGCGTCGGCCAACGCGGCGAGGTTCTCCTGCGGATAGGCACGCCGGGCGGTGAGCGCCTCGTAGCCGACCACACCGAGGGCGTAGAGGTCGTCGCTGGCGGTGGCGGGCCGCCCGGCGATGCGGTCGGCCGGCAGATAGGCCATGGTGCCGAAGACCCGGTTCGTCAGCGTCTGCGGGGTGTCGGCACTCTTGGCCACGCCGAAATCGGCGATCTTCACTCCCCCGAACGGGGTGAACAGGATGTTGGCCGGCTTGATGTCGCGGTGCAGCACGCCGCTGGAGTGCGCCGCCTGCAACGCCGAGAGCACGTCGCGCAGGATGGCGCGGACGTGATCGGCCGGGAGCGGCCCGGATCGCGCGAGAACGTCGGCCAGGCTCTGGCCGGGCAGGCGCTCCAGCACGATGTAGTGGCGGCCTTCGTGGACTCCGGTGTCGTGCACGGCGACCACGTGCGGATGGTTCACCACCGCGGCGGCCCGCGCTTCGGTCGCGAACCGGCGCCGGGTGTCGGGCTGGGTGCTCGCCCCCGGATAGAGCAGTTTGACCGCGACCGGGCGGCCGAGCTGGCGGTCCCAGGCGTCCCGGACCTCGGCCATACCGCCGCGGCCGAGCACGCCGCGCAGCTCGTAGCGTCCGCCGAGGACCTCCTGCTGCGCGTGCATCTTTCCAAGCTAGCCAAACCCCGCGCTCGACAAACCTCACCACACCGCGTCGAGACTGCACTCTGTGCGGGAAACTGCGAGTACACGGCGCAGCCAGCGCAGCACCGACGCAGGAAGTTCAGGCCGTCGGCGGAGGGCCGGTCAGCCCCACCCCGATGGTGATCTCGGGCTGGGCGGCGGGGTCGAGCCATTCCAGTACCGAGCGCATCTCATCACGCGCTATGGCCACGCATCCCCAGGTCGGTTCACCGTCGGACACGTGCAGGAATATGCCTGCCGACCTGCCCGGAATGCGCTCCGGGTTGTGATCGATGAGCACGGCGTAGTCGTAGATGCCACCGGAGTCGTACAGGTTCTCGGCGTCGTCGGAGTCGATCTCGGGGGCGTGCACGTGGGTGTTGTAGGTCGGTGAGTCGACGTCCTCGTCCCACCAGTCCTCGTCGGTGGCCTGGAAATAGGGCATCCGCGTGCCGGGGTTGGGTTCCCGACCGAAGGCCTGTCCGAGTGGGAACGTGCCCACCGGGGTGCGGAACACATCGTCTTGCGGGGCACCGACACCGAGCTCACCCAGATCGGCACGGACGGGCCCCAGCACCTCTCGCCACTGCGCACCGTCACGCTGGTAGGCCGTCAACGTGGCAACCGGCGAGTCGGCGGCCGGAGAGCTGACCACGATCAGCTGACGGGGTGCGGGCGGCTCTGCACCTGCACTACCGGCTAGCGCTGTCGCAGCGAGAACCGCCATCGCAGAACCGAATCCCGCCCCCCGCGACCAACGCATCGGCACACTGTAGCGGGGCTCAGACCTTGGGGCTGTAGAAGTGTGGGTCGTCGCGGTATTCGATGGGTGGCAGGTTGCGGGCCGGCGTCTCCACCAGCGGCGCGTCCACCGGGAGTCGACCGTGCGCGCGGTCCCAGGCAGAGCGTTTGCGCGGGTGCATGAGCATGCGCTTGGGCAGTACCCGGGTCAGGCGGTAGATCGCGGTACCGAACGCGCGGTGCAGTTGCTCCTGCCTGGGCGACCAGGTGTAGCCCATCAGTTCGCGCACGGCGGGGTCGAACAGGCCGACGGTCGTGAAGTTGAAGAACTGTTGCATCGCGGCGACATTGAGCCGCCACATCCAGTCCGGCATCCATTCCAGCGACGGATGCTTGGGCATCGTCGACAGGTCGAGCACGGCCCGGGCGGCCCAGTTGTTCTCCAATACGTTGTGGCACATGTGATCCCAGTACTGCTGGAAGTCTTCCCAGGACTTGGGCACGGGTCGCATGCTCATGCCGTACATGCGGTACCACTGCACGTGCTCGTCGAACAGTCGGCGCTTCTGTTCCTCGGTGAGGCCACCGCCCAGCCATTCCGCCGCCAGCAACGTGGATTTGAAGAAGGTCGCGTGCGCCCAGTAGAAGACGTCGGGGTTGAGCGCGCTGTAGCGCCGCCCCTGATCGTCGACGCCCTTGATACCGATGTGGTAGTCGCGGACCTGCGCGCCCGTGGTGGGCGCCCGGTGGCCGTCGAAGACGACACCGCCGATGGGATACACGGACCGGAACAGGCGCGGCATCCGCTCCAAGAAGAAGATGGAGTGCTGCTGGACCGCGGCGCCCAGCTGGGGATGCATGTTCTGCATCGACCCCGCCCACGGCCCCTGCAGCATGCCGGTCCACTGGCCGAAGTACCGCCACGTCAGCGAGTCCGGACCCAACGGTTGCGGCGGAGCGTCGTAGCCGCCGCTGACCGGGCAGCCGGTCGCCAGGGCCTCGTGGTCATGGGTCGATCCCGTGGTCTCGGGGCCTGCCGCGGACGTATCTTGAGTCACTGGTCGAACTTCCCTCGAGAGGTCGGAGAGACGTCGGACGCCTCACGAAATTTTGACTACATACGTTGTCATCAAGGAGCTTAGGAGAGTGGTGCCGTCCGGTCAACGACGCGGCAGGTGGTCGGGTGTCCCGCTGCGGGAGCGCCCGGCCCTTCGCCGCGACGAACTGCTCTCCGCCGGCATCACCCTGCTGGGCAGCCCCGACGGCCCGGGCCTGACCGTTCGCGCGGTGTGCCGCGCCGCCGGACTGACCGAACGCTACTTCTACGAGAGCTTCACCGACCGCGACGAATTCGTCGCCGCGGCGTACGACGAGGTGTGCGCGACAGCCATGTCGACGCTGATGGAGTCCGACAGCCCGCGTAACGCGGTCGAACGCTTCGTCGCCCTCATGGTGGACGACCCGGTACGCGGCCGGGTGTTGCTGCTGGCGCCGGAAGCCGAGCCGGTCCTCGCGCGCTCCGGCGCGCGGTGGATGCCCAACTTCATCGACCTGCTGCAGCGCAAGCTGACCCGGATCACCGACCCCACCGCACAGGCCATGGTTGCGACCGGCCTGATCGGGGCACTCACTGCATTGTTCACGGCGTACCTCGACGGCAGGTTGCCCGCGACCCGCGAGCAGTTCATCGACCACTGCGTTGAGCTGTTGCTCAGCGCAGCCGGCCGCTGAAACCGCGCCCGACCTGGGTGCGCGTCACCGCGTGGCGACTTGAATGTCACCGCCGTACACAGATATATTGACTGCAACCATCAGGTACAGATAACTGGGAGGTGTCGTGTCGACAGACCTGACCGACCTACAGCTTTTGCGCGAACTCGAGCCCGTCGTCGAGCCCCTGGTCGACCGCCACATGCGGATGAAGAAGGACTGGAACCCGCACGACTTCATCCCGTGGTCGGACGGCAAGAATTACTACGCCCTCGGCGGCCAGGACTGGGACATCGAGCAGTCGAAGCTCTCGGAGGTGGCCCGGGTCGCGATGTTGACGAACCTGCTCACCGAAGACAACCTGCCGTCCTATCACCGCGAGATCGCGATGAACTTCAGCATGGACGGCCCCTGGGGTTTCTGGGTCAACCGATGGACCGCCGAGGAGAATCGGCACGGCATCGCGCTGCGTGACTACCTGGTCGTCACCCGCAACGTCGACCCCGTCGAGCTGGAGATGCTGCGCGTCGAGCAGATGACCCGCGGGTTCAGCCCGGGCCAGAACCAGCAGGGCGGACTCGAGCTGTTCGCCGAAAGCCTGTTCGACTCGGTGATCTATGTGACGTTCCAGGAACTGGCCACCCGCGTGTCGCACCGCAACACCGGTAAAGCGTGCGAGGACCCCATCGCCGATCAGCTGCTGCAGCGCGTCTCGGCCGACGAGAACCTGCACATGATCTTCTACCGCGACGTCTCCGAAGCGGGCTTCGAGATCGCACCGAACCAGGCGATGAAGTCGCTGCACAAGGTGCTGCGCAACTTCAAGATGCCCGGCTACACCATCCCGGATTTCCGCCGCCGAGCGGTGACGATCGCCTCCGGCGGGGTGTACGACCCGCGCATCCACCTCGACGACATCGTGATGCCGGTGCTGAAGAAGTGGCGCATCTTCGAGCGCGAGGACTTCAACGGCGAGAGCGCCCGGATGCGTGACGACCTCGGGGCGCTGGTCGAGGAACTGCAGGAAGCGGTCGACAAGTTCGAGATCGCCAAGCAGCGTCGCGAGGAGCGGCTCGCTCAGATGGCCGAGAAGAAGGCCGCCAAGGAGCAACTGGTCGGCTCCTCCTCGGGACAGTGACGTCGGCGACGTCACCCACCCACGCACCGCCGTCGGCCCGATCCATCTTGCGGATCGGGCCGATCGCGCTGCGGTCTCCCGTCGTGCTGGCCCCGATGGCCGGAGTGACGAACGTCGCGTTCCGCACCCTGTGCCGAGAACTCGAGTTGAGCCGCGCGGGCACCGTGAGCGGCTTGTACGTCTGCGAGATGGTGACCGCACGCGCGCTCGTCGAGCGGCATCCGGTCACCATGCACATGACCACGTTCGCTCCTGACGAGTCGCCACGGTCGCTACAGCTGTACAGCGTGGACCCGGCAAACACCTACGCCGCGGCCAAGATGATCGCCGACGAAGGCCTGGCCGATCACATCGACATGAACTTCGGCTGCCCGGTACCCAAGGTGACCCGGCGCGGCGGCGGCGCCGCGCTGCCCTACAAGCGGCGACTGTTCGGCGAGATCGTGCGCGCCGCGGTACGCGCCACCGAGGGCACCGACATTCCGGTGACCGTGAAGTTCCGCATCGGCATCGACGACGACCACCACACCCATCTGGATGCCGGCCGCATCGCCGCCGAAGAGGGCGCCGCCGCGGTGGCGCTGCATGCCCGCACCGCGGCTCAGCGGTACTCCGGTTCCGCCGACTGGGAGCAGATCGCCGCGCTGAAGGCCCACGTCACGAGTGTTCCGGTGCTGGGAAACGGTGATATCTTCGACGCTCGTGACGCGCTGGCCATGATGGCCGCGACAGGTTGCGACGGCGTGGTGATCGGCCGTGGCTGCCTGGGGCGGCCGTGGCTGTTCGCCGAGTTGTCCGCCGCGTTCACCGGGACTGCGCCCGCCGCCCCGCCGAACCTCGGCGAGGTTGCGCAGATCATTCGCAGACACGGCGAGTTGCTCGCTGCGCATTTCGGAGAGGACAAAGGCATGCGGGACATCCGCAAGCACGTCGCGTGGTACATGCACGGGTTCCCCGCAGGGGCGGACCTGCGCCGATCCCTTGCCCTGGTCAAGACCATCTCCGAGCTGGACGCGCTGCTCGACCAACTCGATCCGGAAGTGCCGTTCCCCGACGCGGCGAACGGGCCCCGCGGCCGCCAGGGGTCGCCGGCGTCGGTGTCGTTGCCCGAGGGCTGGCTCGACGATCCCGACGACTGCGCCGTACCTGCCGGCGCCGAGGTGATGCACTCGGGCGGCTGACCCGTCGCAGGTCCGAGACGCTATCGAGACAGTTCTGACGCCGGGCTTCGGCTGGCCCTCTCTCAGCATGTCTCAGTACGATGGACCTTTGATGTGCCTCGTCCCGGCGGCGGGGCTGTGACCAGTGCTTTACGACAGTAGGTAGGCAAGCGGCACCACGCGTGTCCGGTGCGCAACGGCGCGCACTCTTGCCGTCAGACGCCCACGGGAGCTGGAAGGCCGGTAGGAACATGAGTGACGGTGATCACGCCACTCCCGGCCGTCCGCCCTCCGGAGACGACCGGGCCGGCAGCACACCCGACGGTCACTGGACTACCGCACGCGGGTCGTCGACGCCAGACGACACGCCGCCGAACCGCCGAAACGATCCCGCCGCCAGCCCGGAGAAGTCCGCGCCGCTGACCGTCGCCGAGCTGATCGCCAAGATCACCGGAGAGACAGCGTCCACCAATCCTCCGTTACAGCCCCGCACACGTCACCGCGCCGCCGCCGAGCCCGATCCAGAACCCCATCTCGATTCAGAAGCCCAGCCGGATCCAGAAGCCCAGCCGGATCCAGAACCCGAGCCCGAGCCCTACCCGCTGCAGGACGACCTCGACACCATGGTGCTGCCAGTCGCGGCAGCACCGTATGTCGACCTGCCCGACCTCACCGAACTACGGGACCCGACCCCTGCGACCGCCTCGTCCAAGCCGTCCCCCGCCGCGCCTGCACGGCGTCGTCACCCCCGCGCCGCGTTGGTCGGGCGGGTGGCCGCGGCCCTGATCGCCGTACTCGCGCTGGCCCTGACCGGCGGCGCGTGGCAGTGGCAGTCCTCGAAGAACAACTCACTGAACCGGGTGTCGGCGCTGGACCCCGAATCCCGCGACATCGTCGACCCCAATGCCCAGTTCGGCGACGAGAACTTCCTGATCGTCGGCACCGATACCCGAATCGGCGCGAACGCCGACATGGGCGCGGGGTCCATCGACGACGCCGCCGGCGCCCGGTCGGACACGGTCATGCTGGTGAACATCCCGGCAAACCGCGAACGAGTGGTCGCCGTGTCGTTCCCCCGCGACCTCGAGATCGAGCCGATGCTGTGTGAGCCCTGGGACCCGCAGACCCGGGAATACGGCCCGATCATGGACGAAGAGTCGCCCATGTACGGCATGGACGAGGTCTACACCGAGTACAAGCTGAATTCAGCGTTCGCCGTCGGCGGTCCGAAATGCCTGGTGAAGGTGATCCAGAAACTCTCGGGCCTGCACGTCAACCGGTTCATGGCTGTCGACTTCGCCGGCTTCTCCAAGATGGTGGACGCACTCGGAGGCATCGAGGTGTGCACCACCGAGCCTCTCGAGGACGGCGTTCTGGGCACCGTGCTGGCCAACCCCGGCCGCCAGGTCGTCGACGGCCACACCGCGCTCAACTACGTCCGGGCGCGGCACGTGACCACCGAGGTCAACGGCGATTACGGCCGCATCAAGCGCCAGCAGCTGTTCCTGTCCTCGCTGCTGCGCTCACTGATCTCCAGCGACACCTTCTTTTCGCTGTCGAAACTCAACAACGTGGTGAACATGTTCATCAACGACAGCTACGTCGACAACATGGACACCAAGGACCTGGTCGAGCTCGGGCAGTCGATCCAGGGCGTCTCGGCCGGGCGGATCACGTTCGTCACCGTGCCCACGGTCGGCTATGCCGACGAGTGGGGCAACGAAGTCCCCCGTACCGACGACATGCGGGCGCTGTTCTCGGCGATCATCAACGACGACCCGCTCCCCGAAGAACACAACGCGGACAACACCCCCGTCGATGGCCCCGACTACCTGGCGAATTCGACCAACGGCGACCCCGCCACCGAGCACGGCGAGACGGTCGACGCCATCACCACCGACCCGTCCGCCGTCACCGTGCAGGTGTCGAACTCCACCTCCGAGAGCGGCCTGGCCAACAGTGCCGCCGATGAGCTCCAGAGCCACGGCTTCAACATCACCACACCCGACGACTACCCGGGTCCGCTGACGCGGACCACGGTCTTCTACTCCCCCGGCAACGAGAAGGCTGCCGCGACAGTGGCCTCGTCGTTTGCTGAACCCACCATCGAACGCGTGACCGGCATGGGAGACGTCGTGCAGGTGGTGTTGGGCAGTGACTTCAACGCGGTGGACGCACCTGCCCCGAGCGGCTCCTCCGTCCAGCTGCAGATCATCCACGGCGACGACGACACCCCCGTCTCGCTGCCCGAGGATCTGACAGTCACCAACGCCGCCGACACCAGCTGTGAGTAAGACCTGTCTGGGCGCTCGCGGCGCGCCTCCGACAGCATCTGGGCAGGTGGCATTCACCTTTCGTTCACCGACCTAATCGTGACGACCAGCACGATCAGCCCGTAGGCTTGGTTCATGCGTACCGCTTACCATGAGCAGCTGGATGCCCTGACCAACCGGCTGGCCGAGATGTGCGGACTTGCGGGGGTTGCCATGGAGCGCGCCACGCAGGCCCTCCTGCAGGCCGATCTGCCCCTGGCCGAGCAGGTCATCACCGACCACGATCAGATCGCGACGTTGAGCGCACGTGCCGAGGAAGACGCCTTCGTACTGCTGGCGCTGCAGGCCCCGGTGGCGGGTGACCTGCGCGCGGTGGTCAGTTCGATCCAGATCGTCGCCGATGTCGACCGGATGGGTGCGCTGGCGCTGCACGTTGCCAAGATCGCGCGGCGGCGTCACCCTCAGCCCGCGCTACCCGAAGAGGTCAACGGTTACTTCGCCGAGATGGGACGCGTTGCGGTGGACCTGGGCCACAGCGCGCAGGAGGTGCTGTTGACCAAGGATCCGGAGAAGGCCGCCCGCATCCGCGAGGACGACGACGCGATGGACGACCTGCATCGCCACCTGTTCACCGTCCTGATGGACCGCGACTGGAAGCACGGCGTCGCCGCGGCGGTCGACGTGACTCTGCTGGGCCGGTTCTACGAGCGCTTCGCCGACCACGCCGTCGAGGTGGCCCGCCGGGTGATCTTCCAGGTCACCGGCCACAACCCCGACGAAGAACAACTTCCCGCCGCCCGCTGAGACCACACGGGAAAACACAAACCCCCGGGGAGCACCCCGGGGGTTTGTCGTTGGTCGAGCAGCTCAGCCGCTACATCTACTCTTCGGCTCAGCCGCTGTGCTGTCTTTTTCGGCTCAGCCGCTACATCTATTGTTCGGCCTAGCCGCTGTGTTGTCTTTTTCGGCTCAGCCGCTGCGCTGTTTTTTCGGCTCAGCCGCTGTGCTGTTTTTTCGGCCTAGCCGAACCGGCCCGAGATGTAGTCCTCGGTGGCCTTCTGCGACGGATTGGAGAAGATCTTCTCGGTGTCGTCGATCTCGATGAGCTTGCCCGGCTTGCCGGTGGCTTCGAGGTTGAAGAACGCCGTCTGATCGCTGACCCGCGCCGCCTGCTGCATGTTGTGCGTGACGATGACGATCGTGAAGTCCTGCTTGAGCTCGGAGATCAGGTCTTCGATCGCCAGGGTCGAGATCGGGTCGAGCGCCGAGCAGGGCTCGTCCATGAGCAGCACATCGGGCTGCACCGCGATGGCACGGGCGATGCACAGGCGCTGCTGCTGACCGCCGGACAGACCACCGCCGGGCTTGTCCAGACGGTCCTTGACCTCGTTCCACAGGTTGGCGCCCTTGAGTGAACGCTCCGCCGTCTCGTCGAGGGTCTTCTTGTTCCGAACCCCCTGCAACTTCAGGCCCGCTACGACGTTGTCGCGGATCGACATGGTGGGGAACGGGTTCGGCCGCTGGAACACCATGCCGATGGTCTTGCGCACGCCGACCGGGTCGACACCGGCGCCGTAGATGTCGTCACCGTCGAGCAGCACCGAACCGGTGACATACGCCCCGGGGATGACCTCGTGCATGCGGTTGAGGGTGCGCAGCACCGTCGACTTACCGCAGCCCGACGGCCCGATGAAGGCCGTCACGCTGCGCGGCGGAACCGACATCGACACGTCGGCCACGGCGTGGAACGAGCCGTAGTAGATGTTGACGTCCTTGAGGTCCAGACGTTTTGCCATGGTTGTCAGTCCCTGCTTTCTCTAGACCTTCTTGGGGGCAAAGAATTTGGCGATGAACCGGGCGCCGACGTTCAGCAGCGCGATGAGCAGGACCAGGGTGAGGGCGGCGCCCCACAGTCGGTCCGTGGGCACCGGGTTGGCACCCGCGCCGGCCGACACCTGGTCGAACATCATGCCGGGCAGCGAGCCCTGGAAGCCGCCGAACATGTCGAAGTTGATGGAGGTCGAGTAGCCCACCAGGATCAGCAGCGGCGCCGTCTCACCCATGACCCGCGCCAGCGAGAGCAGGATGCCGGTGACGATGCCCGACAATGCCGTGGGGATCACGATGGCCGCGATGGTCTTCCACTTCGGCACGCCCAGTGCGTAACTGGCCTCGCGCAAGTCCATCGGCACGATCCGCAACATCTCTTCGGTGGAACGGACGATGACCGGAATCATCAGCAGCACCAACGCCAGTGACACCGCGAAGCCGGAGCGCTCGAAGCCCAGCGTGGCCACCCACAACGCGTAGATGAACAGTGCGGCGACGATCGAAGGCACACCGGTGAGGATGTCGACCATGAAGGTCGTCACCTTGCCCAGTCGGGTGCCGCCGCCGTACTCGACGAGATAGATACCGACGAACACGCCGATCGGGATCGAGATCACCGCACACACCGCGGCCTGCAGCAGCGAACCGACGATGGCGTGATAGGCACCGCCTCCGGGGGCGAACGCCGTCATACCCGATTGCGAGTTCAGCCACCAGGTGCTCGACATCACGATGCGAATGCCTTTGGCCACCACCGTGTACAGCACCCAGGCCAATGGGACGAGGGCGATCACGACCGACGCCGTCACCAGCACGGTGGCCAGGTTGTTGGAGAACTTCCGCCGGGCGCTGACGCCCTGGAACGTGGGCGCCTTGACGGGCTGATCCAGTGTCGACGTCATGACGCGGACCTGTCCTTTCCGGCGACTGCGGCGCGGGCCAGCGAGTTCACCACGAACGTCAGGATGAACAGCACCAGGCCGGCCGCGATGTAGGCACCCGCCTTGTACTGGTCGTTGAATTCCGATGCGGCAGAAGCGATCAGGCTGGCGAACGTGTAGCCGGCGTCGAACAGCGACCAGCTGAACGCCGCCTGCGTGCCGCGCAGGATGATCAGCAGGGCGATGGTCTCGCCGAGCGCGCGGCCGAGACCGAGCATCGCACCGCTGATGTAGCCCGACATGCCGAACGGCAGCACGGTGGTCCGCACCACCTCCCAGCGGGTGGCCCCGAGCGCCAACGCGGCCTCGATCTGACCGCGCGGGGTCTGGACGAACACTTCCCGGGTGACCGCGGTGATGATCGGCAGGATCATCACCGCCAGCACGATGCCGGCGGTGAAGATGGTGCCGCCGCCGGCCACCGACGCGTTCCCGGTGGCGAACAGGAAGAACCAGCCACCCAGGTTCTCGTTGAGCCACACCGCAACCGGTTTGAGCACCGGGGCCAGGACATACAGGCCCCAGACGCCGTAGATGATCGAGGGCACCGCCGCCAGCAGGTCCACCATGTAGGCCAGTGGACCCTTGACCCGGTTGGGTGCGTAATTGGTGAGGTAGATCGCGATGCCCAGGGCCACCGGCATCGCGAGAACCAGGGCGAACACCGAGACGAACACGGTGACTTGGAGCAGGTCGAGGATGCCGAACTGCATCGCCGACGTGTCCGTGGTGACCCAGTTACCGCCGTAGAGGAAGAAGTTCTCCTCGTTGCGGGCCAGCGCCGGGACGGCGCGCCACACCAGGAAGAATCCGATCGCGGCGATGAGCGCCACGATGAGGATGCCGGAGCCCTCAGCCAGTCCGCGGAAAATCCGGTCGCCGGGGCGGACCTTCGCGTGGCCGCTGGGGTTGGTCGAGATCGGATCAGGCTCGGGGAAGGGAGCGGCGGTTGCCGCCCCCGACCCCGATTCCATCGGATTCGGTGTTGTCACGGATGTCGTTCCATCGGAAACCTTGTCGGTCATTCATCAACCTTGCGGGTCATTGTGTCAACACCATCCTCGCCGTTGCTCGGCTTCCGCGCCAAAGAACTACGCGGTCGCGCTGATGCCGTCGATCGCTTCCTGCAGGCGCTCGGTGAAGCGCTCGGGCAGCGGCACGTAACCGGCCTCGGGCAGACCGGCCTGACCCTGGTGCGACGCAACCGTCAGGAACGACTTGACCGCCTCGGCGGTCTCGGCGGGATAACCGTTGGAGCAGACCAGCGAGTACGTGGCCAGCACCAGCGGGTAGGCACCCTCTTCGGTGGTGCCGTACAGCGCCTGCAGGTCGAGCACCAGGTTGTTGCCCTCACCGGCGAAGGTCGCCGCGTCGATGGCCTTGCCGGCCGACTCGTTGTTCAGCTCAACCGCGCCGCTGCCGTTGTCGATCTGTGCTGCGGGCAGACCGGCCTGGTCGGCGAAGCCCTTCTCGACGTAACCGATGGAGCCCGGGGTGGCCTGGACGGCCTGCACGACGCCGGAGGACTTCTGTGCGCCCTCGCCGGCGCCGCCCTGGAACTCGCTGCCTGATCCCTTGGTCCAGGCCTCCGGCGCCGCGGCCTCGAGGTAGAGCTGGAAGTTGTCGGTGGTGCCCGACGAATCCGAGCGGTAGATCGGCGTGATGCCCTGATCGGGCAGCGTCTTACCCTCGTTCAGTGCGGCGATGGCCGGGTCGTTCCAGTTGGTGATCCCGCCCTGGAAGATCTGGGCGATCACGTCGGCGTTGAGCACCAGACCCTCGACGCCCTCGACGTTGTAGGCCATCGCGACGGGCCCGAACACCAGCGGCAGGTTCCAGACCTCGTTGCCGTTGCAGCGCTGGGCGGCCTGCTGGGCCTGCTCCTCTTTGATCGGGGAGTCCGAGCCACCGATGTCGACGTTGCCGGCGACGAACTGCTCGCGGCCGGCACCCGAACCGGTCGGGTTGTACGAGATGTTCTTGCCCTGGCACACCTGGCCCCAGGTCTGGGCGAACACCGCCATGGCGTTCTGCTGGGCAGACGAGCCTTCGGCGGTCAGGGTGTCCTTGCCGCCGCACTCCTCAGCCGAACCCGCGGCCACGGTGCCGGTATCGCCACCGCCGTTGGATCCCGACGTGCCGGCGTTGTTGTCGCTGCCGCACCCTGCGAGGGCGAGCGCGGCGATGGCGGCCGCCGAGACCGTCGTGCCGAACGTCTTACCGATGCTGTTGAGCTTCACTTATCCCACTTTCGGTTGGCTCCAAACTCACGGGCAACGTATGCGCCCGTGGTGGACGGTTCGGGGATGGCAAGTGAACGCAAGGTGAACAGGTTTACTGACTTCACAGGTGAGCGGTCGGACCCGTGGCGTAGGCGGCATCGGTGTTGCACACCTCGAAACCCAACCGTCGATACGTCTTCACCGCGGCGGTGTTGTCGGCCTCCACATACAGCATCACCGACGCGTCCTGCGGTCCGCCTGCGAGCCGGTCGGCGAGGTGATGCAGGCCGATCAGCGTCAGCACGTTGCCCAGACCGCGCCCCTGCGCCGAAGGGTCGACGCCGACCACGTAGACCTCGCCCAGCGACTCGGAATGCACCTTCGTCCAGTGGAATCCGAGCAGGGCGCCGTCATCGTCGTCGTAGGCCAGGAAGAGCCCGGCCGGGTCGAACCACGCTTCCCCTCGACGCTCGGCGAGGTCGGCCTCGCTCCAGCCGCCCTGTTCCGGATGCCAGGCAAAGGCGGCGTTGTTAACCCGCAACAGTCCGGCGTCGTCATCGGGACCGGAATAGGTCCTCACCCGCACCCCTGGGACAGCCGGCACCGCCGGTAGATCGTTGAGCGGACGACGCATCTGCAGGAGCTCGCGCGCCACCTCGAGCCCTAGCGCCGCGGCGGTGGCCCGTGCCGGCTCGAGATTGCCGTGGGCCCACACCCGCGTGCCGGGCCCACCGACGGGCAGGGCGGTGCGCAGCATCGCCGTCCCGATGCCGCGCCGCCGCACGTCCGGATGCACGACCAGCTCCGCCATCGCCGGGTTGGCGTCGTCGGCGGGCGCGAGGTTGAGGTAGGCGGCCACTCCGTCGCCCTCGGTCGCGAGCAGGTGCCGAGTTCGGTCGTGTGCGAGTTCGCGCAGGACCTGGTCACCGACCGGGGCCACTCCGTCCGCTGCCTCGGCAGCGGCGATCAGATCGCGAACCAACTGCTGGTCGGCGGCGGACAGCCGCTCTGTCCAGTCGACCCGGAATGGCGCGGGAGTCACTGACTACGCAACGCGTTGTCCAAGGCTTCGGGCACCCCGCCGTGGTCGAATCCGTCGATGCTGTCTGCCCCGTCGTAGTCGTCGCCGGCCTCGGAATCGAGGTCGTCGTCGAGGTCCGATCCGGCAGCCGACGGGCGGCCCCGCGCGGGCCGGACCGCCTTGTAGCCGACGTTGCGGACCGTACCGATGAGCGACTCGTATTCGGGGCCCAGCTTCGCGCGCAGCCGACGCACGTGGACGTCGACGGTGCGGGTGCCGCCGAAGAAGTCGTAACCCCACACCTCCTGCAGCAACTGTGCGCGCGTGAAGACGCGCCCGGCGTGCTGGGCGAGGTATTTGAGGAGCTCGAACTCCTTGTACGTCAGATCCAGCGGACGACCGCGCAGCCTGGCGGTGTAGGTGCCCTCGTCGATGACCAGTTCACCCAGGCTGATCTTGCCGACGTTCTCCTGGCTGGCCATGCCGCCGCGGCGGCCCACCAGCAGCCGCAACCGGGCGTCGATCTCGGCCGGGCCGGTACCGGGAAGCAGGATCTCGTCGAGTCCCCATTCCACGTTGACGGCCACCAGGCCACCTTCGTTGACCACCGCGACGACGGGCACGGAGGTCCCCGTGGTGCCCAGCAGACGGCACAGACCGCGCGCAGCGGCCAGATCGGTGCGGGCGTCGACGATGGCGACGTCCGCAGTGCCGGCTTCCAGCAGCGACGACACCTCGGTCGGCGCGGTCCGCACGTTGTGGGCAAGCAGTGACAGTGAAGGCAGAACCGATTCGGGATGCGGGTCCACCGTCAGTAGGAGTAGGTCCAACTGGCCCTCCAACAGTCGTGGAGATCTCTCGCCGGGATCTCGCCGGGACGACCATGTCGCGGTGACTTCCCAGATTCATGCCTGACACACGGCCGTTACCCGGCCGATAGCTCTCTGAGGATAGCGCGCCACCTGCCGGTAAGCCGAGCCGAACCTGACTTGCGCACCGTGTGGGCGACAATGTCGGGGTGCGCAAGCTCGTGATCGGCATCTCCGCGGTCCTGGCCGCTGTCGTGGTCGGCGCCGTCGGTACAGACTTCGGAGCGGCGATCTATGCCGAATACCGCCTGGCCAGAAGCGTGCGCAGCGCGGCGGACCTGACCTCCGACCCGTCGGTGGCGATCCTGGGTTTCCCGTTCATCCCGCAGGCCATGGCCGAGCACTACGACGAGGTCGAGATCAAGGCCAGTGGTGTTGATCACCCCGTGGTGGGCAAGGCGTCGCTGGAAGCCACGCTGCATTCGGTAAGGCTCGGCGATTCCTGGTTGGTGCCGCCCGACGCGACGCTGTCGGTCGAGAAACTGGAGAGCCGGATCATCATCGACTCGACACACCTGGGCCGGTTCATGGGTATCACCGACCTGCTCGTCGAAGCCCCGACCGACGAGGACGCCGCGAAAGTCACCGAATCCGGAATCTCCGCCCCGCGCGGGCTGGTGTTCACCGGAACCCCCGACAAGGCCGGCGTGACCGAGAGGGTGAGCGTCTCGGTGGACCTGTCGATGGCCGGACCGGACCAGACCACCCTGGTGTTCACCGCGACGGACGTGCTGACCGGGCCCGGCACCGCCGACCAGGACGTCGCGGAGGATCAACTGCCCGCGGTGCTGGCCGCGTTCTCGGCCGGTCTGCCCGAGCAACAGCTGCCGTTCGGCGTCGCCCCGACCCATCAGGGCGCCCGCGGCTCCGACGTGATCATCGAGGGCATCACCGACGACAGGATCATCGACCTCGCCGGGTTCCGGTCGTCATGAGCGTCTCGTGGATCTTCGTCGTGGCGATCCTGATCGCGGTCGTCGGCCTCGGGTTCGTCGTCAGTCAGCTGCTGCGTCTGCGCGCCGGGCTGAGCCGCGACGTTCCCGAAGCCACCTTCGTCGACCCGGCCGCGTTCGGGTTGTCACGCTCGGGGCCCACGATCGTACATTTCACGGCCGAATGGTGTGGGCCCTGCGTCGCGTTGCGCCGGGTGGTCGAGGAGGTGTGCGCCGAGCTGCCCGCCGTCGCGCACGTCGAGATCGACATGGATGCCGATCCTGAAGCTGCACGCCAACTCTCGGTGTTGTCGCTGCCGACGACGTTCGTCTTCGACAGCGAGGGCCGGCAACATTACCGCGCGTCCGGCGTGGCGACGGCAGCTGAGCTGCGGGGTGCAGTGGAGCCACTGTTGGCTTGATCACCCGGTCATTGGGTAAGCTGACTGCCGTGTCAGCCCGCCTCGAGCTCGTGCTCACGAAGCGCCGCGCAGTGGATCTGTGCCGCGTTGCGGGTTGTTTCTGTTGTTGTCGCAGCTGCTGAGTAGCCGCGCGCCTTCTTCTGCGTAGCGCTCTGCGAGCGGCCACGGCGATCTGCCGCGCCAGCGATCTGACAACCCAACAGGAGCACAACCATGTGGCATATGCCGAACCCGATCATCAGCGCCGCTGTTGCGGTGACTGCTGGGCGCTCCTCTTCCGCACCACCCGATAACACCTGACCGGCAACCGAAAGGATTTCCTTCATGGCACGCTCCGACGTCCTGGTCACAGCAGACTGGGCCGAGAGCAATCTCGACGCGCCGAATACCGTCTTCGTCGAGGTCGACGAAGACACCAGCGCCTACGACACCGGGCACATCCCCGGCGCCGTCAAGCTCGACTGGAAAACCGACCTGCAGGATCCCGTTCGGCGTGACTTCGTCGACGCGGCGCAGTTCTCCAAGCTGCTGTCGGAGCGCGGTATCGGCAACGACGACACCGTGATCCTCTACGGCGGGAACAACAACTGGTTCGCGGCCTACGCCTACTGGTACTTCAAGCTGTACGGCCACCAGGACGTGAAGCTGCTCGACGGCGGCCGCAAGAAGTGGGAGCTCGACGCCCGCCCCCTGTCCACCGACGCGGTGACCCGCGCGGAGACCAGCTACACCGCCAAGGACCCGGACAACTCGATCCGCGCGTTCCGCGACGAGGTGATCGCCGCGATCGGCACCAAGAACCTGGTCGACGTGCGCTCGCCCGACGAGTTCTCCGGCAAGATTCTCGCCCCGGCACACCTGCCGCAGGAGCAGAGCCAGCGTCCCGGGCATGTTCCCAGCGCCATCAACGTTCCCTGGAGCAAGGCGGCCAACGAGGACGGCACCTTCAAGTCCGACGAGGACCTGGCCAAGTTGTACGCCGACGCCGGGCTGGACGGTGAGAAGGAGACCATCGCGTATTGCCGTATCGGTGAGCGCTCCTCACACACCTGGTTCGTGCTGCAGGAGCTGCTGGGCCACAAGAACGTGAAGAACTACGACGGCAGTTGGACGGAATACGGCTCCCTGGTGGGCGCCCCGATCGAGTTGGGAAGTTGATCATGTGCTCTGCACCGAAACAAGGACAGGCGTTGCCCGCGGGCGTGGACCTGGAGAAGGAAACGGTGATCACCGGCCGCGTCGTCGACGGTTCGGGTCAGCCGGTAGGCGGGGCGTTCGTGCGTCTGCTCGACGGCTCTGACGAGTTCACCGCCGAGGTCGTCGCGTCGGCGACCGGCGACTTCCGCTTCTTCGCCGCGCCGGGCACCTGGACGCTGCGCGCGCTGTCGAAGGTCGGCAACGGCGATGCCACCGTGGCGCCGACGGGCGCGGGGATCCACGAGGTCGACGTCAAGGTCGCGTGACGGAGTCACGCAAACCGGGCGAAGCGTGACGGAGTCACGCAGTTTGGCCGAAGCGTGACGGAGTCACGCAAACCGGGCGAAGCGTGACGGAGTCACGCAAACCGGGCGAAGCGTGACGGAGTCACGCACACCTGCAGGGCACGGTTTCACCCGCCGTTAGTCGTGTGTTCCGTCGTTCTTGCTGGGAAAGTGCTGCGAATTCAGTGGTCGTCAGCGACGATATGGGGACTTCCCGCGCTGTTCGGCGCGGGTTGCCCCACTCACCGCGCGGCGAGTCGCGCGTAGCGCAAGGACCCGAGAGATGAAGATCACGATCGCCTGGTTGTCCGCATCGTTCGGGGCGGTGGTGCTGCTGGGCGCGCCGGCGGCGCTGGCCGCACCCGAGGACGATTTCCTGACCGTCATCTCCGGCGGTGGCATCACCTGGCCGGAGGACAAGACCCAGCAGGTCATCGAGACCGGGTACGCCGTCTGCCAGGACTGGGCCAACGGGGCCACCTTCGAGCAGGAGGTCGCCGATCTGACCAGCGTCACCAGTTGGTCGGACTATCAGGCGGGCTACTTCATCGGCGCCGCGACCGGCTCGTTCTGCCCCGAGTACGAGTACAAGGTCAGCTGAAGCAGCTCTGCTGACGGGGCGTCGCGGCCGGCAAGGCCGTAGCCGCCGGGAACGGTCGGCCGCGGGCGGCTAGACTTTTCTGCCGTGGTGCTGTTCTTCGAGATTCTGCTGGTCGTGGCGGTCGTGGTGATCACCTGGTTCGCGCTGTACGCGGTGTACCGCCTCATCACCGACGAGTCGTGAGTTCCGGCGACGAGGCGGTCGCCGCAGCCGCGGCACGCGCCAAGGAGACTGCCGCACGCAACATCCCCGCATTCGGTGACCTGCCGCTGCCGCCCGACACCGCCAATCTTCGCGAAGGCGCCGATCTGGATGATGCGCTGCTCGCACTGCTTCCGCTGGTCGGTGTCTGGCGTGGCGAGGGCGAGGGCCGCGGCAAGGACGGCGATTACCGGTTCGGCCAGCAGATCGTCGTCTCGCACGACGGTGGTGACTACCTGAATTGGGAGGCCCGGTCCTGGCGGCTGGACGAGTACGGCGAGTACGACAAGCCCGATCTGCGTGAGACCGGCTTCTGGCGGTTCGTCACCGACCCCGCTGATCCGAACGAATCCCAGGCCATCGAGCTGCTGCTGGCCCATTCGGCGGGGTACATCGAGCTGTTCTACGGCCATCCGCTCAATCAGTCCTCGTGGGAACTGGTGACCGATGCGTTGGCCCGCAGCAAGTCGGGGCTCCTCGTCGGCGGCGCCAAACGGCTCTACGGCATCGTCGAGGGCGGCGATCTGGCCTATGTCGAGGAGCGGGTGGACGCCGACGGCGGACTCGTGCCGCATCTGTCGGCCCGGCTGTCGAGGTTCATCGGCTAGTGCGGCGCATCAGAGTGTTGGCGGTGTTGGCCGCCGCAGCCACCGTGGCCGCATGTTCGGGCTCGGCCGAACCGGCGGGTGAGCCCGGTTCCGAATCCACCCCGACTTCGGCGGTGCCCAGCGTCGGCCACGGCTCCCTCGCGTATTGCCTCCGCGAGCACGGCGTCTCCGCGGGTCCCGGCCCGATGCCGGGACCCCCTCCCGGCGTGGATGTTCAGACGTGGCACGAGGCGATGTCGGAGTGTTCGTCCCTGGCACCCGGTCCCGCGGGCTAGCAGCCCTCTCAGCTCACCTCTCGGCTCCCGGCAGACATGGAGCGGCCCCCGAGCCGTGGTTCCTCGCCGGACAAGGCTGAGGGGCTCGGGGGCCGGGTGACTGCGGGGAATTCGCCAGCGCGCACAGGTGCGTCGAGCGCTTCCCGGCGCTGCTAGCTCGCAGCCACCTCACATGTCCATAAGTCACTCAATTTGTCGGACCACCTCCTTCCCTGTGTACAGGCGACCGTACCCGCGCTTCGCCACCGCGACAACCGATTTAATCTCTCAGCGATCGTGCAGGATCGCGGCGTCGATCAACGCGGCCATCTCGTCGGCCAGCCGGGCCGACCGCAGCGGCCTGCCGTCGAGGGTGTGGACACGGGCCGCCAACGTGATGCTGGACACCAGCCAAACCCCCTCTGCGGCATAGAGATCCGCCGGGGTCAACGCCTGGTAGTCGCAGTCGTAGCCTTTGGTCCGGGCGACCTCGAACAGCGCCTGCTGAGTGGTTCCCCGCAGAATCGGGTACCAGGGCGGCGGCGTGAGCAGGCAGCTGCGGCCGTCCTCCGAGGTCGTGGCGATCACCACGGTGGAGCGGGGCCCCTCCAGGATCTGGCCCTCGGCGCTGACGAACACGACGTCTCCTGCGCCGTGGCGTTCGGCATGGCGCAGCGCGGCCATGTTGACCGCGTACGACAGCGTCTTGGCGCCGGCGAGCAGCCACGGCATGCTGTCGACTCCGACCGCGGGCAGTCCCCGGTCGAGCAGCATCGCCGCCAGGCCGTGGCGGCGCACCTGCGCCACCCGGTCCGGGACCGGCCCGACGGTCGCGTAGGAGGTGCCGGTCGGGTCGTGCTCACGACCGCGGCTGTAGACGAGCCTCAGCACGCCTTCACCGCCACCGTCGGCGAGCCAACGCTCGGTCGCGATCTGCACCGCCGACCGCCAGCTCGCCGGTTCCGGATCCGGGAGGTCGGCCATGCGGGCGGACTGGGCCAGCCGCGCCAGGTGAGCCTCGAGCAGACAGGGAGCACCCTGGCGGATCAGCAGCGTCTCGAAGACCCCGTCGCCGCGGACCGCCGCCAGGTCGTCGGCATACAGCAGCGGCTGCCGTGGATCGTGCAGGCGCCCGTCGAGGGTGACGACGACGCCCGGGGTATCAGCCATGAAGCAATCGTAGAGTTGAGGGATGTCTGCAGTTCCCGCTCCCGACCCCGGACCCGACGCCGGCGCGGTGTGGCATCACGGTGACCCGTTCGGCGAACAGCGCGCCGCCGCTGACGGCGCGGTGGTCATCGACCGGTCGCATCGCACAGTGCTGTCGCTGACCGGCCCGGAACGTCAGTCCTGGCTGCACACCATCTCCAGCCAGCACGTCAGTGCGCTGCCGGAGGGCGCGGTCACCCAGAACCTGAGCTTGGACGGGCAGGGCCGTGTCGAGGATCACTGGTGGCAGACCGAGCTGGCCGAACGAACCGTTCTCGATACCGAGGGATGGCGTGGCGAGGCCCTGCTCGGCTTCCTGCGCAAGATGATCTTCTGGGCTGACGTGACGGTCGAGCCGGCCGATCTGGCGGTGTTGACGCTGCTCGGCCCGGGGGTCGCCGATCCCGCGGTGCTCGCCGCACTCGGGGTGACGACGTTGCCTGCGGAAAGCACCGCGGTCGCGCTGCCCGGCGGTGGCTTCGTGCGCCGCATCCCGAGCACCATCCCCGAGCTGGACGTCCTGGTCCCGACATCTGAAGCTGCGGACCTGCGCAAACGGCTGGTCGCCGCCGGGGTGCGCCCGGCCGGGGTCTGGGCCTATGAGGCGCATCGTGTCACCGAGCTGCGCCCGCGGCTGGGAGTCGACACCGACGAGCGGACGATTCCGCACGAAGCGGGTTGGATCGGCGGTCCCGGTGTCGGCGCGGTGCATCTGGAGAAGGGTTGCTACCGCGGGCAGGAGACCGTCGCGCGAGTCCACAACCTGGGCAAACCGCCCCGCATGCTGGTGCTGCTGCACCTCGACGGCGCCGCCGACCGTCCCGCGCCCGGCGACCCTCTACTGGCGGCGGGTCGCCCCGTAGGTCGGTTGGGCACCGTCGTCGACCACGTCGATGAGGGGCTCATCGCGTTGGTCCTGGTCAAGCGTGGCCTGCCGGCGGATACCGAGCTGACCACCGGGGGCGAGTCCGCCGTCCCCGCGGCTATCGACCCGGATTCTGTGCCACCCGCCGACGCGGTCGGCGCAGGCAGGCTGGCCGTCGAGCGGCTCCGCGGAACACGGTGAGCAGGACCACAGGACTCTGAGCACCCGGGCCTGCCAGCACCACGGCCTCCGGCACGGTAAGGTGTGGACAGGAAAATAAACACACTCAGATCGGAGCCGCCTGTTCATTGGGCCGCTCCGTTATTGCGCGAGGGGGTTCCCCCATGGGCCGCGGCCGGGCAAAGGCAAAGCAGACCAAGGTTGCTCGTGAGCTCAAATACAGCTCACCGCAGACCGATTTCGAGCGGCTTCAGCGCGAGCTGTCAGGCGCTTCCGACGATGACCGTTTCAACGGCAGCGACGGTGCACCCGACGAAGGCTGGGCGGACGAGGACGACTGGCGGCGCTGATCGAGCGCCGGTCGGCGCTTTGTTCTTCAGGATCCGGGTTATTCAGGATCTGGGGTGTTCAGAATCTGGGGTGTTCAGAATCTGGGGTGTTGACCCACCAGCTCGGCGCGTGACCCGTCCTTGCTGCCCTTCATGACGGTTCCGAGGGGCCAACAGTTCAGGTGACGCGCGGTCAGCACGGCCAGCGCACGGTCGGTGTCCTCGGCAGCCACCACGGCCACCATCCCGACGCCCATGTTGAACGTCTTCTCCATCTCGGCACGCTCGATGCGCCCGCGCTGGGCGATCATGCCGAACACCGGTGCAGGCGTCCAGGTGCCCCGGTCCAGCTCGGCCACCAGGCCGTGCGGAATCACCCGCTCGAGGTTGCCGGCCAGACCCCCGCCGGTGACATGGCAGAAGGTCCGCACCTGCGTCTCGGCTGCCAGCGCCAGGCAGTCCTTGGTGTAGATGCGGGTGGGCTCGAGCAATTCCTCACCCAGGGTTCTGCCGAACTCCTCGACGTGACCGGCCAGATTCATGTGGTCGATCTCGAGCAGCACGTGGCGGGCCAGCGAGTACCCGTTGGAATGCAGCCCGGTCGAGGCCATCGCGATGAGCACGTCGCCGGGTTTGACCCGGTCGGGTCCCAACACGTCGTCGGCCTCCACGACGCCGACCCCGGTCGCTGAGATGTCGTAGTGATCCGGTGCCATCAGGCCGGGGTGTTCGGCGGTCTCCCCACCCAACAGCGCGCACCCGGCCAGCACGCAACCGTCGGCGATTCCGGAGACGATCTCGGCGACCCGTTCGGGCACGGTGCGTCCGACGGCGATGTAGTCCTGCAGGAACAGCGGCTCGGCTCCACACACCACGAGGTCGTCGACGACCATGGCGACCAGGTCGATGCCGACCGTGTCGTGCTTGTCCATGGCCTGTGCGACCGCCAGCTTGGTTCCCACGCCGTCCGTTGACGAGGCCAGGAGCGGCTCCCGGTAGTCGCCGCGGAGCGCGAACATGCCCGCGAAGCCGCCCAGGCCGCCGCGTACCTCGGGCCTGGTGGCCTTCTGGGCTAGCGGCTTGAAGAGTTCGACGGCGCGGTCACCGGCTTCGATGTCCACTCCTGCCGACGCATAGGAAATGCCGTGTTGTTCGGCGCGCTCGGTCATCGAGACAAAGGTTACCGTTCGGCGACTGCGGCCGGTATGCACCGGTCGTCAGCCGACGTGGCGATTCAGCCATTCGTTGAGCGGCGCGGCCGCGCGCAGCGCGGTGACCACGCGATCCTTGGCCTTGCGGGTGCCGAGCCACGCACCGACGGGCCACGATTTCATCATCGCGATGCCTTTGTGGCGCAGCAGCTCGATGCGCGGATGATCCTTGGGAAAGCCACGGGGCGCTGTCTTGAGCACCTCGTGGGCCATCGTCTGATAGCCGGCTCGGTGCAGGTCGGCGACGATGGCCGCCAGTTCGGCACCGGTGTCGTCGGCGTCAACAGCGGCGCGGAAGCGCGTCAGCGCCGCCGGTTCGGGCATGTAGAGCCCGCTGCCCACCGACAGGCCGTCGGCGGAGAAGGACACGTACCCACTGCCGAGGGTGGCCGCGCAGGTGGTCTTGTACGGCGTCTTGTCGGCGCTGAACCGCACGTCGCGGTAGGGCCGGAACAGTCTGCCCTCGCCGAACTCGTCGGCCAGTTCGGCCAGCAGCTCTTCCATCGGCGCCTTGACCTGCCGTTCGTAGACCGCCTTGTGCTCCTGCCAGTACACCTTGGAGTTGTCGGCCTCGAGGCCTTCGTAGAACTCGACGGCTTCGATCGGCCATCCCCGGAACGCCATACCGATCATTGTGGGGTTCCCGCGCGGTTAGTCGGGTGGGGTTGCGGGCAATCCAGGTCCGCATCGGCAACGAAAGCCTCTACAGAGCATTTCGGCGACATCGACGGACGGAGCGGTAGTGACGGCTCAACTTCAGTGCCTGGTGACGGGCGCGACCGGCTACATCGGGGGCCGCCTGGTGCCCGAACTGCTCCGCCGCGGCCACCAGGTCCGGGCGATGGCGCGCAAACCCGCCAAACTCGACCGCGCCGACTGGCGCGACCAGGTCGAGGTCGTGCGCGGGGATCTGACCGAACCCGAATCCTTGACCGCGGCGTTCCAGGGCATGGACGTCGTCTATTACCTGGTCCATTCGATGGGCACGTCGCGCGACTTCGTCGCCGAGGAGAGGCGTTCGGCGCAGAACGTGGCCGCCGCCGCCAAGGAGGCCGGGGTGCGCCGGGTGGTGTACCTCAGCGGGCTGCATCCGCCCGGTACGTCGCTGTCGCGCCACCTCGCCTCGCGGGTCGAGGTCGGCGAGATCCTGATGGAGTCATCCGTGGAAGCGGTCGTGCTGCAGGCCGGCATCGTGATCGGGTCGGGTTCGGCGTCGTTCGAGATGGTCCGTCACCTGACCGACCGGCTCCCGGTGATGACCACCCCGAAGTGGGTGCACAACATGATCCAGCCGATCGCCATCGGCGACGTGCTGTACTACCTGGCCGAGGCGGCCACCGCGCAGGTGCCCGAGTCCCGTACCTGGGACATCGGCGGGCCGGACGCCATGGAGTACGGCGACGCGATGCAGGGGTACGCCGACGTGGCCGGGCTCCGGCGGCGAGTGATGGTGGTGCTGCCGTTCCTGACGCCGACGATCGCGAGCTGGTGGGTGGGGCTGGTCACCCCGATCCCCTCGGGGCTGGCCCGTCCGCTGGTCGAATCGCTCGAATGCGACGCGGTGTGCCATGAGCACGACATCGACACCGTGATCCCGCGACCGCCGGGTGGTCTGACCGGCTATCTCGATTCGGTGCGCCAGGCGCTGAGTTCGGAGGGCTCCGGCGGCGAAGGCGGCCGACGGCACCTGCTGCGGTTCAGCCCCACCGCGCCGGAATGAGCTAGGGCCGGCGCTGGATCGATGACGCCGCTAGGGCCGGCGCTGGATCGATGACGCCGCTAGGGCCGGCGCTGAGTCGATGACGCCGCTAGGGCCGGCGCTGGATCGATGACGCCGCTAGGGCCGGCGTAGTGCCGACGCGTTGTCGTTCTGCGCCTGGATCGGCACCCCGGTGCGTGCCGCGGTGGCCAGCATGTGCTCGATGACGTTCTTCCCCAGGGCGGTCTCGCCGGGCAGCTCGATCGGGTAGTTGCCGTCGAAACATGCCGAGCACAACCGTGAGGCAGGCTGCTCGGTCGCGGCGATCATGCCCTGCTGGGAGATGTAGCTCAGCGAGTCGGCGCCGATGGCGTGTCGCACCGCTTCGAGTGTCTCCGCCTCGTCGGAGTCCGCGTTGCCCGCGTTGGCGATGAGCTCTGCCGGGGTCGCAAAATCGATGCCGTAGAAGCACGGCCACTTGACCGGCGGTGAGGCGATCCGCACATGCACCTCGACCGCACCGGCCTCGCGCAGCATGCGGATCAGCGCGCGCTGGGTGTTGCCGCGCACGATCGAGTCGTCGACCACGATCAGTCGCTTGCCGCGGATCACCTCGCGCAGCGGGTTGAGTTTGAGCCGGATACCGAGCTGGCGGATCGTCTGCGACGGCTGGATGAACGTCCGGCCGACGTAGGCGTTCTTCATCAGACCCTGGCCGTAGGGGATGCCGGATTCCTGCGCGTACCCCACTGCTGCCGGGGTCCCCGACTCTGGCACCCCGATTACCAGATCGGCGTCGACGGGCTTCTCGCGTGCCAGCCGCCTACCGATGTCGACCCGGGTGCCGTGCACGGAACGCCCGGCCAGCGTGCTGTCGGGGCGGGCCAGGTAGACGTACTCGAACACACAGTTCTTCGGCGACGGGGGCGCGAAGCGGGTGGAGCGGACCCCGTCGGCGTCGATGGCCAGCAGTTCACCCGGTTCGATGTCCCGCACGAACGACGCGCCGACGATGTCGAGTGCGGCGGTTTCGGAGGCCACCACCCAGCCGCGGTCCAGTCGGCCCAGCGCCAGCGGCCGCACCCCGTACGGGTCGCGGGCGGCATAGAGGGTGTTCTCGTCCATGAACGTCAGGCAGAACGCGCCGCGCACCGTCGGCAGCAACTCCAGGGCGGCCTGCTCCAGCGACGAGTCCGCGGCGCCGTGGGCGAGCAATGCACCCAGGATGTCCGAATCGGTGGTGGCGGTGGCGGCCCCACGGCTACCCATCAGCCCCTCTTCGCGGGCCCGGGCCGCCAACTCGGTGGTGTTGACCAGATTGCCGTTGTGGCCGAGAGCCACCCCGGTGCCCGCGGCGGTGTTGCGGAACACCGGCTGTGCGTTCTCCCAGGTGGTGGATCCCGTGGTGGAGTACCGGCAGTGTCCGACGGCGACGTGACCGTGCATCGCGGCCAGTGTCTGCTCGTCGAAAACCTGGCTGACCAGACCCAGATCCTTGAACACCAGGACCTGCGAACCGTCGGCAACCGCGATGCCCGCCGCTTCCTGCCCGCGGTGTTGTAGCGCATACAGCCCGTAGTACGTGAGCTTCGCCACTTCCTCGCCGGGCGCCCAGACCCCGAAGACGCCGCATTCTTCTCTGGGCTCGTTGTCTACCTGCTCGGCGTGCTCAGCGGCCTCAGTCAACAGTGCTCCCTGGGGGCGGTGGGTGACGGGACCCAGTCTACGGTGAACAGCTGGAAAACGCGGAATCGACGGGTCGCGATTCCCGGAGTCGGGTCCGGACTGCAGCCGGACTCCGTTGGCGGGATGTTGTTTTCGTCACTCTGGCAGTCGGACCAGCGGCAGCGACGCCGCGATCTCGGTGGCACGGGATCCCGACAGGCTCAGCCGGCCCGCGTCGCCGGCATCGGACACCGTCAGCAGGCCGGCGGCGAGCTGCAGCCAGGTCCGCGGATCGGTTTCGACCACGTTCGGCGGATTGCCGCGGGTGTGCCGAGGCCCCTCGATGCACTGCACTGCCACGAACGGCGGGATACGGACTTCGACGGCGGCGCCCGGCGCCAGGGCCGCCAGGGTTCTGGCCGTGAGACGGACCGCGTCGGCGAGTTGCGCGCGCTCAGGGGCCGCGGCGGTGTCATCGCGCAGCCAGTCCGCCAGTGCTGCCACCGCGGCGCGGGTGGCGACGGGGTCGACGTTGCGAGGCACAGCCACAATCTAGAGAACGATGCCGATCTCACGCACGAGAGCGACGTCGGCGCTGAACAGCCAGCGCAGCAACGGCTCCGGCCTCGTTGACCGCCAGATGTGCCAGCATCGGCGCAGCAACGCTGCTGGACTTGCCGAACAGCCACCCGAAGATCCAGCCGGCCGTGCCGGTGGCCAGGACCGTCAGGATCACCGGCTGCCCGGTGGCCCGCGCGTCAGGTACGTGCGACAGTCCGAATGCGGCCGCGGCAAAAGCGCGGCCGGCGGGTTTGCCGAACACGTGGGCGGCCAGGATGCTCAGGCTCGCCCGGTACGCCACTTCTTCGGACCACACTGTGCCCACGGGGATGCGCACCAGCAGCCAGTGGCTGACCGGAGACGGCAGCTTCTGCACCGCCATGCCCTCGCGCACGGCGGGGATCGCGGTGCCGACCGCGACCGCGAACACCACCGGCGCCGCCGCCGATGCGCCCCAGCGCAACCCCGACCACAGCGCAGGCGGCCGCAATCCCAGGGGCGATGCGCCGCTGAGCGCCCACACGGTGGTGCCGAACAACACGTGGGGCAGCGGATGCCAGCGCGCCGGGATCCGTGCCGTCACGAACTTCCACCCGATGAGCGCTGCGGTCAGAGCACCCACACCCACCGACTGCCGCGTCATCCGCCGCCGATCATTTGCTGCTGCCGACGGGTTCGGCCGCGTCGAGCGCGGTGCGGATCCGCTCGGTGTCCGAGCGACTCCATCCCTCGGGGGCCGCGACGCCCGCCCATCCGTCGACGATGAAGTCGCCGTAGTTGTGTCCGTGTCCGCCGGGGACCGACACCGCGTTCGTCAGGTCGGCGGCGACCTGCCAGAACGTGACGATCGGGTACCACCGCATGGATGCGGTGCGGTCCCGGCCCGCCGGCTCGGACAGCCAGTCGGGACGGGTGAACAGCAGGTCCTGCGACCACCAGACGATCGGATCGGAGGCGTGTTGCAGGAACAGCACGCGGGTGCCCTCCCAGGGTGGTGCGGTGTCCGCCGCGATCGCGGCCGCGTCGTTGCCCTGCGAGAACCGCACGGTGCGGCCGTCGTCGTAGCGGGGTTCTACCTCCGGCGTGCCCGGGTCGCGGCGCACCGTCAAGCCGTGCCACAGCGGGCTGGCGTTGGGCGGCCCCACCCACAGCACCGACGAGAAACCCATCCGGGAGATGTCGGGCAACCAGTCGAACGCGCCCTGCCCGGCCATCGATCCCAGGCTTTCGCCGTAGAGCAGCAGCCTGGGACGCTCGCTCTCGGGCAGCTGCACCCACCGGTCGTGGATGGCGTCGATCATCATCCGCCCCGCCTCCATCGACTTCTGTTGGTGGGCAAGGAAAGAGATCCAGCTCGGCAGATACGAGTACTGCGAACCGACGATCGCGGTGTCACCGTTGTACATCATCTCGATCGCCGCGGCGGCGGTCGGGTTGATCCAGCCGGTACCGGTGGTCGGCACGATGACGAGGACCTCCCGCTCGAACGCGCCGGTCCGCTCGAGTTCGCTCAGCAGCACCGCCATGCGGGCTTCGTCGGACTCGGCGGTCTGCAACCCCGCGTAGACGCGGATGGGCTCGGTGGCCGGGGCGCCGTTGAGCCGGGTCAGCTCGTCGGCGTGCGGCCCGGTGGCCACGAACGTGCGACCCTGGTAGCCCAGTGTGTCCCACGGCGCGAAAGACTCCGGGCTGCCGGATCTTTCGGCTTCCAGCGGCTGGACCACCCCCGCCTCGGTGGTGGAGTTCTGGGGCTGGAAGATGCGGTTGGCCCCGGCCAGGAAGCCCCGCAGCAGCACCCCGTTGACCAACGTGATGACCAGCACCACCACGATGGCCGTGCCGATGAACAACGCCAGCTCGTCGCTGAGATGCCAGCGCCGGATGAAGAACCGCGCCATCGTCTTGATCAGGTCCAGCAGCAGCCGGGCACCGGCGACGCAGAGGGCGCCGACGGCCGCCGCGATCACCAGCGTGCGCAAATAGCTCAGCGTGCTGGGCCCCTGCATCCCCATCAGCGTCGACACCTGGCGTTGCCACGCGGCGGCGGGTATCACCATCAGCACACTCGCCCCGACCGCCACGATCACCGTCACGGCTTTGGCGGTCGCGGCGACGCGCGGCGGCGGCCGCCGCCAGCCGCGGCCGGCGACCAGGAATCGGCGAACCATCTTGACGACGAACACGCCGATGCCGTAGCCGATCGCGGCGTTGATGCCGCCGATGAGACCGGCGAACAGCCAGTCGCGGGGCAGCAGGGACGGGGTGAGCGAAAGACAGAAGAACAGCGCCGCGAACGCGATCCCGGTGAAATCCAGCCGCAGCAGCCGCCACGCCCACAGCAAGGCGGGGTGCCTGTCGGTCCGGTCGCGCTCCAGGACTGCCGTCACTCGACCAACCCGGTTACCCGAACAATCCGGGCAGCACGCCTTCCCACGTCCGCCGCACCTCGGCCAGGGTCACCGTGAACAGGTCCTGCACCTCGATCACCGGCTCGGCGGTCTCGGGGCCCTGGTCGACCACGCCCACACGGTTCGCGGGCAGGCCCCGCGCCTCGCACATCGCAGTGAACCGGCTCTCCTCGGTGCGCGGCACCGCGACCAGCACCCGCCCCGACGACTCGGAGAACAATGTGACGAACGGGTCCCATCCCTCGGGAAGCACCAGCCGGCAACCGGTTTCACCGGCAAGGGCCGCTTCGACCACGGCCTGCATCAGGCCGCCTTCGGACAGGTCGTGCGCGGCCGAGACGAGCCCGTCGCGCGACGCCGCGGTCAGCACCTCGGCCAGCAGCCGCTCGCGGTCCAGGTCGACCGCCGGCGGGCGGCCGCCCAGATGGTCGGCGGTGACCTGCGCCCAGATCGAGCCGTCGAACTCGTCGCGGGTGTCACCGAGCAGGATCAACGTCTCCCCCGGCTCGTTGCCCAGCCCGGTGGGGATGCGGCGGGTGACGTCGTCGATCACGCCGAGCACGCCGACCACCGGGGTGGGCAGGATCGCGGTGGTCCCGGTCTGGTTGTAGAAACTGACGTTGCCCCCGGTGACCGGGATGCCCAGCGTCGCGGCGCCGTCGGCCAGCCCCCGCACCGCATGGGAGAACTGCCACATCACGCCCGGGTCCTCCGGGGATCCGAAGTTCAGGCAGTTGGTCACCGCGATGGGCGTGGCACCGGTGACCGCGACGTTGCGGTAGGCCTCGGCCAGCGCGAGCTGGGCGCCGGTGTAGGGGTCGAGCTTGGTGTAGCGGCCCGAAGCGTCGGTGGAGATCGCGATACCGCGGCCGGTTTTCTCGTCGACGCGCAACACCCCGCCGTCGGCGTGTTCGGCGAGCACCGTGTTGCCGCGCACGTACCGGTCGTACTGCTCTGTGATGAAGGCCCGGCTGCACAGGTGCGGGCTGCCGATCATGGCCAGCAACGTGGCCCGCAGCTCGTCGCCCGTTCTGGGCCGGGGCAGAGACACCGACGTGTCGGCGTTGAGCGCGTCCTGGGAGTCCGGCCGCTCCACGGGCCGCTCGTAGACGGGCCCCTCGTGCGCGACGGTGCGTGGCGGCACGTCCACCACCGTCTCACCGTGCCAGGTGATTTCGAGCCGGTCCCCGTCGGTGACCTCACCGATCACCGTGGCCAGCACGTCCCACTTGCGGCACACCTCGAGGAAGGCGTCGACGTTGGCCGGTGTCACCACCGCGCACATGCGCTCCTGCGATTCGCTGGACAGGATCTCCGCGGGGGTCATGTTGGCCGCGCGCAGCGGCACCCGGTCCAGCTCGACCCTCATCCCACCGTCCCCGGCGGAGGCCAGCTCCGATGTGGCACAGGACAATCCAGCGCCGCCCAGGTCCTGGATGCCGACCACGAGGTCGTTGGCGTAGAGCTCGAGGCAGCACTCGATGAGAACCTTCTCGGTGAACGGATCACCGACCTGCACGCTCGGCAGCTTCTTGCGCCCCGAAGAACCGGACTCGTCGCCTCCGAATGTCTCCGACGCCAGCACCGACACTCCGCCGATGCCGTCGAGGCCGGTGCGCGCACCGAACAGGATGATCTTGTTGCCCGCGCCGGACGCGAACGCCAGCTTGAGGTCCTCGGTCCGCAGCACCCCGACACACAGTGCGTTGACCAACGGGTTGCCGGCGTAGCAGGCGTCGAAGACCGTCTCGCCGCCGATGGTGGGTAGTCCCAGCGAGTTGCCGTAACCACCGACGCCCCGCACGACCCCGTCGACGACGCGGCGGGTGTCGGGAGCATCGGCGGCACCGAAGCGCAGCTGATCCATCACCGCGACCGGGCGCGCGCCCATCGCCATGATGTCGCGGACGATCCCGCCGACCCCGGTGGCCGCGCCCTGGTACGGCTCGATGTAGGAGGGGTGGTTGTGCGATTCCACCTTGAAGGTGGCCGCCCACCCGTCGCCGATGTCGACCACGCCCGCGTTCTCGCCGATGCCGGCGAGCATCGCCGAGCGCATCGCCTCGGTGGTGGTCTCGCCGAAATAGCGCAGGTGCACCTTCGAGGACTTGTAGGAGCAGTGTTCGCTCCACATCACCGAATACATGGCGAGTTCGGCGTCGGTGGGGCGGCGCCCGAGGATCTGGCGGATCCGTTCGTACTCGTCATCCTTGAGCCCGAGCTCGCGGAAGGGCTGAGGCTGGTCAGGTGTGGCGGCGGCCCGTTCGACGGTATCCACCTCTTGGGTCAACCCAGACGTCACCGAGACAGTCTAGCCAGCGGGGCCACTCAGCCTCCGGCGACGCAGAAGGCGTTGCCTTCGGGGTCGGCCAGCACCACCCAGTCGAAGTCCTCGCCGAAGCTGTGCCGTCCGGTCTCCCGGGCGCCGAGACCGATCAGGCGCGCGACCTCGGCGTCCTTGTCGGCGGTGTGCAGGTCCAGGTGCACCTTGTTCTTCCCGGGCGTCGGATCGGGCACGCGCTGGAAACCCAGCGCCGGTCCGCCCTGGCGCACCACCATGACGAATTCGCCTGGCGCGACAGCATTCACCTCGCCCTCCACGACCTCGGACCACCACACGGCCAAGCCGTCGGGGTCGGCACAGTCGATGGTGATCATCGCCACATCCAGAGCCATGCGCCGACTGTAGGTCAGCCCGGTGACAGAAATGCGTGAAGCGCCGCGGAATAGTCGGCGACATCCTGCGCGCCCATCACCTCACGCGCCGAATGCATGGCCAACTGCGGAGCTCCGACGTCGACGGTCGGGATGCCGGTGCGGGCAGCGGTCATGGGGCCGATGGTGGACCCGCAGGGCAGGTCGGCGCGGTGTTCGTAGCGCTGCAGCGGCACCCCGGCCTGCGCGCACGCCAGCGCGAACGCGGCCGCGGTCCGTCCGTCGGTGGCGTAGCGCAGGTTGGGCTGCACCTTGAGCACCGGCCCGCCGTTGACCTCGATGAGGTGTCCGGGTTCGTGCCGGTCCGGGTAGTTGGGGTGGGTGGCGTGCGCCATGTCGCCGGAGGCGACCATCGATTCGGGCAGCCGGCGCAGGAAGTCCTCCCGTCCCCCGCCCGCGGCGAGGGTGATCCGCTCCAGCACGGTCAGCAGCAGGTCCGACTGCGCTCCGTGGTCGGACTGCGAGCCGACCTCCTCGTGGTCGAAGAGCACCAGCACCGGCGTCACCGCGCCGCCGGCAGCAGCGGCCAGGAACGCCTGCAGTCCCGCGTAGCAGGTGGCCTGGTTGTCCAGCCTGGGAGCACTGACCAGCGCTCCATCGGCGCCTACCCGCCGGGACGGGGCCAGGTCGTGCGTCATCAGGTCGAAGCCGAGCACCTCGGCGGCGTCGACGCCGGTCCGGTCGGCGACATGGCCGAGAAACGACCGGGTGCCACCGCCCACGCCCCACACCGCGTTGACGTGGCGTTGCGGGTTGAGCTCGACCGCCTTGCGGTCCTCGGCGAGATGGATGGCCAGCTGCGGCACCCGCAGCAACGGCTCGTCGAGTCGGACCAGCCGGTGCTCGACGGCATTGCCGGCCCGTACCGACAGCCGGCCGCTGATACCCAGCTCGCGGTCGAGCCATGAGTTCAGCCACGCACCGCCGTAGGGCTGCAACGCCACCACCTGCCAGCCCGCCACGAAGCGGTCCGGGTGCTGTTTGACCCGCAGGTTGGGGCTGTCGGTGTGGGCACCGACGATCCGAAACGGCCGGAACGCCTCGGCGTCGGCGGGCCCACCGGAGCGCCACGCGATCAGCGAGCCGGCCCGCACGACGAAGTGATCTCCGACCGCCGGCCAGGGGTCACTCTCGGAGAGTTCGGTGAACCCGGCGGCCAGCAGCCGGTCGGCCGCGGTGCGGCACACGTGGAACGGCGAGGGGGACGCGTCGACGAAATCACAGAGTCCGTCGGCGGTCGCCGCGAGCGGAGACAGCGCAGAGTCAGCCATAACAAGCTCATCCTTACCCCAAGAACAAGATCAAGTGCAGCTAGGGTGATCATGTGGTCCGCCCGCAACCGGTTCTCACCCCGCTCAGTCCCGCGGCGATCTTCCTGGTGGCGACGATCAACGACAGTCCGTCGGCGCCCGCGCGGGTCCGCGATGCCCTCGCGGAACTGTCCGGCCTGGTCCGCGCGGTCGGTTTCCGGGTGCCCGACGCACAGTTGCGGCTGATCGCCGGTATCGGTTCGGCCGCCTGGGACCGGTTGTTCTGCGGTCCGCGGCCCGCCCGGCTGCACGAGTTCGTGGAGCTCACCGGCGCCCGCCACCACGCCCCGTCCACCCCGGGCGATCTGCTGTTCCACATCAAGGGCGGCTCGCTGGACGTCTGCTTCGAGCTCGGCGGCCGGGTCCTCGCGGCGATGGACGGCGCGGTGACCGTCGTCGACGAGGTGCACGGGTTCAAGTTCTTCGAGCAGCGCGACCTGCTGGGCTTCGTCGACGGCACCGAGAATCCGAACGGACCGGATGCGGTGGACGCGGTGCAGATCGGCGCCGACGACCCCGAGTTCTCTGGCGCCAGCTACGTGCACGTGCAGCGCTACCGCCACGACATGGACGCGTGGAACGCGCTCAGCGTCACCGAGCAGGAACTGGTGATCGGCCGCACCAAACTCGAGGACATCGAACTCGACGACGCGGTCAAACCCGCCAACTCGCACGTCGCACTGAACTCGATCGAGGACGAGGACGGCAACGAGCTGCAGGTGGTGCGCGCCAACATGCCGTTCGGCAGCCTCGGTGACGGCGAGTCGGGCACGTACTACATCGCCTACGCCGCGGATCCCGCCGTCACCGAGCGGATGCTGGTCAACATGTTCATCGGTGATCCACCGGGCAACACCGACCGCATCCTCGACTTCTCCACCGCCGAGACCGGATCGCTGTTCTTCGTCCCCACCATCGATTTCCTCGACGATCCCCCGGAGCTTCCGACCGAGAGCATCGAGCTCGCGCCATCCCCCGCACCTCCTCCGCCACCGGCATATCCGGGCTCGCTGGCGATCGGCAGTCTGAAAGGGCAACCGCAATGAACAACCTGTACCGAGAACTGGCACCGGTCACCGACGCCGCCTGGGCCGAGATCGAGCAGGAGGCCACCCGCACGTTCAAGCGGCACATCGCCGGCCGTCGCGTCGTCGACGTCAGCGAGCCCGGCGGTCCGGTGACCGCCGCGGTGAGCACCGGCCACCTGCTGGATGTCACCGCTCCCGGTGACGGTGTGATCGCCCACCTGCGGGATGCGCGACCGCTGGTACGGCTGCGGGTGCCGTTCACCGTCCTGCGCGCCGACATCGACGACGTCGAGCGGGGCTCACAGGATTCGGACTGGGATCCGGTCAAGGACGCGGCCAAGAAGCTGGCCTTCGTCGAGGACCGGGCGATCTTCGAGGGATACGAGGCGGCCCACATCGGCGGCGTCCGCAAGTGCAGTTCCAACCCGGCGCTCGCGTTGCCGGACGACCCGCGCGAGATTCCCGACGTGATCGCCCAGGCACTCAGCGAGTTGCGGCTTGCCGGGGTGGACGGCCCCTACAGCGTGTTGCTGTCGGCCGACGTCTACACCAAGGTGGCCGAGACCACCGCGCACGGCTATCCGATCCTCGAGCACATCAACCGCCTGGTCGACGGTGACATCATCTGGGCGCCCGCCATCGACGGTGCGTTCGTGATGTCCACCCGCGGAGGCGATTTCGACCTCCAGCTGGGTACCGACGTCTCCATCGGCTACCTGTCCCACGACGCCGAGACCGTGCAGCTGTACCTGCAGGAGACCATGACGTTCCTGTGCTACACCGCCGAGGCGTCGGTCGCGCTGACGCCCTAGGCGGCCAGGACCGCGTCCAGCGCGGAGTAGAACAGGCCCAGCCCGTCGTCGGACGGGCCGGTGAGTGCTTCGGTGGCGTGCTCGGGGTGCGGCATCAACCCGACGACGCGACCGTTGGCGGAGCTGATTCCGGCGATGTCGCGCATCGACCCGTTGAGGTTCTCCCGGTAGCGGAACACCACGCGTCCCTCGCCCTCGAGTTCGTCGAGCACATTCTGCGCGGCCACGTACCTGCCCTCGCCGGATTTCAGCGGCACCAGCAGGTCGGCGCCCTGCTCGTAGCGCGTCGTCCACGCCGTCGAATTCGAGGCGACCTCCAGCCACACGTCGCGGCAGATGAAGTGCAGCCCGGAGTTGCGGGTCAGCGCACCGGGCAGCAGTCCCGCCTCGCAGAGCACCTGGAATCCGTTGCAGATGCCCAGCACCGGCATGCCCCGCCCGGCGGCGGCGACCACTTCGCCCATCACCGGCGCGAACCGGGCGATGGCCCCGCACCGCAGGTAGTCACCGTAGGAGAAGCCGCCCGGAACGACGACCGCGTCGACACCCTTGAGGTCGGGGTCGGCGTGCCACAGGCTGACCGCCTCTCCGCCGGCGAGCCGCACCGCGCGGGCGGCGTCGATGTCGTCGAGGGTGCCGGGGAACGTGATGACGCCGACGCGGGTCATGCGCCGCTCTCCCGGCTGACCGTCCAGTCCTCGATGACGGTGTTGGCCAGCAGAGACTCGGCGATCTCGGCGAGCTTCTCGTCGTCGATGCCTTCGTCGACCTCGAGCTCGAATCGCTTCCCCTGCCGGACGTCGGAGACACCGTCAAAACCCAGCCGGCCCAGGGCGCCGACGATGGCCTGCCCCTGGGGGTCGAGGATTTCGGTCTTCGGCATGACGTGCACTACCACTTTTGCCACGGCGATCACTCTACCTGCGGCGACACCGCGTGCTCGCCCCGCGCACACCAGCGCGCCCGCAGCGGGTATGCATGAGGTCATGCAGCTCACACACTTCGGCCATTCCTGCCTGCTGGCGAGCTTTCCCGACGGGTCGGGCTCGCAGACCACCGTGCTGTTCGACCCCGGCACCTTCTCCCACGGCTTCGAGGGCATCACCGGTCTGTCGGCGATCCTGGTCACCCACCAGCATCCCGACCACGCCGACACCGAGCGGCTGCCGGCACTGATCGAGGCGAACCCGGACGCCGCGCTGTACGCCGATCCGCAGACCGCCGCCCAACTCGGCGAGCCCTGGCAGGCCGTCAATGTCGGCGACCAGTTGTCGATCGGTCATCTCACCGTGCGCGGCACCGGTGGCACGCATGCCGTCATCCACCCCGAGCTTCCCGTGATCGACAACATCTCCTACCTGGTGGGCGACGGCGAGCACGCTGCGAAGCTGATGCATCCCGGCGACGCTCTGTTCGTCCCCGACGAGCCGGTCGAGGTGCTGGCCACTCCGGCGGCGGCGCCGTGGATGAAGATCTCCGAGGCGGTGGACTACCTGCGCGCGGTGGCGCCGACCCACGCCGTGCCCATTCACCAGGGCATCATCGACCCGGTCGCGCGACCGATCTTCTACGGCCGCCTCACCGAGATGACCGACACCGACTTCCAGGTCCTCGAACCCGAGAGCGGCACCGAGTTCTGAGCGAATCGGGCGCGTTCGGGCACCGCCTATGTCGCCTTTCGCGCCGGATTCGCTAGCTCACCGCACGCGCGGCGGCGCGGCCGGCCGCGCGCCCGGAGAACACACACCCACCCAGGAACGTGCCCTCCAGCGACCGGTAGCCGTGCACCCCGCCGCCACCGAAGCCCGCGGCCTCCCCTGCGGCGTACAGGCCGGGCAGCGCCTCGCCGTCGGCCCGCAGCACCTGCGAATCCAAGTCGGTCTGCAGGCCGCCCAGAGATTTGCGGGTCAGAATGTGCAGTTTCACCGCGATCAACGGACCGGCCTTGGGGTCGGTCAGCCGGTGCGGAGCGACGACGCGGCTGACGCGGTCGGCCAGATAGCCGCGCGCCGCGCGGATCGCGGTGATCTGGCTGTCCTTGGTGAAGCGGTTGGCGACTTCCCGGTCGCGGGCGGTGACCTCGGCCTCGACGATGGCGAGGTCGAGCGGCTCGACAGCGGGCACGGTGTTCATCGCAGCCACCAGGTCACGCAGCGAGTCGGCGGTCACGAAATCGACCCCTTTGTCGACGAACGCGTGCACCGGCGCGGGCCCGTTGCGGGCCCGGTCGAGCACCGCGCGCACACTGCGGCCGGTCAGGTCGGGGTTCTGTTCCTGCCCGGACAACCCGAACTCCTTGTCGATGATGCGTTTGTTCAGGACGAACCAGGTGTAGTCGTGCCCCGTGCGCGCGATGTGCTCGAGCGTGCCGAGGGTGTCGAAGCCCGGGTACAGCGGCGCAGGCAGCCGCTTCCCCGTGGCGTCCAGCCACAACGATGAGGGCCCGGGCAGGATCCGGATGCCGTGCAGCGGCCAGATCGGGTCGTAGTTGGTGATGCCCTCGGTGTAGTGCCACATGCGGTCGCTGTTGATGACGCTGGCGCCGGCCGCCTCGGAGATGCCCAGCATCCGGCCGTCGACATGCGCGGGCACCCCGCTGAGCAGTTGTTCGGGTACCCGGCCCATCCGCGCCGGCCAGTTCTTGCGCACCAGGTCGTGGTTGCCGCCGATGCCGCCGCTGGCCACCACGACGGCCTGGGCGCGGAACTCGAAGTCGCCGACGACCTGCCGGGACGACGCGACGCCGCGGGCGGCGGTGCTGGGCTCCAGCACCGCGCCCCGCACCCCGACGACGGCACCGTCCTCGACGATGAGCTCGTCGACGCGGTGCCGGTAGGCGAACCGCACCCGGTCCCCGGTGAGCCGCCGCGCGAAGATGTCGACCAGAGCGGGGCCGGTCCCCCAGGTGATGTGGAAGCGCGGCACCGAGTTGCCGTGCCCGCGGGCGTCGTAGCCGCCGCGTTCGGCCCAGCCCACCATCGCGAAGGTCTGCAGGCCACGGTCGCGCAGCCAGGCGCGCTTCTCACCGGCGGCGAAGTCGACGTAGGCATGTGCCCACTGCCGGGGCCAGTGGTCTTCGGGACGGTCGAAACCGGCGGTGCCCAGCCAGTCCTGCAGCGCCAGTTCGTGGCTGTCGCGGATGCCGAGCCGACGCTGTTCGGGGCTGTCGACGAAGAACAACCCGCCGAACGACCAGTAGGCCTGGCCGCCCAGATTGACCGCATTTTCCTGGTCGACGATCAGGACGCGACGGCCGCGCTCGAGAAGTTCGCATGCCGCGACCAGACCGGCCAGCCCGGCGCCCACCACGATGACATCAGCTTGATCAGCCATGGCGCCAATCTAGCCAGTGCGGCCCCTCAGGCGGCGTCGGTCAGCGCAGGTCGGTGATGCTGCCAGGCGTACACCGTCGGCGCGCTGGAGTGCAGTAGCGCCAAGTCGACCGCGTCGAGCATGGCCTGACGAGGTCCCGGACGGCGCAGGTGGCGGGCGGCGACGCCGACTCGGACGATGCCGTCCCGACGCGCGGTGCGCTCGGCCGAGAGCACCAGCGTGCGGCACCACCAGGGCTCGGTCAGAAAACCCTCGCCGATGCCGAGAACACGCGCGCGAACGGTGTCGTCGCGGACCAGGTCGGTGATCCCGCTCAACCCGGCGACGAGACGGAAGCCGTTTCGCGGCAATGCTTTCAGCGCTCCGTGTGAGACATTCCAGCCGGGCGCGGCGAACAGGCGGGTGCGCAGACCGAGGTGCTCGAGGATCCGATCGGCGGCCATCAGCCGCAGGTTGGCTTCGTGAGCCTGCAGGGTGGCGAACTCGCCGCGGCGGGCCTTGGTGGCGGCCTCGTCGTAGCCGTGCAACACGATCGCGTCCCCACCGGCACGCCGATCCACCAGCCAGCCGACCGTGTCGTCGTCGCGGTCGAGGCGGTAGCCGCCCTTCATCCGCGGCGCGACCAGGAACGACACCGGGACTCCGCGCGCGTCGAGGTGGCCGCAGAACGCGGCGACGTCGTCGACGGTGCGCTCGCTGATACCGGAGATCGAAACGATCAGTTGTCCTGCCACACCCGCAGTGTGGCAACTCCAGGTGTCCAGACGGTGGACAACACGGCGACTGTGGGTGTCATCTTGCCGGCCCCGCCTCTGCTGCCCTGCCTTGCTGCCCTGGCTTTGCCGGCCCTGCTAGCGGGGCACGACCTCTTCGATCGCCGCGACGACCTCGGGTGCGTCGGGAGCGGTGCGCGGCCGGAAGCGCCTGACCACGGTACCGTCCGGGGCGAGCAGGAACTTCTCGAAGTTCCACTGCACGTCGCCGGCTTCGCCCGAGTCATCGGCCGCCTTGGTGAGCTCGGCGTACAGCGGGTGCTGACCGGGACCGTTGACATCGGACTTGGCGAGCAGCGGGAACGTGACGCCGTAGGTGGTCGAGCAGAACGTGAGGATCTCGTCGGGGCTGCCGGGTTCCTGCCCCATGAATTGATTGCACGGCACGCCGATGACGGTCAGCCCGCGCGCGGCGTAGTCCTTGGCGAGTTTCTCCAGCGCCTCGTACTGCGGGGTGAGCCCACACTTGGACGCGACGTTCACCACGAGAGCGGCGCCGTCGGTCAGCTCGGCCAGCGTGGTGGGCCGGCCAGCGAGAGTCGTCAGGGGGATGTCATTCAGCGCTGAATCGGTCATGCACCCCGACGGTACCGGTGGCTCATTTCGTGAACAGCATCTGGGCCATCCGTTGCATCGTTGCCACGGCGTCGGCGTCCGTGTCGATCGCTTCGTTGAGCCAGAGCATCGCGAACCCGTGCACCAGCGACCACGCCGCCAGCCCGGCGGCCTCGGGGTCGCCCTTGGCGCGGGGGTCGTCGAGCGTGGCCACACCGGCGGCCAGCTCCGCACCCGCGGCGGCCTGCGCGGCGACCAGTTCAGCGTCGTCGGGGTGGACCAGTGATCGGTCGAACATCACCTCGTAGTGACCAGGGTGCTCCACCGCGAAGCGCACATATGCCAATGCGGCGTGGGTGAACTCGGGTCTGGCCCCGGCCAGCGCCACCGCCAGCATGTGCCATCCCTGGGCGGCGAGTGCGGTGAACAGTCCGCGGCGGTCGGCGAAATGGTGGGCCGGGGCGGCATGCGACACCCCAGCCGCACGGGCCAGCTCGCGCAGCGACACCCCGTCGGCCCCGCGCTCGGCCACCAGGTCGGCCGCGTGCGCGAGGATCACGGCCTTCAAGTCGCCGTGGTGGTAGCTGTCGCGCTTCACCGCCCGATCATACCGAAATCTTGACAGTGCCTAGATATCGCCGGCGGTCTCCAGGATCCAGGCGAACTGGAACGCCGTCTCTTTCCACCGCTCGTAGCGGCCGCTGATGCCGCCGTGGCCGGCGTTCATCTCCGTCTTGAGCAACACCCTGACACCTTCAGCCTCGGGATCTTGCTGCGCGTGCCGAAGTGCGGCAACCCATTTCGCCGGCTCGGTGTAATAGACCCGGGTGTCGTTGAGCGACGTCATCGCCAGGATCGCCGGGTACTGGCGGGGCTCGACGTTCTCGTACGGCGCATAGGACTTCATGTAGTGGTAGACGTCGGGATCCTCCAACGGGTTGCCCCATTCGTCCCATTCGGTGACGGTCAGCGGCAGCGACGGATCCAGAATCGTGGTCAACGGGTCGACGAACGGCACACTCGCCAGGATCCCGGCGAACAGATCGGGTGCCATGTTGGCCACCGCACCCATCAGCAGGCCACCGGCGCTGCCACCGTAGGCGACCATGTTCTCCGCTCGGGTGACGTCCGTGCCGACGAGATGGCTTGCCACGGCGATGAAGTCGGTGAACGTGTTGCGTTTCTCCAGCATCTTGCCGTGTTCGTACCACGGCCGGCCGAGCTCACCCCCGCCGCGAACGTGCGCGACGGCGAACGCCATGCCGCGGTCGAGCAGCGACAACCGGGCGATGGAGAATCGGGGATCCTCACACGCCTCGTAGGCCCCGTAGCCGTACAGCAGCACCGGCGCCGGATACTCCAGGCCCACCCGGTGCACGATCGAGATGGGCACCCGCGCCCCGTCGGAGGCCACCGCCCAATCGCGGCGCTCGACGTAATCCTGTGGGCGGTAGTCACCCAGCACGGGCTGCTCGCGCAGCAGCGTGCGTTCGCCGGAGGCCAGATCCAGGTCGTAGATCTGCACCGGCGTGACGAACGAGGTTGCGCCGATGCGCATCTTGGGCGCGCTCCAGTTCGGGTTGGCCGACAACCCCACCGACATCAACTCCGAGTCGAACGTGATGTCACTGGGCCGGCCGTATCCCGATTCGTCGACCGGCCACAGCTGGATGCGCGGCAGCGCGTCGGCCCGGTAGCTGACCACGAGGTGCCCGTCGAACGCATCCACCGCATCGAGCCGCACGTCGCCGCGGTGCTCGATGAGGGTGCGCAGGTCGGTGGGATCGCTGACCGGTGCGTCGACGAGCGTGAAGTTCTCCGCCCCGTCGTTGTGCAGGATCAGAAAGCGGTCCTCCCCGCCGACGACGGCGTGGTCGAGTGAGTATTCGATGCCGTCGCGGCGCGGCCACACCGTCTGGAAGCTGGCGTCGGGGTCGGCGGCGTCGGCGTAGCGCATCTCCGAGGTCACCGCGCTGCCCGCGGCGATCAGCACGTACTTGTTGCTGCGGGTGCGCCCGACCGCAACCCAGAAGCGTTCGTCGGGTTCGTGATACACCTGCTCGTCCGGGGTGTCGGCACCGAGGCGGTGACGCCACACGGTGTCCGGCCGCCAGGCTTCGTCGACTGTCACGTAGTAGACGGTGGTGTTGTCCGCACCCCAGGTCGCACCGGCACCCACGCCGCTGATCTCGTCGGCATACGGCTCGCCCGTGCGTAAATCTTTGAACCGCAGCGTGTACCGCTCGTCACCCTTGACGTCCACCGAATAGGCCAGGATGTTGCCGTCGATACTGACAGTGGCCGCTCCCAGGGAGAAGAAGTCGTGGCCTTCGGCTTCGACGTTCTCGTCCAGCAGCACCTGCTCACCGGGGATCTCGGTGGCTTCGTCGAATTGGGGCGGCGCCCAGTCGTCGGGATCGGTTACGGGGCAACGGCATTGCACACCGTACTGTTTGCCCTGGAAGCTGCGTCCGTAGTACCACCATGGACCGCGCCGGGTCGGCACCGACAGATCGGTCTCCTTGGTGCGCGCCTTGATCTCGTCGAAGATCTTCTGTCGCAACGGCGCCAGGTCGGCGGTGACGTGTTCGGTGAAGGCATTCTCGGCATCGAGGTAGTCGATGACCTCCCGGTCGGACTTGTCACGGAGCCACTCGTACGGGTCGATGAAGACATCGCCGTGATGTTCGCGGCGGGTGTCGACCCGTTTGGCGACGGGTGGCTTCACGCGTTTCCTCCGATCCAGTCGTCGAAGCGCAGACCCGAAATACGTTCGTACGCTTCGATGTAGCGCGCCCTGGTGGCGGCCACGATGTCGGGTGGCAGCGGCGGCGGGGGTCGGTCCCCGTGCCGGTCCCAGCCCGATTCAGCTCCGGTGAGCCAGTTACGCACGAACTGCTTGTCGAAGCTCTGCTGCACCTGACCCTCGGTGTAGTCGTCGGCGCGCCAGTAGCGCGACGAGTCGGGGGTGAACACCTCGTCGGCGAGCTTGAGCTCGCCGTGGGCGTCGACGCCGAACTCGAATTTGGTGTCGGCGACGATGATGCCCTTGGTCAGGGCGTGCTCGGCGCCCTGGGTGTAGGTGTGCAGGGTCCGGTCGCGGACCTCGGCGGCGCGCTCGGCGCCGATCGCTGCCACCACGTCTTCGAAGGTGATGTTCTCGTCGTGCTGCCCGAACTCGGCCTTGCTGGCCGGGGTGAACAACGGTTCGGCGAATCGGCTGGCTTCGGTCAATCCGGCCGGCAGCGCGATGCCGCACACCGCCCCGGTGTTCTGATAGTCGATGAGCCCGGAACCGGTCAGGTATCCGCGGGCCACCGCTTCGACCGGAAGCATCTCCAGTTGCTCGACGACCAGCGCGCGGCCCAGCACGTCGGCCGGGATGCGTTCGTCGTCAGGCGGGCCGGCCAGGTGGTTCGGTGAGTCGACGAGGTCGAAGAAGAACACACTCATGGCGGTCAGGATGCGGCCCTTGTCGGGGATCTCGGAGTCCAGGATGTGGTCGTAGGCCGAGATCCGGTCGCTGGCCACGAACAGCAGGTGCCCGTCGTCGATGCGGTAGAGCTCTCGGACCTTGCCGCTGGCCAGATGCTGGTAGTCGGACAGAGCGGGACGCATCGGGCCAGCCTAACGGTCGGCCGGAGCGCGTCCGTGTGCTGTGATCGATCCATGAGATCGCGGTGGGTTCCCTATGCCACAACGCCGGCACGGTTGATCCGGCAGGTGATCAGCGATGTCGTGGTCCTCACCTGGACCGTCATCTGGGTGATGGTCGGCACGGCGGTGCACTCGGCGGTGTCGGTGATCGCCGACTTCGGCTACCAGGTCCAGAGCGGCGCCAACGGGGTGGCCGGCAATCTCGACTCGGCGGGTGACAGCGCCGACGGGATCCCGCTGATCGGTGATGCGCTGGCCAGTCCGCTGACCGGGGCGGGTGACGCGGCGCGGGAGATCGCCGGCGCCGGTCAGACCCTGGGTGTCACGGCGGCGTGGCTGGCCTGGGTGCTCGCGCTGGCGGTGGCGGCGCCGCCGATCCTGGCGTTGATGATGCCGTGGCTCTTTCTTCGGGTGCGGTTCTTCCGGCGCAAATGGACGGCGATCACGCTGGCGTCGACGGCGGCCGGCGAACAGCTCCTGGCGTTGCGGGCGCTGGCCAACCGCCCGCTGGCGAAGCTGGCCGCGGTCAGCGCCGACCCGGTCGGGGCATGGCGCTACCAGGATCCGGTGGCGATTCGGGGTTTGGCAGCCCTGGAGCTGCGCGCTGCGGGCATCCGCGTCAAAGCGATTCCGAGCCCCGACTGAACGGGTCGATCACCCCAACATCCGCTTGAACGCGGTCCCGAACGGATGCCGCGCCGTCACCGAGCCGAATCGGACGCGTCCGGCCACGACGACGTGCAGGGTCCGCGACGGTGGGCTGGTGGCCACCTTCACCGTCGTCGAGCCGCCGACCGTGGCGATCCCGTTGAGGTCGGCGGTGGCACCGTCGGGCAGCACCAGGTCGGTCGAGCTGAAGTAGTCGTCGACGTCGATGTGCACGACGGGGCTCTGAAGCACCGCCGAGGTGAAGTCGAGAGTGGTCGAGCACATCCGGGTGACCAGCCGCAGCCGCGGCGGCACGGTCCACTGGCCCTTGCGGGACACGCTCGACATCCAGCTACTCAGTACCTCCGGCGCTGCCGGGGCCGGCTCGCGGCGCACGTGAGGCAGGTCGGCGATGACGGTGTCGAGCTCCGGACGGGTGCGCGCGGCCAGCACGACGTCCAGCCGCTCGCTGTATTCGTCGAGGGACAGCATCCCCTGACCCACCGCATGTTCGAGGATTTTCGTCACCGCGGAGCGGTCGGCATCCGAAGCCCGAATCTGGGGTGATCGGTCGAAGTCGCCTTGCCCTGAACTCATGGCGTGAACTCGACGACGAGGTGGCGGATCCCGGTGTGCCGATTGCTGCGGGCCCACTCGACCGGGGTGGCGAGCCGCACCGCGGAATAGCGTCCCAGAATCTCCTCGAACAGCACCCGCAGCTCCAGGCGGGCGAGGTTCGCACCGAGGCAGTAGTGCACGCCATGGCCGAAGCCCATGTGCGGGTTGGGCTTTCGCCGGATGTCGAAGAGTTCGGGGTCGGCGAAGACGGCACCGTCGCGGTTGGCCGAGCCCTCCCAGACGAGCACCTTCTGCCCCGGCTCCAGCGACTGCCCGCCGAGGGTGGCGGGTGTGGTGACGGTGCGACGTTTGGACGGCGACGGGGCGGTCCAGCGGACCATCTCCTCGATCGCCGTCGGCAGCAGGGCGGGATCGGCACGCAGCTCGCGGTAGGCGTCGGGATGTTCGGCCAGCGCCAGCAGCCCGCCGGCGATCGCGTTGCGGGTGGTCTCGGCTCCGGCGCTGAACAGCAGGTTGAAGAACAGATAGCTCTCGATGTCCGACAGTTCGGGGTCGGCGGAGTTCACCACCACCGACAGCATGTCGTCGCTGGGCTGGGCCCGCTTGGCGGCGATCAGTTCCTGCCCGTAGGTATACATCCGGGAGCCGGCCTCTTCGACGGAGAGCCGGGTGATCGACGCCTTGCGCGATCCGCCGAAGTCGAAGCTCGGCTCGATCGCCTCGAACAGCCAATGGCGTTCGGACTCCGGCACTCCCAGCAGGATGCAGATCATCTGCATCGGCACTTCGGCGGCCACGTCGACCAGGAAATCCACCGGGATACCCGGCTCGACCTCGTCCAGCAGGTGCCGGGCCCGGTCCCGCAAGTCGTCCTCCACGCGCCGGATCATGCGCGGGGTCAGGCCTGAGCTGACCAGCCGGCGCACCGCGGCGTGGCGAGGGTCGTCCATCATGTTCAACAGCTGCCCGGCGATCGGCAGGTCCTGCAGCAGGGTGCCGCCGAACGGGCGCTCGCCGCCGGTCACCGACGAGTAGGTGTCCGGGTCACGCAGCACCGCAAGGGTTTCGGCGTGCGTGGCCACCGACCAGAAACCCTCCCCGTCGGGGGTGTTCTCCGTGGGTGCATGCCAATACACCGGGGCCTGCTCACGGTGCAGCGCGAACAAAGCGTGGGGAAATCCTTCGGCGAAGTTGTCCAGGTCGGTGAAGTCGATCTCGGCAAGCTGCTGCGTCAGTGTCACAAGATGGCTCCCGAGGTGTACTTCGCGGCTTCGGGGTAGCGGCCCACCAGGTCGTCGACGGCGGCGACGACGCGGTCCACCTGATCGCTCGCCGCACCGGTGAACGCCTGCTTGTCGGCCAGCGCGCCCTCGAGCGCGGCTCGGTCCAGCGGCAGTCGCGGATCGGCGGCCAGGCGGTCGAGCAGGTCGGGCTCGGCGCCGCGTTCCCGCATCGCCAGCGCCACCGCGACGGCGTGCTCCTTGATGACCTCGTGGGCGGTCTCGCGCCCGACGCCGGCCCGCACCGCGGCGATCAGGATGCGGGTGGTGGCCAGGAACGGCAGGTAACGGTCGAGTTCGCGCTGGATCACCGCCGGATAGGCACCGAACTCGTCGAGCACCGTCAGGAACGTCTCGGTCTGCCCGTCGATCGCGAAGAACGCATCCGGTAGTGCCACCCGCCGCACCACCGAGCAGAACACGTCGCCTTCGTTCCACTGGGCACCGGCGAGCTCGCCGGCCATCGACGCGTATCCGCGCAGCACCACCTGCAGCCCGTTGACCCGCTCGCAGCTTCGGGTGTTCATCTTGTGCGGCATCGCCGAGGAGCCGACCTGGCCGGGCGCGAAGCCTTCGGTGACCAGCTCGTGGCCGGCCATCAACCGGATGGTGTGCGCGAGCGAGGACGGGCCGGCGCCGAGCTGCACGAGCGCCGACACGACGTCATGGTCCAGCGACCGCGGATAGACCTGACCGACGCTGGTGAGGATGTCGGTGAAGCCCAGGAAGGTCGCGACGCGGCTTTCCAGTTCGGCGAGCCGTTCGGTGTCGCCGTCGAACAGGTCGAGCATGTCCTGCGCGGTACCCATCGGGCCCTTGATGCCGCGCAGCGGGTAGCGGTCGATGAGTTCACGCAGCCGCTGCAACGCCACCAGCATCTCCTGGGCGGCCGAGGCGAACCGCTTGCCCAGCGTGGTCGCCTGGGCGGCGACGTTGTGGCTGCGCCCGGCCATCACCAGCTCGCGGTAGAGGGCGGCCCGCTCGGCCAAGCGCGCGACGACCGCGACGCCGTGGGAGAACACCAACTCCAGCGAGCGGCGGATCTGCATCTGCTCGACGTTCTCGGTGAGATCACGGCTGGTCATGCCCTTGTGCACGTGCTCGTGGCCGGCCAGCGCGTTGAACTCCTCGATGCGCGCCTTGACGTCGTGGCGCAACACCCGCTCACGCGCGGCGATGGAGTCGAGGTCGACCGTCTCGAGCACTCGCTCGTAGTCGGCGAGCACGCCGTCGGGGACCCCCACACCCAGTTCAGCCTGCGCGCGCAGCACCGCCAACCACAGCCGGCGTTCGGCGACGATCTTGGCCTGGGGCGACCAGATCGCCACCATGTCCTCGCTGGCGTAGCGGTTGGCCAACACGTTCGGGATACTCACGGACAAACAGCCTATCGGCCGTGCGGCACAGTAGAGCCGTGCACTTCGTCGGTCTGGACCTCGCCTGGGGTCAACGCAAACCCACCGGGGTGGCTGTCGTGGACGACAGCGGCCGGCTCGTGTCTGCTTCTGCGGCCACCGATGACGCCAGCATCCGCGCCGCCGTAGGGACCTATACCGAGGGTGAGTGCGTAGTCGGCATCGACGCGCCCATCGTCGTCACCAACCCGAGTGGGCAACGCCCTGCTGAACGCGCCCTCAACGCCGACTTCGCCCGCTTCCAGGCCGGCGCGCATCCGTCCAACACCGGGAAGCCCGAGTTCGCGCACGGCACCCGGGCGGGGCGCCTGGCCGACGACCTGGAACTCGACATCGATCCGCGCGGCGGCCGACCGCGCCGTGCCATCGAGGTCTATCCCCACGCGGCGACGGTCGCGTTGTTCCGGCTGGGCCGCACCCTGAAGTACAAGGCCAAGCAGGGCCGCAGCGTGGCCCAGTTACGCGCCGAACTGCTCCGGCTGATGGAACACATCGAAGGACTCGCCAGCGCCGATCCGCCGCTGCGCGTCGTCGACTGCGAGGACTGGGTCCAGCTGCGCGCTGCCGCCGAGAAGGCCGAACGCAAGAGCGAGCTGAGGCGTGTCGAGGACCCCGTCGATGCGGTGTTGTGCGCCTACGTCGCCTACTACTCCGAGCGCCGGCCCTCGGAGGTGACCGTGTACGGCGACGCGCAGACTGGCTTCATCGTGACGCCGACGCTGCCGTCGGATCTCGAACCGGCCCCGCCGGAACCCACTCCCGGGACCGTGCACGACTCCATCGCGACGTTCGCCGATCGTCGACCACAGCTGGCGCGGTCGACCGAGCACTACCTCTCGGTGGTCACCAGCCTGCTCGACGACGCCGGGATCAACTATCTGAGCGTCACGGCGCGCACCAAGACAGTGGCGTCGTTCGCGGCGAAAGCCGACCGGCGCCTCGACGGACGACGGCTCTACACCGATCCGCTCTCCGAGATCACCGACCAGATCGGGTTGCGGGTGATCACCTACCTGCGCGACGACGTCGCCGCCGTCGCCAATCTGCTCGGAGAGGAGATGCGACTACTCGACGACCGCGACATGGGCGTCGAGACCGCCAGCGAGGGCAGGTGGGGGTACGCCAGCAGGCATCTGCTGGTGGCTGTCGAGGGCGAGCAGCAGCCGGCGTCGGTGCAGGTCCGCACGATCTTGCAGCACGCCTGGGCCGAATTCGAGCACGACATTCGCTACAAGGGCTCGATTCCGGAGGAGGATGCACCCGATCTGGACCGCCGCTTCACGCTGGCGGCCGGTCTGCTGGAGTTGGCCGACCGTGAGTTCTCGGCGATCCGCGAGCGGCTGCGCTCCACCGGGCCCACGGAGCGCGCGCCGCTGGAGACGTCTGATCCGAGGATTCCGACGCCGGTGCTGGCGACCTACCTCGGCAACCGGTTCCCGGAGGCGGGGTGGTCGCGGACCGACCATTACGCCTGGATCGCCGGACTGTTGCTGGACCTCGGGATCGACTCGGTCGACGAGGTGGACGCTGTGCTCAACGGTGTGGACACCGACCGGGTGAACGCCTCGATGGGTTACCACTATCCGGCCGGCGCGGTGCGTCGTCTCGACGACGTGTTGCTGGCGGTGTTCGGTACCCGCTACATCGACCTGCCCGGCAATGCGCATCGTACGAAACTGCTGCACAACAGGTTTGCCCGTATTTCCAATATCGAATCCGGCAAAGCCGACTAGGTGTACCGGGTCATCTAGACCTGGCTAGCGCGGGCGAAGGCCCCCATCAGAACGGCGGCGGTTTGTTGTGCTCGGCGGCTCTGTCTTCGTTGAGCTTGCGCTCCGCGGCGATGGCCCGGATCCTGTTCTGCGCGCGGGTTTGTCGACGCCGCGGCATCAGCGCGTCGCGCGCGTCACTGGAGTCGGGCTCCGGCGGATCGCCCGGCCACAGCTCGCCGGTGGGCCGGCACAACGAGGGAAACAGCAAGGCGCTGCCCGGCTTGGTGGTGTAAACGTGCCCCGTTGGACTGGTCCAGATCACGGTGCCGTCGGGCAGCTGACGGTCGCGCCAACCGGTTGGCCCGTTCCAGAAAGTTTTCAGCAGATGATGAAAACGGCACAGGCACTTGAGGTTCGACGGGTGAGTCGGCCCGAGCGGATGAGGCACCGTGTGGTCGATGTCGGCCAGCGAGGCGGGCCGATCGCAGCCCGGGAACCGGCAGGTCAGGTCACGGCAGCGGACGAAGGCGGCGGTGGCGGCAGATGGAGTGTAGCCGGGTTCGGGATCGGTGATCCCCGGGTGAAACACCTCACGGAACCGGGCGCCGTCCATCACCTGCGCCAGGAGCCAATTCGGCGTGACACCGGCACCGAATATGAACGCTGGCGGAGCCTTCGGCGCCTTGCATCCAGGCGCGCCCGGCACGTCCGGCTCAGCGGCATCCGGCTCACTCGTCCCAGCCCTGTCAGCCTCAGCCGCACCCGTCACGCCCGGCTCACTCGCCCCAGCCCCGTCAGCCTCAGCCGCACCCGTCACGTCCGACTCAACCGACCCAGCCGACTCAGCCACATCCGGCTCACTCGCCCCAGCCCCGTCAGCCTCAGCTGCACCCGTTACGCCCGTCTCAGCCGACTCGCCTCGGTCGCGTGCTCCTTCCTCGCGATCGCGCTGGGCAGCGTCGTCGAGCCTGTGGGTGGAATCGGGATCGGAGGCATCCACCGCTTCGGCTATGGCGGCCCGCTCCGCGATGACGTAGATGGTCGTGTCGCGGGCGGGCCGCCTGCCGGCCGCCTCGCAGCCCTCCGTACCGCACTGACAGGGCAGACTGTCCATCTCGAGGCCCAGGGCCGCGAAGGCGTCGTTGCGTCGCTCGTCGAGGCTGCGCGGGTCAGCCTCGCAGACGCTGTGAGCCAGGTCCTCCACCCGCGCTCTCATGGCTGCAGCGTCGGCGGCATTCATTCGCGCGTACAGGCTGGTGATGCCCGGAACGTCTTTCGGGGCGCCGAATTCCACCGTGCGTGACGAGCCCGATTCGCGGCTGCGACGCAGCGCCCCCGGATCGTGGCGGTCGACGATCGCGTCGATGGCACGTTCGACTTTGGGCGCCGACAGCGGTCCCCAGCCGGTGATCACCTCGGCGAGTTCTGCGTCCACGGCCGCCATCGCAGTCGCGTCGTCGATCAGGTAGGTGCGCCACACGATGGCGCGCACCAGGATGTCGTTGATCAGGCCGGCCTCGAACAGTGCCGCCACTTTGGGCAGCCGGTCACGCAATGCCACCCCGCGGTGGGTCTGAGCCAACGCCAGCCCTTGCGTCAGATCGAGAGCGGCGGCCAGTTCGGCGGCCACCGCGGCATCTGGATCGACCCACCAGTCTTCTCGATCCTCAGCAGCCAGTCCGGTGCGGCGAGCGAAGAGTTCGGCCATCACCGCCAGCTTGCGCGCGCTCGCCGCGTTCTCCGCCCGCGCCCAGCCCCGTGCCGCGTCGACGAGCTCGCGCGCACTCAGCTCCCCGAGTGCGGGAATCTCCGGCAGAGCATCGTCGAACATGTGTTCGATTCTAGTGCGATGCGCCGACACACCGCCAAGGCAAAATGGGCGGCCTGTGGATAACTACGACCACCTGTGACGGTCGGCGAGGTTGGCGCAGGCGCACCGCCCCTCCGAGGCGAGCGGCGCCTCCCGGGCGAGCACCTCCGGGGCGAGCCCCCCGAGCGCAACACCCCGCTTACCCGAGCATTCGACGCGACGTGTCGGCACTCGGGGCACGGCGGGCCGCTCAGTCCGGTCCGGACCCCAGGTGCGTCGGGTCGGTGATGTGCCCGTCGCGAATGCCGAGCTGACGGTTGATCAACTGGGTGACGAAGAACAACGCGATGCCGATGACGACCAACGCCCCGGCAACGAGGTACTGCTGCGCGGGTCGGCCCGACAGCGGCGTCACCAGATACAGCGACACGACGAACCCGATGACCGGCAGCACCGTCGGGGTCTTGAAGTGGCCGCCGGCCTGCCGGACGTCGCGCCGGAGCACCAGCACGGCGACGTTGACCACCGCGAACACCGCCAGCAGCAGCAGGCTCGTGGTGCCGCCGAGCACCGAGATCGCGTTGTCGCTGGCGGCGGTCGAGACGTAGATGATCAGGCCGAACGCGATCACGGTGGTGAAGATGATGGCCGCCCAGGGCGAGCGACGGGTGGGATGGACCACCCCGAGTCCCGGTGGCAACACGTGCTGGCGGGCCATCCCGTAGATCAAGCGGCTGGCCATCAGCATGTTGATCAGCGCGGTGTTCGACACGGCGAACATGGTGATGAACGGGAAGATCTCGTCGATGGGCAGCCCGGGTGCGCCCGCCTTCACCACCTCGACAAGCGGGGTGTCGCTGGCCTGCAGTTCACCGACGGGAACAAGCGCCACGGCCACGATCGACACCAGGATGTAGACGATCCCGGCGATCGACAGACCCGACAGCAGAATCTTCGGAAACGTCTTGACGGGGTCTTTGGTCTCCTCGGCCATGTTGACCGAGTCCTCGAAGCCGACCATGGCGAAGAACGCCAGCGACGTCGCTGCGGTGACGGCCATGAAGGTGTTCTTCTGGTCGGCGGTGTCGAACGCGACGACCCGGGAGAAGTCGACGTCACCGCCGCTGAACGCCCACATGCCGACCATGATCACGGCGACCAGACCGGTGATCTCGACGATGGTCAGCACGACGTTGAGCTTGATGCTCTCACCGACACCACGAAAGTTGATGGCCGCCAGCGCCGCCATGAACCCCAGTGCCAGCAGCGCCACCCCGAACTTCGACGGCTCGGCCACGCCGATTCCCTCGAAGAAGTTCGCCGAGAAGGCACGCGATGCCGTTGACGCCGAGGTTATTCCGGAGCACATGACCACGAACGCAACGAGGAACGTGACAAAGTGGATACCGAATGCCTTGTGCGCGTACAACGCAGCGCCCGCAGCCTGCGGATACTTGGTCACCAGCTCCAGATAACTGAACGCGGTGACGGTGGCCACCGCGAACGCGACCAGGAACGGAAGCCACGCCGCCCCACCGACTTCGCCCGCCACATCCCCCACGAGCGCGTAGACGCCGGTTCCGAGGATGTCACCGACGACAAACAGCAGCAGCAGCCCCGGGCCCATCACACGCTTGAGCTCGGGGGTGTTCTCCTCGGTCTGCCGACCTGCGACCGACTCCGACATCGCGCCTCCCCCAGATGATCAGTTGTGCTCGGACAATACGTTGCGCTCGGTGCCGGTCAGCGCGGACACCTGGTTCACGAAGGCAACGACGGCTCGCGGGTCCTGGTGGCGTTGCCAACCGAACGTCGTCGGACGCTGCGCGCGGTCGTGCCAGAAGTGACCCGGTTTGGACTCGGGACACGTTGCGACCAGCCACACCGCGGTGTCGGCACCGTCCTCAACGTGCCGCAGCAAGGGCTTGGTGACACTACGGAACACCGGCAGGGCTTCGGCCACCCCCGGCGTCTCGACCCACCCAGGATGGGCACCGTAGACGTGAACACCGCTGCCCGTCAGGGTTTTCGCCCACTCATCGGCGAGCACAACCTGCATCCGCTTGGTCCGGGCGTAGGTCCGGACGCCGTCGTAAGGGCCGTCGCGGGATTCGAGTTCGTCAACCGACCAACGTTGCAGCGGTGCGGTGTACATCCCTCCAGAGGACATGAACACCACGGCCGCCCGGTCCGGTGCCTGCAGCAGATCCAGCAGCTGCACAGTCATCAGGTGCGGACCCAGGACATGGCAGGCGAGCTGGACCTCATGCCCCTGCGGAGTTTCGTCGCGACGCTTGGGCATCAGGCCCGCGTTGTGCACCAGACCGTGCAACGCGTCCACGCGGCCGGCCAGATCCGTCGTCCAGGCCCGTACCGCGTCGAGGTCGGAAACGTCGCAGACTTCTTCCACGACCTCGGACCCGGGGAGCGAGGCGCGGACCGCGCCAGCGCTGCGGCCCACCTTGGCGGCGTCGCGGCCGAGTAGGTGCACGGTGGCGCCGAGTCGCGCGAAGCTACCGACCATCGCCTCCCCGATGCCTGACGTGGCGCCGGTGACCACCACCCGCTTGCCTGCCATGGCGTTGGCCGGCGGGTCGGCCGGCCACCACAGGCGCCGCACGCCGGAGCCGAGCTTGGTGTAGCCCAGCACGACGGACCGGTCCAGCGCCGTGTCGACGACACCACCCAAGGATTTCCGGATCGCCACGGACAGGGAAGTAACCAAGCTGGTCACTTCGCAAACGAGACGATCGGTGCCAGCACGTCGATCACGCCGATCAACGTCGCCCTGGCCGTCTCGCGCGGACTCACTCCGTCACCGACGAGCGCGGCGACCACTGCTCCGTCGACCGCGCAGACGAGCGCGCTCACCAACTCGGGGCGCACACATCTGCCGGATCGTTCGATGATCTCGACGACGGCCTCGGTGCGCTGCTTGAGGATATGACGCTGCACATTGCGCAAACCCGGCTGCCGGGCACAGGCGATCAACCGCTCGTAGCGCGAGATCAGATATTCGCTGACCCGTTCGGGGCTGTCGCCGACCAGAAGGTCGACGACAATGTCGGCGATCGACTCCGCACTGCGCCGGCGCCGGGACAGCATGGCGACCTTGTCGTGAAGCTGTTGCGTTTCCTGCGTTCCGACGTATTCGACTGCCTTGGCGATGAGATCGTCCAACGACGAGAAGTAGTACGTCGTCGACGCCAGCGGGAGCCCGGCCCGGCGCGCGACGGCTCGGTGGCGTACCGCGTCGAAACCACCCTCGCAGAGAAGATCGGCAGCGGCGCTGACCAGCGCACACCGCCGTCGTTCTCCCTTGGGAGTGACCGCAGCCGTCACTCTTTGCATGCTGCCAGTCACAGGGTTTGCGCATCGGCCTTTTGACCAATCACCAGCTAATCCTCAGCTCGGGCCGGTGGCATGATGGCGCGCATGTCTGCCATCAACCGCCGCGCGGCACTGCGACTGGGGTTACGCACCGGACTCGCGGCGCTGGGCGCATGCACCGCGGGCTCCGCTCTGGCGAGCACCCCCGCCGCAGCCGTACCGCCAGCACCTCTGGCACCACCGCACCCGACGTACGAGTCCGGGTCGTTCACATCGGTGGCCCGCGGCGGCGCGGTGACCAACTGGATCGTCGCGCGCCCGCCAGGGCAGACCGAGCCGCTGCGTCCAGTGATCCTCCTGCACGGCAAGGACTCCAATGCGCAGACGGTGATGTCGATGGGGGCCGAACGGTTCCTGGCCGACGCGGTGGCTGCCGGGGTGGCTCCGTTCGCGCTGGCCGCCGTCGACGGGGGGAACGGCTACTGGCACCGGCGGGCCTCCGGAGACGACTCGGGGGCGATGGTGCTCGACGAGTTCGTCCCGCTGCTCGCCGACCACGGTCTGGACACGTCGCGGGTGGCCTTCCTCGGTTGGTCCATGGGCGGCTACGGCGCGATGCTGCTGGGTTCTCGGCTCGGCGCGGCGCGCACCGCAGCGATCTGCGCGGTGAGCCCGGCGCTGTGGACGAGTGCCGGTGCCGCCGCGCCGGGGGCGTTCGACGGGCCCGACGACTATGCCGCCAACAGCGTGTGGGGGCAGGCGTCGCTCGACGGCATTCCGTTGCGCATCGACTGCGGTGACGACGACCCGTTTTCCGCGGCGACCCGGCAGTTCATCGCCCAGCTGCCGAATCCGCCGGCGGGCGGCTTCTCGCCCGGTGGCCACAACGCCGCGTACTGGTCGTCGCAACTCAGCTCGGAGTTGGTCTGGGCGGCGCCGTTGCTGACGGCCTAGACCGAGATCCGGCCCTCCTGCGCGGCCAGGCCGATGTCGCTGCGGAAGTGGCTGCCGGGCAGGCGGATCGAGCCGATCCGGGCGTATGCGGCATCGCGCGCCGCGGCCAGGTCGTCACCGACGCCGACCACCGAGAGCACTCGGCCGCCGGAGGACACCACGGCGCCGTCGTCGCGACGGGCGGTACCCGCATGCAGAACGCCGTCGCCGTCCGCGCCCTGGATGACGTCACCCACGCGCGGCCGGCCGGGGTAGTTCTCGGCGGCCAGCACCACCGCGACCGCCGCGCCGTCCCGCCACTGCAGGGGCGGTTGGCCGGACAGTTCACCGGTGGCGGCGGCACGCAGCAGTTGACCGAGCGGGGACTCGAGCAGAGCCAGGACCGCCTGAGTCTCCGGATCGCCGAAGCGGCAATTGAATTCGACCACCGCGGGTCCCTGCGAGGTGACGGCCAGCCCGGCATAGAGCAGGCCCGAGAACGGGCAGCCGCGGCTGACCAGTTCCGCGGCAACGGGTTTGACGATCTCGTCGACGATGCCTGCCGTCACCTCGGCGGGCAGCCACGGCAACGGGGTGTAGGCGCCCATGCCGCCGGTGTTGGGTCCGCTGTCCCCGTCACCGACCCGTTTGAAGTCCTGGGCGGGCAGCAACGGGACGACGACGTCGCCGTCCACGACGCAGAACAGCGACACCTCGGGGCCGTCGAGAAAGGACTCGAGCAGCACGGGATGACCGGCCTCGAGCAGGCTCGCGGCGTGTGCGCGGGCGGCGTCGCGGTCAGCGGTGACGACCACCCCCTTGCCGGCGGCCAGACCGTCGTCCTTGACCACCCAGGCGGCGAACCCGCCTGGGGGGCCGAAGCGATCCAGCGCGGCGTCGAGGTGGGCGGGGTTGTCGACGATCTCGCTGGTCGCCGTCCGCACGCCGGCAGCGGCCATGACGTCCTTGGCGAACGCTTTCGACCCCTCGATGCGAGCGGCCTCCTTGGTCGGGCCGAAGCAGGCGATCCCGGCCGCGCGCACCGTGTCGGCCACCCCGAGCACCAACGGAACCTCTGGCCCGACGACGACCAGATCGGCCCCGATCCGGGTGGCCAGCGCGGCGACGTCCTCGCCGGACGTCACGTCGACCTCGTACTGGTCGGCTACGGCCGCGGTCCCGGCATTGCCGGGCGCGACCGACACCGTGTCGACCTCCGGGTCTCGGCGCAGCGCAAGCAGCAGCGCGTGTTCACGGGCTCCGGATCCGACTACCAGGACGTGCACAGGTCACCACCCTAATGCCCGCCCGCCAGGTGGGGCAGCCACCGCTCCCTCACTGACGCCGAGCGTCCGGGCACCGCGAACACCTTCGACGCCGATCGCCGGCCATACAGTTTGTCGCGCTAGTGTATGGTCGCAGCAAGGTGTTGTACGTCACACAGGAGCGATCACCATGACCACCGCTGCGAGCTGCCCTTTTCTGCCCCGAGGCTATGACTTCACCGACCCCGACGTCCTCGTCGAAGGCATTCCCGTCGAGGAGTTCGCGCAGCTGCGCAAGACCGCGCCGGTCTGGTGGAACGAGCAGACCGACACGATCTTCGACGACGGCGGTTACTGGGTGATCACCCGTCACGCCGACATCAAAGACATCTCCCGCAACAGCGGACAGTGGTCGACCAACCGCAAGGGTGCGGTGATGCGGCTGCCCGACGGGGTCACCGCAGAACAGCTGGATCTGACCAAGGCGCTGCTGATCAACCACGACGCACCCGAACACACCCGGCTACGCAAGATCGTGTCGCGGCTGTTCACCCCGCGCGCCGTCGCCGCGCTCGAGGAGAAGCTGGCCGTCGCGTCCCGGGAGATCGTCGCCGCCGCGGCCGCCAAGAGCTCCGGCGACTTCGTCGCCGACGTCGCGATGAACCTGCCGCTCCAGGCCATCGCGGATCTGATCGGGGTACCGGAGGCGGACCGCGAGCGGCTCTTCCATTGGACGAACAGCATCATGAACACCGACGACCCGGACTTCGACTCCGACCCGACCACCGCCAACGCAGAACTGATGGGCTATGCGTACACGATGGCTGAGGAACGGCGCCGCTGTCCTGCCGACGACATCGTGACGCGGCTGGTCCAGGCCGACATCGATGGCGAGGCGATGGAGGACGTGGAGTTCGCGTTCTTCGTGATCCTTTTGGCGGTGGCCGGCAACGAGACCACCCGCAACGCGATGACCCACGGCATGAACGCGTTCTTCGACAATCCGGACCAGTGGGAGTTGTTCAAGCGGGAACGCCCTGACAGCGCGATCGACGAGATCATCCGGTGGGCCACTCCGGTGCACTGCTTCCAGCGCACTGCCCTGGAGGACGTCGAACTGGGCGGGGTGACGATCCGGGAGGGCCAGCGGGCGGGGTTGTTCTACAGCTCGGCGAACTTCGACGAGGACGTTTTCGACCGGCCTTTCGCGTTCGACATCATGCGTAATCCCAACCCGCACCTGGCCTTCGGCGGCAACGGAGCCCACTACTGCATCGGGGCGAACCTGGCCCGCATGGAGATCAAGCTGATCTTCGACGAGCTCGCCGATCAGGTTCCCGACATCGCCAAACTGGCGGAGCCGAAGCGGCTGCGCTCAGGGTGGATCAACGGCGTCAAGGAACTCGAGGTCTCCTACCGCTAGAACGCGCGTTGAGAGTGCATCCACGGCGGGAAAGTGCGAGTGACGCCCGCCGCCAGCGCAGCCTCAACGGTGAATGCTGGCGGTGGCTAGAGTGCATCCGTGCGCACCCACGGTTGGTCCGGAGCCAAGCCGGCCTCGGATGACGAGGCCATCGCGCGCATCCTCGACGCGGCCGGCAAGACGATCGAACTCCATGGCGCGGACTTCAGCATCAGCGACGTGGCCCGCACCGTCGGGGTGACCCGCCAGACCGTTTATCGCTATTTCGCCAGTACCGAGGCACTTCTGGTCGCCGCGGCGGTGCATGCGGTCGACGGATTCCTGGACCGGTTGACCGAGCACGTCGCAGGGATCACCAGCCCACCCGAGGCGGTCACCGAAGCCGTGGCCACCGCACTGGAGTGGCTGCCGCGGGAGAAGTACATCGGAATGCTCATGGTGCCCGGCGGCTCCCAGCACGCCGAATCGGTCACCTCCGATGTCGCGCTGCGCTTCGCCCGCGACATGGTGCAGCGCCTCGACGTCGACTGGGCCGCAGCGGGTTACGACAATGCCGATATCGACGAGCTGTCGGAGCACCTGCTGCGCATCATCCAGTCATTCGTCATCGACCCGGGCCGACCCCCGCGCCGGGGTGACGATCTTCGCGCATACCTGCACCGGTGGGTCGGCAGGGCGCTGCCGCCCTGCTGACTGAATCGGCGCGCCGGAGGGCGGAGCGTCGGCAATAGACTCAGACCATGGGCGCGATGGAGGCCTTCCTGGCTACGTGGTCACACGCGCGAGCCACGTTCGGCGAGGGCACGCCCGAGACCGGCGCGACCTTCGACAGCAGTACCGATCTACACCGACTCGAGTCCGTAGCCCGCACAGCCGCGGCGGCGCAGCATTGGAGTGGTGGAGCGGCCACCGCCTATGACGCGAAGAACTCCGAACACGCTGACACGCTCGCGAAGATGGCCGACCTGGACCGACGTATCGGAGCCGAGGTGGACCGTTCCGCCGCGGTGATCGCCCGCGGACGCGAGGAGCTCGACGCCGTGCGGCAGTGGGTTTTGGCCGCCGCCTCGTCGGTGCCGAAAAGTGCCGCGCGTGAGCAGATGATCATTCCCATCGTCGGCAAGGGCTCCGCCGACATGTCGGAAATCATCACCCGCTCCAACGGCGAACTTGCCGCGGTCGGCGGGCGCATCGGCGCGCTCGGCGACGAATACGCCGCTCTGAGCGGCGGCGGTATCGCGCCCAAGGAAGGCAATCCGCCTCCCGTCGACCCGCTCGAGGAGATCCTCCGGGAATACCAGGTCTCCGAAGACCCCGACGGGGCACTCGACTGGGAGCCATCCGGGCCGCTGGGCTGGTTCACCGACCCCAAACATGTGACCGCGGGCGCAGCGCGGATCCTCGACGAGATGTCGCCCTTCGAGCTGAGGGACCTGCAACAGATCACCGAAGCTGCTGCGGTTGAGGCAAAGGTCCGCTTCCCGCCGCAAAACGGCGCGAACGATACCGCCGACAACCACACCGACGCCTTTCGTCACGCCTACTGGAACGCGCTGATGACGCAGAGGTTCGGTGAGCAGTGGACGCGTGACTTCACGACCGCGCACGAACGGCTACCCAACAATCCCGCCACCGCGGAGGCGATGGATCTGTACAACAACCAAATCGGGCGCCAGATCGCGGTGAACAATCCTGACGCGTCACCGGAGCAGCTGGCTGACCTGGTCGAGCAGGCCGTGAACAACGGCGACACGGTGGTTGTCGCACCCAGTGGCGACGAACTCGCCTGGAGCAACACGATTCCACTCGGCGACGCCGGCACGACGACGCCGGCCACAGTGCCCGGACGGGCCCCGGTCCCGACGGGCACCGGGCCGGGCGGCCAGTACGACCCTGGTGGGCCCGGAGGGTTTTCGACGGGAGGATATTGATGCGTTTCGTGCTCTGCGTTCTGGTGGTGTGTTTGGCGGCGACGGGATGTGGCCTGATGAGGCAGTCGATGGACATCGATTACAACGATCAACGGCTCAACGACGGGCTCGAAGGTGTGCTCGCGACCGGCAGCCCCGCCCCATTGCGCGACTTCACCTCGTGGGAATGGGACGAGGTGCACCTGTTCCACGAATGGACAGAGCGGACGTTCATCGAAGAAACGGTCGGCGCCCCGGTGATCAAGAGCGACATCTACGAGTCGAAGGCGAGCCTGCTCGTCTTCGAGAACAACGGCGAACCGGTCAAGGCCGCCGGTGTCAGCGGCGACTACCTACGCAGTGTCGACGACCGGGTGAGCTTTACCGAGGATGTGTTGGTGCAGCCTTGGGGCGGGGGATTCCTGCAGCTCACCCCGCCAGCGGGTTAGACGACCGTCAGCGGAAGCGACTTCCGGTCCTCGAAGACCCAGGATGCCCCACCCGAGACCTTGCACACCGAGACCTCGGAGAATTCCTCGGCAGCGGTGTCTGCGGTGACGACCCTTACTGTCCAATCGTTTTCGGTGCCGCTGAGTTCGGCACGTAGGTGCGGGTCGACGGCCTGGACGATCGCCTGCACCGGCCGGTCGGCCGCGGGCGACACCAGCGAGATCCACGCTCCGTCGTCATGGGCCGGCGAACGCCGCACATGCAGGTACTCGGGATCGATATCGGCGAAGACGTAGGCCGCCGGGTTGAACAGTGGGTGCAGTTCCAGCACCCGCAATGCGCCCTTGGCGTCGGCGGAGACACCCAGCGCGTTGCGGATACGGTCGGCGGCCACCCCGGCGATACCGGTCAGCGCCTTGTATCGGATCGATTCCTCGAGCGCGGCATCGCCGTTGGCGCGCGCACGGACCGCCAAATTGAATGACAGCACCAACAGGTGCATCTGCAGACACACCTCGTCGGCGATCCGCACCAGCGCCGAATGGGAGAACGCACCGAAGTCGACATCGGACACCAGCGGTCCGGAATAGTCCGCGCGCCCCTCTTCTTCGCGGTCGATCGGCTCGAGCACGATGTTGTGCGCGTTGGTAGCCGCAACGATGTCGAGCTGCGGGATGAAGTCCACCTCCGGGTGGGAGTCGTCGATGATCACCGTCCACGCGCAGTGCGGATGCCGGTCTGACGGTGTACGCGGTGGCCGGTGGATCGGACGCACCTGGCATCGCCGATTGGTGGCGAGCGCGGTGGCGTCGAAGGTCGGATCCTCGATGTCGTGGCACATCCCGCGCACGTAGTCCTCGCCCATCGGTTCCACGTCGAGCAGAGCGCCGCAGTGGTCGAGGTGGAACTCGCCGTGCCACCGGTCGTGCACGGTGTACCGAAAATCCATGAACTGCGGCGGCGCCCCGATGTCCAGCTGCAAACCCTTGAAGATCGTGACGACGTCGACACCCTCGTAGTTGAGGGCCTTCTGCATCCGCTTCGTGTACAGCGGGCTGGCGCCGGCCCACTCCTCTATGGCGATCTGCAACATCTCCTCGCGGCCGAACGACGAGATGCACCAAGCCATTCCGGACCGGTCGATCAACTGACCGATGAGCAGCAACTCTGGGACCAGGACGGCGAGTTCCTCGCGGGAGAGCGCTGCGTACCTACTCATCATCGAGACTGCCTCCCGAATGCATGTTCACCGCGGCGTTGACGTTCGCCCGCTTGTCCTCGGCCTGCCCCTTCTCGGCCGCCTTCTTGCGCTGCTTGGCCACCTTGGAGACGACACCGTCGAGCTTCGATCCGAGCGGAAAACCCAGGTAGTGGGTCAGGAAGACCGCCATCTCCTTGAGTTCCTCGACCGTGAGCTCCCCGTTGGCCAGAGCGGCATTGGCCTGGATCTCGGCCAGATCGGCATTGCCGACCGCGGTCACCACGGTCAGCGTCATCATCCGCTTCTCCCGCATCGACAGGCCCGGCCTGGTCCAGATGTTGGCGAAGAGGTGGTCGACGGTGAGGTCGAAGTATGGATCGCCCTCGACGTTGGGCATCTCCCAGCCGTAGACCTCGTTCATCTTCTCCAAGCCTCTGCGGCGCGTCTCGTCCATCCGCGTTACTCCTTCACCGTCGAGGTCGTGTGTGGCACGCCGAGGCCGGCGGCCAGATCCCGCAAGGCGATTTCGGCCAGCGGAAGCTGCACCCCGTTGGCCTCACCGAGGCGCAAGGCCAGGCGCAGGTCCTTCTCCCCCAGCCCCCGGGTGTGGACGAACATGTCGTACAGGAAGTGGTCTGCGGGCAGCGGAGCGGTGTCGTCGCGTGCCATGATCGCGCCGGGTCCGCCGCTCTGCGCGTCGCTGTGCCGGACCACCCGGCCGAGCTTCTGCAGATCGATGCCGGCCGCCTCCGCCAAGCGTTGCGCCTCACACGCGGCGGCGAAGCCGACGAAGGTCAGCATGTTTCGGGCCAGCTTCATCCGGGTGCCCGCACCGGGTTCACCGGCCCGCACCACCATCGAGGCCCACTTCTTGAACACCGGCTTGACGATGTCGTAGGCCTCGTCGTCCGCTCCGACCATCACGGCCAGTTCGCCCTTGTCTGCCGCACCGGCTCCACCGCTGACAGGGGCATCCACGACGTGAATACTCCTGCTGCGCAACTGGTCTGCCAGTTCTCCGGCGGTGCCCGGCTCGATCGTCGAATGGATCGCGATGACGGTTCCGGCCTTGGCATGCTCACCGAGCTCGCCGACCACTTCGCGCACCTGATCGTCGTTGAGCACCGTCACGCTGATCACGTCGGCCTCGGCGACGTCGGCGACGCTGTCGGCGAGCGTGGCACCCAGCTCGGCCAGCGGGGTCATCGCCTCGGTCCGTACGTCGAACACGACGAGGCCGCCGGGCCAGTCGGCCAGCCGCTTGGCCATCGGCGCGCCCTGGTTGCCCAGACCGATGTACCCCAGCTTCGGCTCGCTCATCTGATGATCTGTCCGCCGTCGACGTTGAAGATCTGCCCGGTCACCCACTTGGCCTGATCAGACAGCAGGAACAGGCACATCCCGACGAGGTCGTCGGTTTCACCCATGCGCGACAACGGGATTCCCTTGACGATGTCGGCCACCATCTCCTGCGGCGTCGTCGTCCGGTTGGCCTCGGTGTCGATGGGCCCCGGGGCGATCGCGTTGACCCGGATGTTCTGACCGCCCAGTTCGGTGGCCAGCTGCTGGGTCAGGCTGTTGACGCCGGCCTTGGCCAGTCCGTAGAAGTTCGAGTAGAGCCAGGCCGCGGTCGAGGACTGGTTGACGATCGCGCCTCCGCCGCGTTTGGCCATCTTGCGGTACACCGCGCGGGTGCACACCAGCGCGCCGTCGAGGTTCACGCTCATGAACTTCTTGTAGTAGTCCCAGTCGACGGTGATCAGGAAGTCCAGTTTCATACCGCCGAAGATCGCCGCGTTGTTGACCAGGTAGTCGATGCCGCCGAACTCCGAGAGAGTCTGGGCGGCCATCTCTTTGGCAGAGTCGGGGTCCGAGACGTCGACCCTGACCGCCAAGGCCGTACCGCCCTCACCCTTGATCCCGTCGACGACCTTCTGGGCGCCCTCGGTGTTGATGTCGGCGACAACCACCGCTGCGCCTTCGCGCGCCAACGCCTCGGCGTAGGCCTGGCCGATACCACCGCCCGCCCCGGTGACGATCGCCACCTTCTCCTTGAACTGGTCTCCGTAAAGTCCCACGGTGCCTTCCCTTTTGAGTTCGAGCTCTTTCGAGATCGAGCGGAGTTACTGCGCTGCTGTGGCGATGGCCTTGATCTCGAGGTATTCCTCGAACCCGGCCAGGCCCATCTCCCTGCCGATGCCGGACTGCTTGTAGCCACCGAACGGCATGTCCGCCGAATACCAGACGCCACCGTTGACGTTGACGGTGCCGACGCGCATCCGGGCGGCGATGCCGGCGGCCCGGTCGGCATCGGCCGAGAACACGGTGCCCGACAGCCCGTACGGCGAGTCGTTGGCGATGCGCAGGGCGTCGTCGTCGCCGTCGTGGGCGATGACGGTCAGCACCGGACCGAAGATCTCCTCCCGGGCCACCTTGGCGGTGTTGTCCAGCCCGGCGATCACCGTCGGCTCGATGAAGAAGCCGGTGTCCCGGCTCGCGGGACGCCCTCCGCCGCAGGCGAACCGGCCGCCCTCGGCGCTCGCCGAATCGAGGTAGCCCTGCACCCGGTCGCGTTGGCGCTCGGAGATCAGCGGGCCGCAGATCGTGCCCGCGTCGTTCGGATCCCCGGGCTTGAGACCACCCATGGTGGCGGCGGCCGCTTCCACGGCCTCGTCGTACCGGTTCCGCGGTACCACCAGGCGGGTGGTTATCGCGCAGCCCTGGCCGGCATGCATCGACGCGGTGAAGGCCGCCATCGAGCACGCTCCGGCGAGGTCGGCGTCGTCGAGCACGAGGAACGCCGACTTGCCGCCGAGTTCGAGGAACACCTTCTTCAACGTCGCCGCGCCGTCGGCCATCACGGTCCGGCCGGTGTTGGTCGACCCGGTGAACGACACCATGTCGACCCTGGGATCCTTCGACAGCAGCGCACCGACGCTGTGATCGCTCGCGGTGACGATGTTGACGACACCCGCCGGAAAGTCGGTGTGCTCGGCGACCAGTTCGCCGAGAACTGCCGCAGCCCACGGCGTGTCCGGAGCAGGCTTGAGCACCAACGTGTTTCCCGCCGCCAGCGCGGGACCGATCTTGGCGAGGTTGATCTGGTGCGGGAAGTTCCACGGCGTGATCGCGCCGACGACCCCGACGGCTTCGCGCGCGATGGTGCGGCGGGTCTTGATGCCCATCGGTGAGGCGATCCCGAGGTCACTGGACCACTGGTAGGACTCGGCGGTGTCGGCGCAGAAGCTCAGGTCCTCGACAGGTCCCTCGAGCTGCGCGGCCGAGGTCAGCATCCGGGGTGCGCCGACCTCGGCGATGGTCAGCTCCCGAAGGTCCTCGATGTGGTCACGCATCGCCTGCTGCAGCTGACGCAGGCAACGCACCCGCAGCTCGGTGTTCGTCGACCAGTCCGTGTCGTCGAACGCCCGCCGCGCCGCCGCGATGGCCGCACCCATGTCCTCGGCGCTCGCATCGGCTGCAACGCCCAGCGTTTCCTCGGTGGCGGGATTGGCTGTGGGGAAGGTGCCCGCACTGCCGGTGACGAGCTTGCCGTCGATGAGCAGCCGGCTCTCGCGATCGGCCAGGATTGCCATCCCACCTCCTGTGTCGGGAATCTGGACAACTGTCCGAGATAGTCGTTTCGAACGATAGTCCCCGAGCATCGGACGAATCAAGGCCGGACGTGACGCAATTCGACTAGATGCCGCTCAACTGCATATTCATCCCGACACTTGCCGGATGGCGACAGGGTCCGCTAGCTTGGACAGGTGTCCAGTGATGCTGTTGCTGCGCTCACAGATCCGACGCAGGGACCACCGCGCAACCGGCGGCAGGAAGAAACGTTCCGCAAGGTGCTCTCCGCCGGGATCGAGATGCTGCGCGAATCGTCCTACGCGGACCTGACGGTGCGTGCCGTGGCAGCCCGGGCGAAAGTGGCCCCGGCAACGGCGTACACCTACTTCTCGTCGAAGAACCACCTCATCGCCGAGGTCTACCTCGACCTGATTCGCAAGGTCGACTACTTCACGGATGTCAACGACACGACTAGCAGCCGGGTCGAGAAGACCCTGCGGGCGATGGCGCTGACGGTCGCCGACGAACCGGAGGTCGCCGCGGCGTGCACGACGGCGCTGTTGTCCGGCAATGACGCAGCGGTGCGCACGGTGCGGGAGCGTATCGGCGGCGAGATCCACCGCCGCATCCGGGCCGCGGTCGGCCCGGACCCGGACCCTCGAACCCTGGCCGCGCTGGAGATGACGTTCTTCGGTGCGCTGGTCAATGCCGGCAGCGGCGCATTCACCTACCACCAGATCGCCGATCGCCTGAGCTACGTGGTCGGTCTCATCGTCGGAGACGATAAATGAGACCGAGCGTCGGAGACGATAAATGAGGCCCAGCGTCGGAGACGATAAATGAAACCGAGCGTCGGAGAGGACAAATGACCGTCAGCGACGTCAAGCTCGACCCGTACGACTACGACTTCCACGAGGATCCGTACCCGTACTACCAGCGGCTGCGCGACGAGGCGCCGCTGTACCGCAACGAGGAGCTGGGGTTCTGGGCGCTCTCGCGGCACCAGGACGTGCTGCAGGGTTTCCGTAACAGCACGACGTTGTCGAACAAGTTCGGTGTCTCACTGGATCCTGCGTCGCGCGGCCCGCATGCGTCGAAGACGATGTCCTTTCTCGCCATGGATGATCCGGACCATCTGCGGCTGCGCACGCTGGTGTCCAAGGGGTTCACGCCGCGGCGCATCCGCGAGCTGGAGCCGCGGGTGACCGAGATCGCGACCCGCCACCTCGACGCGATGTTGGAGAAGGTCCGCAGCAGCGACACCGCCGGCACAGTCGACTTCGTCGACGAGTTCGCCGGCAAGCTGCCCATGGACGTCATCTCCGAGCTGATGGGCGTGCCGGAGGCCGACCGGGTACAGGTCCGGGCGTGGGCCGACGGGGTGATGCACCGCGAGGAAGGTGTCACCGATGTGCCCGCGGCGGCGGTGGAAGCGTCACTGAACCTGATCGTCTACTACCAGTCGATGGTGGCCGAACGGCGCAAGCAGCTGACCGATGACTTGACCTCGGCACTGCTGGAAGCCGAGATCGACGGTGACCGCCTCACCGATGACGAGGTCCTCGGGTTCATGTTCCTGATGGTCATCGCGGGAAACGAGACGACCACCAAACTCCTTGCCAACGCGGCGTTCTGGGGTCACCACAACCCCGACCAGCTCACCGCTGTCTACGACGACCTGGACCGCGTCCCGCTGTGGGTCGAGGAGACCCTGCGCTACGACACGTCCAGCCAGATCCTTGCCCGCACCGTCGCTGGCGGACTGACGCTGTATGACACCACCATCCCGGATGGCGACGTCGTGCTGCTGCTACCCGGTTCTGCGCACCGCGACGAGCGGGCGTTCGAGAGCCCCGACGACTACGTGATCGGACGGGAGATCGGCTCGAAGCTGATGAGTTTCGGCAGCGGGGCCCACTTCTGTCTCGGCGCGCACCTTGCCCGGATGGAGGCCCGGGTGGCGCTGGCCGAGTTGTTCAAGCGAATCAGCGGATACGAGGTGGACGAGGCCAACGCCGTCCGCGTCCACTCCAGCAACGTCCGGGGATTCGCACACCTTCCCATCACTGTCCAGCTTCGCTGAAAGGTACCGGCAATGCCTCGTTTTGACCCGCTGCCCGACCGCCGGCCCGCGCTGGTGGCCGGCGCCTCGTCCGGCATCGGCGCGGCCACCGCTATCGACCTCGCAGCCCGCGGCTTCCCGGTTGCACTGGGTGCCCGCCGGGTGGAGAAGTGCCAGGAGCTCGTCGAGGCAATCCGCGGCGACGGCGGCGAGGCCATCGCGGTTCATCTCGATGTCACCGACCCCGACTCGGTGAAGGCGTGCGTCGAACAGACCACGGCCGAGCTGGGCGACATCGAGGTGCTCGTCGCCGGGGCCGGTGACACCTACTTCGGCAAGCTGGACGCGATCAGTACCGAGCAGTTCGAGTCACAGATACAGATCCACCTGATCGGTGCCAACCGGGTTGCCACCGCGGTGCTGCCCGGCATGATCGAACGCCAGCGCGGTGACCTGATCTTCGTCGGCTCGGACGTGGCGTTGCGCCAGCGTCCGCACATGGGAGCCTACGGCGCGGCCAAGGCAGCGCTGGTCGCGATGGTCACCAACCTGCAGATGGAGCTGGAAGGCACCGGGGTGCGCGCGTCGATCGTGCACCCTGGTCCGACGAAGACCGGGATGGGCTGGAGCCTGCCCGCCGAGCTCATCGGGCCCGCTCTCGAGGACTGGGCCAAGTGGGGTCAGGCCCGGCACGACTATTTCCTGCGTGCCTCGGATCTGGCGCGTGCCATCACCTTCGTCGCCGAAACCCCGCGCGGCGGCTTCATCGCCAATATGGAGCTGCAGCCCGAGGCGCCGTTGACCACGACGACCGACCGGCAGAAGCTCAAGCTCGAAGAGGGAGGACTGGACTCGTGACCACCGCAGTTGTTCCCCGCGTCTCCGGCGGGGAAGACGAAGAGCACGGGCACCTGGAAGAGTTCCGCACCGATCCGATCGGGCTGATGAAGCGTCTTCGCGAGGAGTGCGGGGATGTCGGCTGGTTCCAGCTTGCCGGCAAGCAGGTCGTGATGCTCTCCGGCGCAGAGGCCAACGAGTTCTTCTTCCGTTCCAGCGACAGCGAACTCAACCAAGCCGAGGCCTACCCGTTCATGACACCGATCTTCGGCGAGGGTGTGGTGTTCGACGCCGATCCGGAGCGTCGGGCGGAGATGTTGCACAACTCGGCGCTGCGCGGTGAGCAGATGAAGGGCCACGCCGCGACGATCGAGAACGAGGTCAAGCGGATGATCGCCGACTGGGGCGACACCGGCGAGATCGACCTCCTGGAGTTCTTCGCCGAGCTGACGATCTACACCTCGACGGCGTGCCTGATCGGGCTGAAGTTCCGCAATCAGCTCGACTCGCGCTTCGCCAACTTCTACCACCTGCTCGAACGCGGCACCGATCCGCTGTGCTACGTCGACCCGTACCTGCCGATCGAGAGCTTCCGCATCCGAGACGAAGCCCGCGCCGGACTGGTCGAACTCGTGCAGGGCGTGATGGACGGCCGAATCGCCAACCCGCCCAAGGACAAATCCGACCGGGACATGCTCGACGTGCTCGTCTCGATCAAGGACGAGGACGGAAACCCGCGCTTCTCGGCCAACGAGATCACCGGCATGTTCATCTCGTTGATGTTCGCCGGCCACCACACCAGCTCGGGGACGTCGAGCTGGACGCTGATCGAACTGCTGCGGCACCCCGACTACTACGCCCAGGTGCAACAGGAGCTCGACGACCTCTACGCCGACGGCCAGGAGGTGAGTTTCCATGCGCTGCGGCAGATCCCGAAGCTCGACAACGCACTCAAGGAGACGCTGCGGTTGCACCCGCCGCTGATCATCCTCATGAGGGTGGCCCAGGACGAGTTCGAGGTGGCGGGGCACCCGATCCACAAGGGTCAGATGGTGGCCGCCTCGCCCGCCATCTCCAACCGGATCCCCGAGGACTTCCCCAACCCGGACAGCTTCGATCCGGACCGCTACAACAAGCCGCGCCAGGAAGATCTGATCAACCGGTGGACGTGGATCCCCTTCGGGGCGGGGAAGCACCGCTGCGTCGGTGCGGCATTCGCGCAGATGCAGATCAAGGCGATCTTCTCGGTCCTGCTGCGCGAGTACGAGTTCGAGATGGCGCAGCCCGCCGACTCGTACCGCAACGACCATTCCAAGATGGTGGTTCAGCTCGCGCGGCCCGCCACGGTCCGCTATCGCAGGCGAGTCAAGGACTAGGCCGATGGGCTGCTACCGAGTGGTGCTCGATGAGGACCTGTGCCAGGGACACGCCATGTGCGAGCTCGAGGCACCGGACGTGTTCCGGGTACCCAAGCGCGGCGTCGTCGAGATCGTCGATCCCGAGCCCCCCGACGAGCTCCGCGATGCCGTGGAGATGGCTGTGGAGATGTGTCCAACCCGCGCACTTTCCATCGAAGAAAAGGAGTGAGAATGGCGTCACGCGAGCAATTGGAGGACTGGGTCGAGCGGTGGTTGCAGGCCAACCGCGACGCCGAAGCGGCTGGCGACTGGAAACCCATGGCGGACTTCTACACCGACGACGCGACCTACGGCTGGAACATCGGCCCGAAGGAAGACGTCATGTGCGTCAACAAGGACGAGATCCGCGACGTCGCGCTCGGCTTGGAGATGGAAGGCCTGGAGAACTGGGTCTACGAGTACCAGAAGGTCCTGATCGACGAGAAGCAGAACGAGATCGTGGGCTTCTGGAAGCAGATCGCCCACAAGTCCGACGGGACCCGCGACGAGATCTACGGCATCGGCGGTAGCTGGTTCCGGTTGAACGACCAATTGCTCATCGAGTGGCAGCGCGACTTCTTCGACTTCGGTCACGTGCAGAAGGCGTTCATGAAGTTGATCGAGTCCGGTGACCTGACGCCGACGATGCAGAAGCGCATCGAGCGGTCGCTCGCCGGGGAGAAGTTGCCCGGTTACTACCCCCTGGGCGAGGCCCCCGTCCCGATTTGGTGAGCACACCACCAAGCAGTTGCTTGGGGGCGTTGTGATGTGGCTAACTAGAGCCTCTAGTCTGGAACCAAGAGCTCTAGCCGAAAGCAGGAGATATGAAGACCAAAGGCGCTCTGATCTGGGAGTTCAACCAGCCTTGGACCATCCAGGAGATCGAGATCGGCGACCCCGTCAAGGACGAGGTCAAGATCCAGATGGAAGCCGCGGGCATGTGCCACTCGGACCATCACCTGGTCACCGGAGACATCCCGATGGCCGGCTTCCCGGTGCTCGGAGGCCATGAGGGCGCCGGGATCGTCACCGAGGTGGGCCCGGGGGTGGAAGGCCTCGAGCCGGGCGACCACGTGGTGCTGTCGTTCATCCCGTCGTGCGGCTCGTGCCCGTCGTGCCAGGCCGGGATGCGCAACCTGTGCGACCTGGGTGCGATGCTGCTGCAGGGCACAGCGGTCTCCGACAACACCCACCGCATCCACGCCACCGACGGCACGCCCGTCATCCCGATGACGCTGCTGGGCACCTTCAGCCCGTACATGGTCGTGCACAAGAGCTCGGTCGTGAAGATCGATCCGTCCATCCCGTTCGAGGTGGCCTGCCTGGTCGGGTGCGGTGTGACCACCGGTTACGGCTCGGCGGTGCGCAGCGCCGACGTCCGGCCCGGCGACGACGTCGTCATCGCCGGCGTTGGCGGTGTCGGCATGGGTGCGTTGCAGGGCGCGCTGAACGCCGGTGCGCGCAACATCTTCGCCGTCGACCCGGTCGAGTGGAAGCGTGACCAGGCACTGAAGTTCGGCGCCACGCACGCCTACCCCGACATCGTCAGCGCGATGATAGGCGTGGCCGAGGTCACCGAGGGCCGGATGGCGTCCAAGACGATCATCACCACCGGTGAGCTCAAGGGTGAGGAGATCGACAACTACCTCAACATCACCGCCAAGGGCGGCACCTGTGTGGTCACCGCGGTCGCCAACATGGCGAGCTCCGATGTCACGCTGAACCTGTCCATGCTGACGCTGCTGCAGAAGAACCTGCAGGGCACCATCTTCGGTGGCGGCAACCCGCACTTCGACATCCCGCAGCTGCTGTCGATGTACAAGGCGGGCCGGTTGAACCTGGACGACATGGTGACTCGGCAGTACAAGCTCGAGCAGATCAACGAGGGTTACCGGGACATGCTCGAGGGCAAGAACATCCGCGGCGTCATCCGCTACACCGACGCCGATCGGTAGGCCCTCCGATGACCGAGACCGCCACCCAGTCACCCGTCGTTGCGGCGTCGCAGGGGTCGTGGCGCTGCGTGCAGACCGGCGACAAGGACGGCTGGCTGGCCCTGATGGCCGATGACGTCGTTCTCGAGGATCCGATCGGCGAGGCGGTAACCAACCCGGACGGCACCGGGGTGCGGGGCAAGGCCGCGGTGGCGGAGTTCTACGACACCAACATCGGGCCCAACCAACTTCGCATCACCTGCGAGGAGACGTTTCCGTCCAGCAGCCCCACCGAGATCGCCTACATCCTGGTGCTCGAGACGACGTTCCCGAACGGGTTCGTCGCCACGGTGCGGGGTGTGTTCACCTACCGGGTCAACGACGCCGGCCTGATCACGAACCTGCGCGGCTACTGGAACATGGACGCGATGACGTTCACCCAACCGGAGGGTGCGGATTAGCGGGCTGCTGTCGGGCCGCGGCGCCGTTGTCGTCGGCGGCACCCGCGGCATCGGGCTGGCGGTGGCCGAACTGCTCGCGTCCCTGGGCGCGGGCGTCGTGGTCAACGGGCGCGACGACACGTCCGCCGACGAGGCCGCGCGCCGCATCCCCGGTGCGGTCGCGCTGGCCGGCTCCCCCGCCGACCCGTCCGTCGCCGAGGCTCTCATCGCCACCTGCGCCGACGAGTTCGACAGTGTCGACATCCTGGTCAACTGCGCCGGCACGGCCGAGCCACCCGGCTCGTCGATCCTGAACATCACCAGTGCCCAGTTCCACGAACTGCTGGATGCGCACCTGGGCACCACGTTCGAGACGTGCCGCGCCGCCGCGCCGAGAATGGTCGCGCAGGGTCGCGGCGCGATCGTCAACACCAGTTCGTTCGCGTTCCTCGGCGACTACGGCGGGACTGGCTACCCGGCGGGCAAAGGCGCAGTCAATTCCCTGACGCTGGCGATCGCGGCCGAACTGAAGGAACACCGGGTGCGGGCCAACGTGGTGTGCCCGGGCGCGAAGACCCGGTTGTCCAGCGGCGCGGAGTACGAGGAACACATCACCGCGCTCAACCGGCGCGGCCTGCTCGACGACGTCAGCTTCGCGGGCGCCATGGATGCGGGTCCGCCCGAGTACGTCGCCCCGACCTATGCCTACCTGGCCAGCGATCTGACCGAGGACATCAGCGGCCAGATCTTCATCGCCGCAGGAGGATTCGTCGGGCGGTTCGCGCGCCAGACGCCGGACATCGTCGCCTACCGCGACCACCACGGCGCACCGCCGTGGACGGTGCAGGAGATCGCGGCGCAGATCACACCGTAGGCAACCGGTGATCCCGGAACTGTTTGCGCAGCTCCAGTTTGAGCACCTTTCCGGTCGCGGTGTGGGGCAGTTCGTCGAGGAACACCACGTCGTCGGGTAGCCACCACTTGGCGACCTGTCCGGCGAGATGCTCCAGGATGTCTTCCCTGGAAGGGCTTCTCCCCTCGCGGGCGACGACCAGAAGAAGCGGGCGCTCCTGCCACTTGTGGTGTGGGACGGCGATGACCGCCGCCTCGGCGACGTCGGGATGTCCCATCGCCGCGTTCTCCAGGTCGATCGAACTGACCCATTCGCCGCCGGACTTGATGACGTCCTTGGTGCGGTCCACCAACTGCAGGTAGCCGTCCGCATCGATGGTGGCGATGTCCCCGGTGGGGAAGAAGCCCTCACCGTCGAGCCGCTCGCCGCCCTCGCCTTTGAAGTAGCCGCTGGCGATCCAGGGTCCGCGCACCCAGACCTCCCCGAAAGCCTGACCGTCCCAAGGCAATCGGTGTCCGTCCTCGTCGACGATCTTGAGCTCCACCCCGAACACGCCACGGCCCTGCTTGAGTTTGACCTTCTGCTGTTCGCCGACAGGCAGGCCCGCGTGTTTGGGCAGCAGCCGGCCGACGACGCAGATCGGGCTGGTCTCGGTCATCCCCCAGCCCTGTCCGCCCTCGGCCCCGAGGTCGCGCTCGATGCGCTCGAGCATCGACTGCGACAGTGCGGAGCCACCGATGCCGGCCCACTCCAGAACCAATTCACTCGGGTCGATCTCGGGATGCTGGTCGAGGTAGCCGAACAGCATCAACCACACCGTCGGAACGCCCTGCATGATGGTGACGCGCTCGTCTCTCATCAGCTCATAGACGCTCTCGCCGTCCAGATGCGGGCCCGGCAGCACCAGCTTGGCACCGACCATCGCCGCGGAATACGGGGTGCCCCAGGCGTTGGCGTGGAACATCGGGACCACCAGCAGCAGCGTCGCACCGCTGTGGATGTCGAAGGTGTCCCGCGACAGCGACAGCATCGCGTGCAGCACCGTCGACCGATGGGAGTACAGCACGCCTTTGGGGTTTCCGGTGGTGCCGGAGGTGTAGCACAGCGAAGACGCACTGCGCTCGTCGAATTCGGGCCACTCGTAGTCGATGGACTGGGCGGCGATGAGCTCGTCGAAGCACAACAGTCGCTCGGCGGGGATGCCGGGCAGGTCGGGCATGTGCTCGCGGTCGGTCATGACGACGTAGTGCTCGACAGTCTCCAGCTCGGGCACCAGCGCAGCGACCAGAGCCGCGAAGGTGACGTCGAAGAACAGCACCCGATCCTCGGCATGGTTGATGATGTAGACGATCTGCTCGGCGAAAAGCCTCGGGTTGACGGTGTGCATCACCGCGCCGGAACCCGACACCCCGTAGTAGAGCGCGAGGTGGCGGTCGCTGTTCCAGGCCAGGGTGGCCACCCGGTCCGCCGGCTCGATGCCCAGCTGGGCCAGTGCGTTGGCCACCTGCTTGGACTGGTCCCTGATCTGCGACCAGGTGGTGCGCCGCATCGGCCCCTCGGGCAGGCGCGAGACGATCTCGGTGTCGGCGTGATACGCCGCGGCGTGCTCGATCAACGAGGAGATGAGCAGCGGGCGGTCCTGCATCAGTCCCAGCATGCGGTCAGGCTAGCCAGGACGGGCCGGACAACGGCGCGCTTCGCCGGTTTCGCGCAGGCACCGGTCAGGTCGACGGGCGGTTGCGCCAGCGGCTCTGATAGGCCGCCTGCACCGCCGAGGCGGGTCGGCGCCTCGGCATCATCGCCTGTTCGCGCTTGATCACCGACCGCATGGTCAGCGCGGTCAGCACCACCATGACGGCCGCGGGAACGGCGGACAACGGTGAAGCCAGCAGTAGTTCACTCAGTTCATTGGCGTCCATGTGAGGTGTTCGTAGCCGGGATCGGGTGGGATGGGTCACACCCCACTTTTTCGTGCGCCGCCGCTCCTGGAATGCTCGTGGGATGGCCAGCATCTTCACCAAGATCATCAACGGCGAGATCCCGGGTCGGTTCGTCTACGAGAGCGACGACGTCGTCGCGTTCCTGACGATCGAGCCGATGACCCAGGGCCACACCCTGGTGGTGCCGCGCGCCGAGATCGATCAGTGGCAGAACATCGAACCCGCGGTATTCGCCCGGGTGATGGAGGTGTCCCAGCTCATCGGCAAGGCGGTGTGCAGCGCGTTCGACGCCGAGCGGGCCGGGGTCATCATCGCCGGACTGGAAGTGCCGCACCTGCACGTGCACGTGTTCCCGGCTCGTGAGCTGTCGGACTTCGGCTTCGCCAACGTCGACCGCAATCCGTCGCCGGAGTCCCTCGACGAGGCGCAGGCCAAGATCAAGGCCGCGCTGGCTGACCTGGGCTGAGCACCGCCGCTTCGGCGATCCGGGGCAGGCTCACGCGGAACCGGCAGCCCTGTCCGGGTGAGGTGGCCACCGCGACGCGCCCGCCGTGCGCGTAGACGAGCGAATCCACGATGGACAAGCCGAGGCCGGTGCCGCCGCTGGCCCGGGTCCGCGACGAGTCGGCGCGGTAGAACCGCTCGAACACCCGTTGCGCGTCTTCGGTCGACATGCCGGGGCCCTGATCGCACACCTCGATGACCGCGTCGGGTCCGTCGGTGCCCACCCGCACGGTCACCCCGGCCGTCTCGGGCGTGTGCTGCAGCGCGTTGGCCATCAAATTGCTCAGCACCTGCCGCAGGCGGGCTTCGTCGCCGAGCACTTCGGGTGTCCCGGGGCCGTCGAACACCTCCATCCGGATACGCCGCTGCGGGGCGATGGACTGCGCGTCGTGGACGGCGTCGCTGGCCAGCGCCAGCAGGTCCACCCGGTGATGTTCCAGTGGGCGTTGCGCGTCGAGGCGGGCCAGCAGCAGGAGGTCCTCGACCAGCAGCCCCATTCGGCGGGACTCGCTTTCGATGCGTCCCATCAGCATCTCCACATCCCGGGCGGCGCCCTGACGGTAGAGCTCGGCGAAGCCGCGAATGGTGGTCAGCGGGGTGCGTAGTTCGTGGCTGGCGTCGGTGATGAAGCGCCGCATCCGATCCTCGGACGTGCGGGCCTGCTCCGCGGACTGCTCCGAGGAGGCCAGTGCGCGCTGGATCTGGGCCAGCATGCCGTTCAACGCGAGCGACAGTCGACCGACCTCGGTGGCCGGGTCGCGTTCGGGGACGCGGCGATCCAGTTGACCCGCGGCGATGGCCGCGGCCGTCTCCTCCACTTCGGTCAGCGGCCGCAGGCTGCGATGCACGACGGCGTAGCCGGCCACGCCGAGCACGATGAGCACGGCGGCGCCGATGCCGATCTGGGCGTAGATCAGCGCCCGCACGGTAGAGTTGACGTTGGACAGGTCGATCGCGACCGTGGTGAGTTCACCGCTGAGGCCGCGGACGGTCATCGCGCGCCACTGGGTGTCGGAGCCGTCGATGGAGCCGACGGTGACCGGCACCGGGCCCACATCGTTGTCCGCCGGCAGGCGCGGCTCGGTGTCCCGGTCGTTGACCGCCATCCAGATGAGGCCGTCGGGATCCATGCCGCGCACGTAGAAATCCGACGGCGGTCGGGCCGGGTTCGGCTCGACCGGGGAGGTGGGTATCCGCCGCGGCACCTGGGCCCAGCCCCTCGACGCGTCGAGCAGGGTGTCGTCCACGCGGTTCATCAGACTGTGCTGAAGCAGGGTCGTCACCGCGACGCCGGACGCCAACAGGCCCAGCGCCACCAGCACGAGCGTGGCGGCGACCAGTCCGACCCGAAGTGGGACGCCGCGCCTGACCTGAGCTGCCACGCCACTATTGTCCAGCGCGGCTACCTGGGTTCGCGCAGGACGTAGCCGACACCGCGCAATGTGTGCAGCAGACGCTTCTCGCCGGTGTCGATCTTGCGCCGCAGGTAGGACACGTAGGACTCGACGACGTTGACGTCACCGCCGAAGTCGTAGCGCCACACGTGGTCGAGGATCTTGGGCTTCGACAACACCGTGCCCGCGTTGATGATGAAGTACCGCAGCAGGGTGAACTCGGTCGGCGACAGCGACACGGGCTCACCGGCCTTCCACACTTCGTGGGTGTCCTCGTCGATCTCGATGTCGGCGAACGTGAGCCGCGAGGTCCGCGGTTCCTCGATGCCGCGGCCGGAGCGGCGCAGGATGACCCGCAGCCGGGCCACGACCTCCTCGAGGCTGAACGGCTTGGTCACGTAGTCGTCGCCACCGAGGGTCAGGCCGGCAATCTTGTCCTGCAACGAGTCGCGCGCGGTCAGGAACAGCGCGGGGGCGTCGATGCCGTCGGCGCGCAGCCGGCGCAGCAGCCCGAAACCGTCCATGCCCGGCATCATCACGTCGAGGATGATCGCGTCGGGACGCACTTCGCGGGCCTTGTCCAGCGCGGCCGGGCCGTTCGAGGCCGTGTGCACCTCGAAGCCCTGGAACTTCAGGCTCACCGACAGCAACTCGACGATGTTCGCCTCGTCATCGACCACCAGCACACGGGCCTCAGGGATGTTCTCGGGAACGGGCATGGCCATAGCTACCAATAATCGTCGGATCGGTTGGAAATGTGCTGCACAGTAACTGTGCAGTTCCTGTGAATCCGACGTTGCGCCGTCCCTAGACTGGGTAGATGAACCTCGCCAGATCACTCACCGGCCTCGCGTTCGCGCCGGTGCGCGCCGGGCTGGCCGTCGCGGACGCCGGCATCACGGTGGCGACGGGTGCTCTGGACCTCGCCCACAGGACGGTGGGCGAGGAGAAGGACGGGGTTCGCACCGGCCGCCCCACGTCGATGGCGCAGGTGCTCGGCATCGAGGACGCCGTCGAGCGGGCCAACCGGTTGGCCCGCCTGATGGACGAGGACCAGCCGCTGGGTCGCGCGCTCGCACCCGACGGCGCGCTGGACCGGCTGCTGAAACCGGGCGGCGTCGTCGACCGGCTCACCGCCCCGGGCGGAGTGCTCGACCGGCTCACCCAGGAAGACGGCGGGCTGATGCGGGCCATCGAGCCGGGCGGTCTCGTCGACCAGCTGCTCGACGAGGAGGGGCTGGTGGAGCGCGTGCTGGCCGAGGACGGGCTGGCCGACCGCCTGCTGGCCGAGGGCGGGCTGATCGACAAGCTGACCGCCCGCAACGGTCCGCTCGAACAGCTCGCCGATGTCGCCGACACGCTGAATCGCCTGGCGCCCGGCCTGGAGGCGCTGGAACCGACGATCGAGGCGCTGCGCGAGGCCGTGATCGTGCTCAGCCAGGTGGTCAATCCGCTGAGCAACATCGCCGACCGCATCCCGTTCCCAGGCAGGCGGCCGCGCAGCCGGCCCGTCACCCGCCCGGCGACCCCGCAACGGATTATCGACGCGGACTAGCGAGCCGATAGGCTTGGCCCCGCCAGGCCTCCTTAGCTCAGTGGTAGAGCACTCGCCTTGTAAGCGAGCGGTCGTCAGTTCAATCCTGACAGGGGGCTCCAGACAGTAGCGTGTTCCCATGGCCGAGACCGGGTTGTGGATCGCATGGGGTGTGCCGACGCGCGGACGTGAGCGCAAGGCGCTCGACCTCCTGATCGAGACGCAGGAGTATCTCGGCGGGCTGCAGGCCCGGAACCTGATCGAGCGGTTCGACCGCGTTGTGCTCAAGCCGCAAAGCATCGAGCTGGGTGGCTTCATCCTGATCCAGGGGTCGGTGGACCAGATCGACGCGCTGCGCCGCGACGGCGACTTCGAGCTGTGGCTGCAACGTGTGCAGCTGGTCGCCGACCAGGTCGGATTTGTCGACGCGTGGGTCGGCGACGGTATCGCCGAGGCGGTCGAGCTGTACGAGAAGGCGCTCGAACGGGTCGAGTGAGCGCGGCGAACGGGTTTGCCAGCTTGCTTCCGATGCCCGCGGTGTTCCGGCGAACGCGCATGGTCACGGTAACGAAGTGAATGTTGTGACGTTTTGACTTTTTGCTGGCCGCCTCCGTGCGGATACGCTTCAATGGTCCCGACGACGGGGGTCGATCTGGGCTGGTTCGAAGGGGTTTCATGGGTGGCGCAGCGTACGTCGGGCGGGTTGGCGGTCTAGCCGTCGCCCTTGGCGTCGGAACGGCAGTCTTCGCAGGCCAGGGCGTTGCCTGGGCCGACGACACGGATTCCCGCGGTTCTGCGGAGTCTTCGGAGTCCTCGTCAGCAACATCGGACAACGGCGCCTCGAACAGCTCGACCTCGGGTTCGGGCGAGGCAACGGCCGGCACGTCCCGGGATGACAGTGGCGACGATGACGAGGCTGACGCCGGCGACGACGAGGCCGAGGACATCGATCTCGGCGTGGACGGCGACGACGCTGACGGCGACGACGCTGGCGGCTCCGACGCCGCCGGCGGCTCCGATGACACCGCCGACGGCGACACAGCCGGGGACATCTCCGACGGTGGAGCCGCCGAGGAGCCCACCGACGAAGCGCCCCAGGGGGGCTCCGACGCGGAGGACCCCACGCAGGATGCCGACCCCGACGAGACGACCGAGCCTGATCCGGAGCCGGCCGCGGGGGCGGCCCACACCCCTGACCGCGACGCCGCCGAACCCGTCGACACCGCCACGAAGCAGCCTTCCGAGGCCGCCGAAGACACCGCCGCAGCCCAAGCGGAGACGACCGCCGCGGAATCTGTGTCCGCGGTCGACGACCCGGCCCAGGCGCCCAAGGAGACCGGCAAGGTCGCGGTGTTCGCCAACGCCAGCACACTGGCCGCGACGACAACGACATCGACCACGACCAAGTCCCTGACCCCACCCGTCGAACCGAAGAAGTACACCGTCGTCACCGCCGTGGTGAACGTGGTGAACAGCATGATCGACTGGGCCCGCCAACAGGCCGCGCCGGATCCCGGCAGCGCTCCGCAACCGCCGTTCATGTGGGCCCTGCTGTCGTTCGCGCGCCGCGAGTTGGAGACCCTGTTCGCCGCGCGCAGCGCCGACCAGCTCGCCCGCCGCGTTGCCGCGGCGCCCACCAGCCTCGCCCTGACCGCCGACCCGGCGGCGGCCACCCTGGCGGCGGACCCCGCCGCGGCCGCCGCGCTGACGCCCTACTCGCCGTTCCTGAACCCTCAACTCAGTGCGTCGACGAACTTCGTCAGCTGGGTCACCGGCCCCTACATCTACAGCGATTCGACCGAGGCCAACACCAACATCCGGTTCGACATCTACGGCACCGATGTCGGCACGATGTGGGACAACGGCATGGTCGACGATCCCAGCACCCCGTGGAACGAACACCAGATCCTCATCGCCGTCGGCGACTCCTTCGGCAGCGCGAACATGACCGGCCGCCACATCTACAACTCGCTGTTCCGCAGCTCCGACGACGATCTCTCCGACGGCATGACCATCCCGGACGGCGAGTGGTTCAACGGCAACATGTTCGGTGGCGCCCCGCTCGACGGCCCGACCCAGGCGCGGCCCATCATCAACCGGCCGTCCTGGCTGCCCAACTCGGTGACGCTGATCCCCACGGCGGGCGTCTCGCTGCCCACGGAGGTGACCGAGGAGACGCCGTTCGGCACCATCCAGTACGTCAGCTTCATGTCGGTGTCGAACTGGGGCTCGGCGGGCCGCTGGAGCACCAACTACTCGGCGATCGCCTACTCCACCGACAACGGCGAGAACTTCACCGTCGCCCCGGAAAGTGTGCGCTACAACTCGATCTTCAGCGGCAACAAGAACTTCCAGCAGTCGGCGTTCGTCAAGGGCGACGACGGCTACGTCTACATGTACGGCACGCCCAACGGCCGGCAGGGCGCGGCGTATCTGGCCCGGGTGACACCGGAGAACATCCTCGACGCCGACAAGTACGAGTATTACAAGAAGGCGTCATCGGGCTGGTTCGGATCCAGCTCGGCCAGGTGGGTGAAGAACAGTCCGTCCTCGGCGTCGGCCATCATCGGCAAGTCGGGTGGGGCGTGCGGGTCGACGAAACCGGGCTACACGGTCAGCGAGATGTCGGTGCAGTACAACGACTATCTGGAGAAGTACGTCGTCATGTACGGCGATCAGTTCAACAACGTCGTCATCCGCACGTCTGACACCCCGCAGGGCGAGTGGTCGGACGCGACGGTGCTGATCACCCAGCAGTCCGGCGGAATCTACGCGCCGATGATGCATCCGTGGTCGCCGTCGACGGTCGGCACGGGCTCGGACCTGTACTGGAACCTGTCACTGTGGTCGGACTACAACATCATGCTGATGCGTACCGATCTGACCAAGATCTGAACGGCTCAGTCGGCGAACGAGATCGACGCCGGCGAGCAGCCGACCACTTCGCTGTCCGCGGGGAACGTCGCCGGACGCGCCCCGGGGATGGTCGTCTGCCGATAGAACGCGTGCTCGGCATCCGCTGAGCACTCGAAGTTGGCGTTGAGCACCTCGAAGCTCGCCGGATCGGCACCAGCGATGACTTCGCCCATCCAATAAACACGTTGCGAATCAACGGCATACGGCCCCTCGAGGACCCGGAAACTCGCGACGTCGGCATCGGTGATCTGCCGGTCGAAATAGAACGCGTGCTCGGCGTCGCGGGAGTAACCACCCGACAGCACCTCGAACGCCGACGGCGAAGCCCCGCGGATCGGCCGGTTGTTCACGTACACCGAACCGCCGTCTTTGGCGAACAGGTAGTCGTCTTCATCGGAGACGATCTCGAACTCTGCCGGGTCGTGGGACAGCACCGCACCGTCGGAGGCGTAGACTCGCGAGCTGTCTTTACTCAGGCCACCGGGGAGCAGTTCGAAATGCCCCGGATCGGTGCTGATCGGCTGGTCATGCTGGTAGACCCGCCGGCTGTCCTTGGCGAAGCCGGGCCGCTCCAGCAGCTCGAACGACCCCGGCTGCGCCCCCGGCAGCGGGTAGCCGTTGATGTAGACCTGGCCGCTGTCGAGGGCGTAGGTCCGGTCGATGATGTCGAAGGTGGCGGCGTCGGCGCCGTCGATCTCGAAAGCCTTGCCGGGAAAGGGATTCAGATAGTAGACGGCGTTGTCACGGACGTGGTACCCGGCTTCGTCGACGAGCGAGTCCGGCTCGTCGACGGTGCTGCATCCCCCCGACAACGCCACGGCCACCAGCACGGTCGCGGCGATGATTGTGCGCATATCTCCATGGAAGCACTCAAACCACCGGAACATCGACGATCGGGCGCTGCACTGCGGCCCCGGGGCCGTCGAAATGCCACCACTCGCCCGAGTACACGGTAAACCCGCCGGCGGCCATCGCCTCACGTAGGCGCGTCCGGTTGGCCCGGGCGGCCGGGCTCACGCCGTCGCTGGCGTCGGCATGGCTGCGCGGCGTGAAGTCGTCGAAACCGGTGCCCATGTCCACCAGACCGGTCGTATCGGCCAGCGTGACGTCCACCGACCGGCCCGTCTCGTGACTCTTCGAATAGGGGCCCGGCCGGGCGACCCAGGCGGGGTTGGGAACCACTTCGAACATCGCCACCTGGACCGAATGCGGCCGGTAACAGTCCCAGAACACCAGCCGCTCGCCGCCGCGGCGCACCACGGCCGCGGCCACGCGGAGTCCGGCGGCCAGCGATTCGTGCACCAGGCAGCGGGCCCCGGCGGGGTACAGCGGCACCCCGACGAAGTTGGCGGCGGTGGCGTAGCGCAGGTCGATCACCGCGTCCGGCACCACGCTGCGCACGTCGACGAACCCCACCGCGCGCGCCGCATCCGACACCGGCGGCACCTGGGCAGCCGACAAGGGGGCGGTCGCGAGCCCGCCAATCACCATGCCGCACAGCACAACGATGCGTCGCCCCAGGTTCATGAAGCCAGCCTAGGCATACACTGCGCTGGTGCGCGACGTACTCGACGAGTTGCTCGCCGTCTGGCGGGCAGGCGGCACCGCCGGGCTGTCGACCGTCGTGCGCACGATGAAATCGGCGCCCCGTCCACCGGGAGCGGCGATGGTGGTGTCCCCGGACGGCACCGTCGCCGGCTCGGTGTCGGGCGGCTGCGTCGAGGCGGCGGTGTACGAACTCGCCGCCGATGTGGTCGCCAGTGGACGGCCCGAGTTGCAGCGCTACGGCGTCAGCGACGACGACGCGTTCGCCGTCGGGTTGACCTGTGGCGGCACCATCGACGTGTTCACCGAAGCGGTGTCGCGGGAGACATTTCCGCACCTTCAGGCGGTCGCCGACGACATCGCCGCGCACCGCGCGGTCGCGGTCGCCACGATCGTGGCCCATCCCGACTCCGCCCGGGTGGGTGCGCGGCTGGTGGTCGGCGCCGACTCGACCCTGGGCACCCTCGGGTCGGCGCGCACCGACGCCGCGGTCGCCGACGACGCGCGCGGGTTGCTGGCCGCCGGCCGGTCGGCGGTGCTGACCTACGGTCCCGACGGCCAGCGCCAGGAGGCCGGCATGGAGGTCTTCGTCGCCAGCCACGCTCCCCCGCCGAGAATGCTCGTCTTCGGAGCCATCGACTTCGCCGCTGCGCTGGCCCGCCAGGCCGCGTTGCTGGGTTACCGGGTCACCGTCTGCGACGCCCGGCCGGTGTTCACCACGGCCGCCCGATTCCCCGCCGCGGAGGACGTGGTCGTCGACTGGCCCGACCGCTATCTGGCCGCACAGGCCACCCAGGGCGCGATCGACGACCGGACCGCGATCTGCGTGCTGACCCATGATCCCAAGTTCGACGTTCCCGTCCTGCAGGTCGCGCTGCGGCTCCCTGATGTGGGCTACATCGGGGTGATGGGATCGCGGCGCACCCACCAGGACCGGCTGCGCCGGCTGCGCGAAGCGGGACTGTCCGAGGCCGAACTGGCCAGGTTGTCCAGCCCCATCGGGTTGGACCTCGGGGCGCGGACACCGGAGGAGACCGCGGTGTCGATCGCCGCCGAGATCATCGCGCGGCGCTGGGGCGGCGGTGGCCGACCACTCACTGAACTGGGCGGACGCATCCACCACGAGGCCTGAACAGCGATGAGACATTCATGGTGGAAATGTCTCTCTCGAATACGATAACGTCACTCTCCAAGTGCAGAGGGGAGTGATCGAACTGACCGACACCGCCAGCCACACCGGCACCGTCACCGCGCGCTACGCCGGCCGACGTGTCGAACGCATCGAGGACAGCCGGCTGCTCACCGGTCACGGCTCGTTCGTCGACGACATCAGCCGTCCCGGTATGCTGCACGCCTGCTTCGTCCGCAGCCCGTTCGCCCGCGCCAGAATCCGAGGGATCGACGCCTCGGCCGCGCTGGACCTGCCCGGCGTGCACGCGGTGTTCACCGCCGCCGACCTGAACCCCGACGTCCGCGAAGCGTGGCACGCGGTCGCCGGCAAGGACATCCCGGACACCCCGCGACCACCGCTGGCCGAGGCCGAGGTGCGCTTCGTCGGTGATCCGCTCGCGCTGGTGATCGCCGAGAGCCGCTATCTGGCCGAGGATGCCGTCGAGCTCGTCGACGTCGACTACGAACCGTTGCCCGCAGTCGCGGACTTCACCCGTGCCGTAGGCGGGTCGGCCGCCGGGGCGCCCGTCGTGCACGACGCCTATCCGGACAACGTGGCCGGCGGAATGGGTGGGGCACCCCCGGATGAGGACACCTTCTCCGGGGCCGCGCACGTCGCTTCGGCGCACGTCTACCAGCAGATCCACGCACCGGTCCCGATCGAGACCCGCGGGATGGTGGTGGACTGGCAGGCCGCCTCCGGCGATCTGACCATCTGGGCGTCCACCCAGACCCCGCACGAGTTGCGCGCCTTCGCCGCGCGACTGCTGGGTATCCCCGCCCAGCGAGTGCGGGTGATCATGCGCGACACCGGCGGCGGCTTCGGTCAGAAGGTCGTGCCGATGCGCGAGGACATGTGCGTGCTGCTGGCCGCACGTCGCGTCTCGGCGCCACTGAAGTGGATCGAGGACCGCCGGGAGAACCTGATGACGGCCGGTCAGGCGCGTCACGTCGACGGTGACGTACGGATGGCGTTCGACGAGGACGGCGCCATCCTGGCCGCCGACATCGACTTTCTCCAGGACGTCGGGGCCTACCCCACGCCGTATCCCGTGCTCACCACCGCGGCGATCGGGATGTTCTTCCCCGGCCCCTATCGGGTCCCGAAGGCCAGCTTCAACTACAAGACGGTCTTCTCCAACACCGCGGGCCTGGCCGCCTATCGGGGCCCGTGGCAGTACGAAACCCTCACGCGGGAAATCCTTCTCGACATCGCCGCCCGCCAGATGGGTCTTGACCCGCTCGAGTTGCGGCGCCGCAACATCCTGCGCGGCGACGAGATGCCCTACTTCAATCCGAACGGCATGCCCTACGACCACGTCGCCCCGGCCGACACCCTGGAGCAGGCGGTGAAGATCCTCGACCACGAGGGCTTCCGCACGATGCAGGCCGAAGCGCTGGCGCAGGGCCGCTACCTCGGCTTGGGCTACTCGGCCTACATCGAGCCGACCGGCGCAGCCACCGGTCACCTCGCCTCCGAGGGCGCCACCATCCGGATGGAGTCGACCGGCAAGATCAACGTCTACGTCAACGGCGGCTCGACGGGTAACAGCATCGAGACGACGGTCGTGCAGTTGACCGCCGACGCGCTGGGTGCCGACATCGCCGACGTCGCCACCATCCAGGGCGACACCGCCGTCACCCCGTACGGCGCGGGCACCCAGGGCAGTCGCAGCGGACCGATGACCGCCGGGGCGGTGCACGAAGCAGGCACGATCCTGCGCAGGCAGATCGTCGCGATGGCCGCGGCGATGCTGGGCGTCGAGGAAACCGCCGTGGAACTGTCCGGGTCGAAAGCCCTTGTCCGCGAGGATCCCGGCACGTCGGTCAGCTTCGCCGACCTCGCCTACCGGGCCTACTACGAGCCGCAGCAGCTGCCGCCGGGGATGTCGGCGTCACTGGAGGCGACAGCGCGGTTCACCTCGCCCCCCACCGCGCCGATCCACTGGGCCAACGCCACCCACGCGTGCACCTGCGAGGTCGACGTCGAGACCGGTCACGTGACGTTGACGCGCTACATCGTCAGCGAGGACGTCGGCCCGATGATCAATCCGAACGTGGTCGAGGGCCAGATCGCCGGCGGCACCGTACAGGGCATCGGCGGCGCCCTGCTGGAGCAGATGTCCTACGACGAGGACGGCAACCCGCTGTCGTCGACCTTCGTCGACTACCTGCTTCCCACCGCCACCGAGGTACCGCCGATCGAGTACGGCCACGTCGAGATTCCCGGCCCGGGTGTCGGTGGTTACAAGGGCTGCGGCGAGGGCGGCGCGATCGGTTCCACGCCCGCGGTGATCAACGCGATCAACGATGCGCTGGCGCCGCTGGGCGCGACGATCACCACCCTTCCGGCCTCCCCGGCCGCCATCATCGAGGCCATCGAACAAGCGGCGAACTAGCGCCAGAGCGGAGCGAACATGGAGTTGGTCAACGAATTTCGCGTCCCGGTTCCCTCCACGACCGCGTGGACGGTGCTGACCGACGTGCAGCGTGTCGCACCGTGCATCCCGGGCGCGCAGCTGTTGTCGGTCGACGGGGACGATTTCACCGGGGCGGTGAAGGTCAAGGTCGGCCCGATCACGGTGTCCTACCAGGGCGAGGCCACGTTCACCGAGAAGGACGAGTCCGCGCAGCGGGTGGTCATCAGGGCCAACGGCAAGGAGACCCGCGGCAGCGGTAACGCCGCCGCGTTGGTCACCGCACAGCTGAAGGACGAAGGCGACGTCACCGGGGTGGTCATCACCACCGACCTGACGATCTCGGGGAAGGCGGCCCAGTTCGGCCGCGGCGTGCTCGCCGACGTGGCCGGCAATCTGATCGCGCAGTTCGCCAAGCGGCTGGAAGCCGACCTGCAGGGCGGTGCCGACGCACCCCAGTCCGCGACCGCGGCGCCCACCACGGAACAGGCCACCGCTGCGGCCGCACCCAGCGCCGACGACTCGGTCGACCTGGTGAAAGTGGTGGCGCTGCCGATCGCCAAGAGGTATGCGCCCGTCGTCGCTGCACTGGCCGGCGGTCTGGCCGCCGGCATCCTGATCGGCCGGCGCCGGCGCAGTCCCCACGTGCCGCCCGCACTCGACGAGCTGCTCGCCGCGCTGTCACGGCTCACCTCATGAAAGCCGCCCCGTTCGCCTATCACCGGCCCGAGTCGGTGAAGGAGGCAGCCGACATGCTCGCCGAATTCGGTGACGACGCCAAGGTGTTGGCCGGTGGTCAGAGCCTGGTGCCGATGCTGGCGATGCGGTTGACGCACTTCGACAATCTCATCGACATCTCCCGCGTCGGCGAGCTGTGCGGCATCGATCTCGACGACGGAGCGGTACGCATCGGCGCGACCACCTCGCACGCCCTCGTCGGGATGGACGACGAGGTCGCCGACTCTGTCCCGCTGCTGACGATGGCCACCCCGCACATCGGCCACTTCCAGATCCGCACCCGCGGCACGCTGGGTGGTGCGATCGCCCACGCCGACCCGGCCGCGGAGTACGCCGCCGTGGCGCTGGCGCTCGACGCCGACATGGAGGCGCACTCCTCGCGCGGCGCCCGGACCATCCCGGCCGCCGAGTTCTTCACCGGCTTGTGGGAGACCTCCCTGGCTTCCGACGAGATCCTCACCGCGGCGCGGTTCCCGGCGTGGGATGGCCGCAGCGGCTTCGCCGTGCACGAATTCGCTCGCCGACATGGCGATTTCGCGATCGCGGGGGCCGTGGCGGCGGTCCAGGTCGACGCCGATGACCGGGTGAGTCGGTGCGGGGTGGGCCTGCTCGGACTGGGTTCGACGCCACTGCGCGGCACCACTGCTGAGGACGCTCTTGTCGGCCAGACGGTGAGCGACCTCGGCGGGGACGCCGCGCTCGAGATAGCCCGGTCGACCATGGCGGCAATCGAGGACATTCCCGCCGATCTGCAGGGGTCGTCGGCATACCGGGCCCGGGTCGGCGCGACGATGCTGGCGCGGGCGCTCTCCGAAGCCCTCGCAGCGGCGAGCGAGAAAGAGTGACCATGCACGAGACAGCGGTCGAGATCACCGTGAACGGCAAGCAGGTTCGCCACATCGTGGAACCGAGGTTGACGCTGGCGGACTTCCTGCGCGAGAAGTGCGGCCTGACCGGGACGCACCTGGGGTGTGAGCACGGCGCCTGCGGCGCCTGCACCGTGCTGCTCGACGGCCAGGCGGTGCGGGCATGCCTGATCTTCGCGGTACAGGCCGAGGGGCAGGACGTCACCACCGTCGAAGGGATCGCCGGCGAATCCGGCGAGCTGTCGCCCGTGCAGTCCGCGCTGCGCGAGTGCCACGGCCTTCAATGCGGTTTCTGTACACCGGGATTCGTCACCAGCATCACGGCCCTGCTGCGGGACAACCCGTCTCCCACCGACGAGGAGATCCGGGAGGGTCTGTCCGGGAACTTCTGCCGGTGCACCGGCTATCAGGGCATCATCAATGCGGTTCACCGCGCCTCCGAGATGACTGAAGCGACTGCCACGGCTGAGATGACTGACCAGGCTATGAGCTGAGTGCCGGGGACGGACCCGTCCGGCCCGGCGCCCCGCTGGGCGTGGCACCCGTCGAGCGGACGCCCCCCTCCTGTACCGGCCCCGCCCCGATTCGGGCTCCCCGTCAGTCCGGCATCCCGTCCGCACTCGCCCCTCCAGCCTGGCGCCCATCCGCGCAGGCTCCCGTCCCAGCTTCGGCCACCCCTCGCGCGTTGGCTCCGTCTCACCGACTGTGAATCCTCTGCGAAAAGTCGTGCAGGTTCTCGCAATCAGTTCACGCTCGGCGACGGGCCGCGCCGGTACGGCATGCTCGGCGACGGGCCGCGCCGGTGCGGCATGCTCGGCGACGGGCCGCGCCGGTACGGCATGCTGAAGACATGAGAATCGGATTCATCGGGCTGGGAAACATGGGCTCGGGGATGGCTGCCAACCTGCTCGCTGCCGGCCACGAGGTCACGGCGTACAACAGATCACCCGAGAAGGCTGCGGCGCTCGTTGAGCGCGGCGCCACCGCGGTCACGACGATCGCCGACGCCTGCAGCGGCGACGTCGTCATCTCGATGCTGGCCGATGACCCGGCCGTCGAATCGGTGACGTTCGGCGACGGGGACACGGCCGGAATCCTCACCTCACTGCCGCAGGGCGCCGTGCACGTCTCGTCGAGCACCATCAGCGTTGCGCTGGCAGACCGGTTGACCGCCGCGCATGCCGAGGCCGGCCAGCACTTCGTGTCTGCACCCGTGTTCGGCCGACCCGAAGCGGCCGCCGCCGCGAAGCTGTTCGTGGTCGCTGCCGGAGATCCCGCTGTCGTGCAGGATCTCTCCCCAGTGTTCGACGCGGTGGGTCAACGCACGTTCGCCATCGCGCCGGGCCCCAAGACAGCCAACCTCGTGAAGCTGTCCGGCAACTTCCTGATCGCGTCGGTCATCGAATCGCTCGGCGAGGCAATGGCTTTGGTAGGCAAGGCAGGGGTCGACAAGCAGCAGTATCTGGAGTTGCTGACCTCGACACTCTTCGCAGCCCCGGCTTACCAGACCTACGGGGGACTGCTGGCCCGCCGGGAGTTCGAACCGGCGGGCTTCGCCGCGCACCTCGGACTCAAAGACGTGCGCCTGCTCCTGGCCGCCGGTGAACAACTCGAGGTGCCGCTACCGATCGGCAGCCTGTTGCGCGACCGCTTCCTGAGTCTGCTGGCCGGTGGCGGCCGCGACCTGGACTGGTCGGCGCTGGGGGCGCTCGCCGAATGGGAAGCCGGCGGAGCGCGCCCAGCGCCGGATTAGGTCACCAGGACCAGTACGGGAAGTCGCCGTACGAGTTGGGGCTGAACCCGTTGGTGGTGGTGCCCGGCTCGGTGTAGATACGCGTGTGTCCGCGGTCCGAGCACGTCACCGTGCTCCCGCCGGAGTATTCGCAGTTCGCCGGTTGTGCACTCGACACAGGAGCCGTCAACAACGCTCCGGCGACGATTCCCACGCCGCCCAACAGAGCCGCTCCACTGAACTTCTTCATCATGCGCCAACTCCTCACCAGGTGTGGTTTGGCCTACGGCACCGCCGTTGCTGGACGGGCCGTGATTGTCGGTCCAGGGTGGTCTACCCGTATCAGAGGACACGATTCGTATCCGACCCGAAAACTCTGGAAATGGACCGGCCGGGCGCGCAAGCTAGCCGGTCACGACTCCGCGCAGCCCATCGGCGCCGAACAGCGGCTCGAGCATTCCGGACAGGTCGGGCCCGCGGCGCAGCCCGTGCCCGCCGTCGACGTTGATGATCTGGCCGGTGATGAAACTGGCGGCGTCACTGAGCAGGAACACCGCCAGGTTGGCGATGTCCTCCACCTCGCCGACCCGCGGCAGCGGCGTGCACGCCCGGTAGTCGTCGCTGACCGCGGGCGACTCCATGATCGGGGCCACCATGTCGGTGCGCGTCAGACCCGGCCGGATTCCATTGACCCGCACCGACGACGGACCGAGCTCGTCGGCGGCCACCATCATCAGGTGATCCAGCGCGGCCTTGCTGGGCCCGTAGGCGCCGAACCAGCGGTGGGTGTTACTCGAGGCGATGGAGGAGATCCCGATGAACGAGCCTCCCCCGCTGCGCACCATCTCGCGGGCGGCGTGCTTGAGCACGTACATCGTGCCGTTGATGTTCAGGTCGACGGTGTTGCGCCACGCCGCGGAGTCGATCTGGGTGATCGGTCCGATGGTCTCCGAGCCGCCGGCGCTGTGCACGACGCCGTCGAGCCGGCCGTGCCAGGCGGTCGCCGCTTCCACCAGACGCGCCGCCTCGTCCTCGTCGGTCACGTCGGCGGGTTCGTAGATGACCTCGCCCGCGCCGTCCCCGGCCTGCCCGACGATCTCCTCGGCCGCGGCGGCCAGCTTGTCGGCGTTGCGGCCGGCCAGGACGGCGTTGCCACCCGACGCGACGATGGCGGCCGCGGCACCCTTGCCGATTCCGCTGCCACCTCCGGTGACCAGAAACGTCCGACCCGACAACGAAAGCAGCACGAGAACCCCTTCAGCCGTATAACTGGAACAAGTTCTAGTTATACGTCACGGTTCGTCGCGGCGAGCGGGCTTCGGCGCTCCGAGGGTGCGCCAGTCAGGAACATCCGGTGGGAGGCCGATCGGATACCGGTTCTCGTTGTGGGCCGCCCAGTGGGCATGGCCGAGTTCGTGGATGTGGAAAGCGTGGCGCAACGCCTCGGTGAACCCCATCGCGTCGCTGGCGGCGTTCACCGAATCCTTGACGAGCAGCGCCGCCATCGTCGGCCGCTCGGCGATGCGGCGGGCGAAGTCGAGGGTCTTGTCCTCGAGCTCGGCGCGCGGGAAGACCTTCGAGACCATGCCCAGCCGGTGGGCCTCCTCGGCGTCGATCGAATCCCCTGTCAGCAACAGCTCCTTGGCCTTGCGGGCCCCGAACTCCCAGGGGTGCGCGTAGTACTCGACACCCGGCATCCCCATGCGCACCGCCACGACGTCGCTGAACTTCGCGTCGTCGGCGGCCACGATGAGATCGCATGCCCAGATCAGCATCAACGCCGCCGAGATCGCGTTGCCCTGCACCTGGGCGATGGTGATCTTGCGCAGATCGCGCCACCGGCTCGTGTTCTCGAAGAAGTAGTGCCACTCCTGCAGATAGGTGCGCTCGGCGACCGCCGCGCGGGTGGCCCCGTTGATCCGGAAGCTGGGGTGCTGATCGGGACCCGGCGCCCGCTCGGCAAGGGCGGCCTCCGAGCCCAGGTCGTGTCCTGCCGAGAAGTTCTTTCCGCGGGCGGCGAGGATGACGACCCGGACCTCGTCGTCGGCCTCGGCCCGGCCGAACGCCTCGTCGAGTTGGACCAGCAGGGTGCGGGACTGCGCGTTCTGCGCCTCGGGCCGGTTGAGCCAGATCCGCGCGATGCGCCCGTCATCGAGGGTCTCGTAGGTCACCTGCTCATGGTTCGCCGATGCGGCACTCATGCTGTGCACACTACGTCCGAGCGGCTTGCTCACCAGCACTCACCTGCCGGTTGGCTACAGTTGTGCCATGCCTGCGAAATCTGATCCCGCCGACCTCGGCGACGTCGAGCCCATCGCCGACAGCACCGAGCGTCAGGCCCGCCGGGTGGTGGCCGCCTACGCCACCGACGCCGACGAATGCCGCGTCTTCTTGTCCATGCTCGGCATCGGTCCGGCGAAGCTCGACGCCTGATGACCGCCCAGAGCGGTCCCGAGGCCCGCTCCACGGGCGGATCCCCTGCGCCGTCCACTGGGACGGCGGACTTCGTCGTGGTGGCCAACCGGCTGCCGATCGACATGATTCAGAAGCCCGACGGCACCGTCGAGTGGAAGCGCAGCCCCGGTGGCCTCGTGACGGCTCTGGAGCCGCTGCTGCGCCGGCGCCACGGCGCGTGGATCGGCTGGCCCGGCGTGCCCCAGGAGCCCGGCGATCCCAACGCCAGCGAGGAGCCCATCGAGCAGGACGGCATGTCGCTGGTCCGGGTCCGGCTCAGCGCCGACGACGTCGCGAAGTACTACGAGGGGTTCTCCAACGGCACCCTGTGGCCGCTGTACCACGACGTCATCGTCAAACCGATCTACCACCGGGAATGGTGGGACCGCTACGTCGAGGTGAACCGGCGCTTCGCCGAGGCGACCGCCCGCGTCGCGGCCGAGGGTGCCACGGTGTGGGTGCAGGACTACCAGCTGCAGCTGGTGCCCAAGATGCTGCGCATGCTCAGGCCCGATCTGACGATCGGGTTCTTCCTGCACATCCCGTTCCCGCCCGTCGAGCTGTTCATGCAGATGCCGTGGCGCACCGAGATCACCGAGGGTCTGTTGGGTGCCGACCTGGTCGGGTTCCACCTGCCGGGCGGCGCGCAGAACTTCCTCATCCTGGCCCGCCGGCTGGTGGGCGCGAACACCTCCCGCGCCACGGTCGGCGTGCGGTCCCGGTTCGGGGAGGTGCAGGTCGGTTTCCGCACCGTGAAGGTCGGCGCGTTCCCGATCTCGATCGACTCCACCGACCTGGACCAGAAAGCACGCAACAAGAGCACTCGGCAGCGTGCCCGCGAAATCCGTCAGGAGTTGGGCAACCCCCGCAAGATCCTGCTGGGTGTGGACCGCCTGGACTACACCAAGGGCATCGACGTGCGGCTGGAGGCCTTCTCCGAGCTGCTCGCCGAGGAACGGATCAACCGCGAGGACACCGTGCTGGTCCAGCTGGCCACCCCCAGCCGGGAACGGGTGGAGAGCTACAAGGCCATGCGCGAGGGCATCGAGCGCCAGGTCGGCCATATCAACGGTGAGTACGGCGAGGTCGGCCATCCGGTGGTGCACTATCTGCACCGGCCGGTCCCGCGCGAGGATCTGGTGGCGTTCTTCGTCGCCGCCGACGTCATGCTGGTCACCCCGCTGCGCGACGGCATGAACCTGGTGGCCAAGGAGTACGTGGCGTGCCGCAGCGACCTGGGCGGCGCACTGGTGCTCAGTGAGTTCACCGGCGCGTCGGCCGAGCTGCGCCAGGCCTACCTGACCAACCCGCATCACCTCGAGGGCGTCAAGGACGCCATCGAGGCGGCGCTGAACCAGTCACCCGAAGAGGGCAGGCGGCGCATGCGAGCGCTGCGTCGCCAGGTCCTGGCGCACGACGTGGACCGCTGGGCGCGGTCGTTCCTCGATGCGCTGGCCTCGGCGGGCAACGAGCGGGGTTCCGGTCAGATCGGGGTGATGTAGTCGATCAGCCACTTGCCGTCGACCTTCTTGTAGTCGACGCGCAAGCGGCTGCCGTCGTAGACGGGCTGGCGGGACTTGTCGGTCACGGTGCGGTTCATGAACACCATCACCGATCCCGAATTCCGTTGCGCGTCCAGCACTCCCGCGCCGACCACATTGGCCTGGCTGACCAGTTGCCGCTCGCGGGCCTGCGGGATGATGTCCTCGGTGGCGCGTTCCTCGAACTCCTGGCGGTAGCTGGGCGTGAGCAACGGAAAGACGTCGAGAAGACTGCGCTCGACGGTCTGGTAGTCGTAGCCGAACACCTTCGGGATCTGGTCGGTGGCCAGCGGTGCGAGTTCGTTGCGCGCTTCCTGCTCACCGGCGAGCTGGACCCCGTTCCAGTACAGCGCGCCGCCGTAGGCCGCCAGCGCCACCACGCCCGCGGCGAGCACCACCGCGAGCGTCGACCAGAGCCGGACCGCCCGCATCAGTTACCGCCGTCGGGATATTTGAGGTCGTATCCGGTCATGTGACCGGCGTCGTCCTCGTGCACGATCACCCGCAGCCGGTACGGCTGGGACGGCTTGTTGGTGCCCTCCATGTCCGTCACGGTCACCCGCACCGACACCAGCACCGCAGCGTTGTTCGTCACCTCGTCGATCTCTTCGAGCGCAGCGCCGTTGATGACGGCCTCCGAGCTGGCGTTGGTGTCGCGGAAGATCGCCTTGAGATTCTCGACGTTGTTGTCCTGGCTGAGCATGTCCCGCAGCGGCCCGCTGGTGCTGTTGACGAACCGGTCCACGCTGTCATCGATGTTGTCCTGCGTGTAGCTGAACATGTTGACCACCAGCTGCCGCGCGGTGTCGACGAAACGCTGGTCACGGGCCTGCTCGGCCTGGGCCTCGCGTTGGGAGGACAGCAGCAGCGCAGCACCGGTCGCCAGGGCCGCGGCCACCACCACCAGTGTCAGCATCGACACCAACGCCACCAGCCTGCGGTTGGCGGGGCGGCGCGGCGGCGGACCCGCGGGGCGGACCGGACGAACCTTGACCGTCGGGGGCGGTGCCAGCGCTACCGACCCTGCGGCGTCCGGTGACGCCGTGCCGGTGCCGGCGCCGGCCGGGCCCGCGGCCCGCGAGGCGCGCCGTCGCACCGGCCGGCCGGCCGACGCCGACATGTCGCGGGATTCCTCTTCGGACAAATTCGCCTTCTTCACGGCCCTTTCGGACCTGGTCAGATCTGTTCGGGCGCCAGCATCAGGTCGACCCAGTTCTCTGCGGGCGCCAGTGCGTCGGTGCCGGGCGCGAAGATACCAGTCCCGCCTGAGGGATCGACGAACTCGCCGTTCTGGTCGTAGGTCGCGGTCGCCGGTCCGCTGGCCAGCGGCATCTCAGCAGGCAGCGGGCCAGGCGGAGCAGGCGCCGGTCCAGGCGCGCCGGGGGCTGGCCCCGGTGCAGGTGCCCCGGGGGCCGGTCCCGGCGCCGGTGGGGTGCGACCGTACGGCGGCACCACATGGTCGGGCGGCGAGAAGTACGGCCACGGCGGCGGAGGCGGCCCCACCTCGTTGGGCGGGTAGGGCAGCGGGAACGGCGCGTGCGGCGCAGGCCCCGGCCCGGGCGCCACCCCGGGCGGCAACTGCACCGACGGGGGTCCCGGATCCGGATCGACCTGCGGCGGGATCATCGGGAACTTGTTGGGCGGCAGGATGTTGCGGCCGTCCTCGATCGGTGTCCCGACGGGCACGGGCGGTCCGCGCCACGGATTGCTGCCGATCGGCACGTAGCCCTTGGGATCGCGGCACAGCTGGATGGTGGGCGCGCGCTTGCCCGGGAACTCCTGGCACGGATAGTTGCGCGCCCCGCGCACCACACTGGGATCGTTCTGCGGTGTCTTGCAGTACATGTCGGTCGGCAGTTCACGCAGCGTGGTGTCGGCCGGGGACCGGATCTGGGTGGGCGGGATGAAGCCCACCGAGCACGGCGGCGCATCCCCCAGGTTGATCTTGAAGTCCAGCTTGCCGCCCTCGTCCGCCGGCAGCCCGGTGCCGACGGTGTTCAGCGCGGCGAGCAGGGCCGGGAACACGACGAGCGAGTGCTCCAGCGACTTGCGGTAGATGACGCCGATCCGACCGAAGTTGGCCAGATTGGCGGCCAGCACCGGGAACGTGGGCCGGATACCCGCGAAGGTCTCGTTGGCCACCTCGGTGGTACCGGGCACGGTCTGTAGCGTCGACCTCAGCTGCGGGTCGGCGTTGGCGACCTCGGTGGTCAACCGGGCCAGCCCGTCGGCCATCGAGCGGATGTCGTCACCGCTGCGCAATTGCGCTTCCAGGAACGGGCCCGCCTGGTCGATCAGTGACGAGGTCTGGTCGAAGTTGGCGTTGGCCTCGTCGACCAGCAGTCGCGCCGACTGGATCAGCCGGGCCAGTTCCGGCCCGGAGCCGTTGAACGCCTTGAACGTCTCGTCCAACAGGTCCTGCAGCCGCGTGTCACCGACGCTGCTGATCAGCGCGTCGGCCTCCTGCAGCATGCCGTAGATGTCCTGGCCGATCGCGGTGCGATCCACCGGGATCACCGCGCCGTTGCGCAGTGTGCCGGGCGCCGCCTGCTCCGGCGGCACCAGGTCGATGTACTGCTCGCCCACCGCCGAGACGCTCTTGACGGTCGCGGTCACGTTCTCCGGAACCGGCGTGCCGCTGTCCAGTCGCATCTTGGCGACCACGCCGTCATCGGTGAGGCCCACCGACTCGACCCGGCCGACGGTCACGCCCCGGTAGGTGACGTTGGCGTTCTGGTACAGCCCGCCGGCAGCGGTGAAGTTCGCGCTGACGTCGTAGGCGCCGATACCGACTGCCTCCGGGAGGCGCAGGTAGAAGATCGAGATGGCGCCGACGGTCAGCACCGTCACGATCGCGAAGATCGTGAGCTGGATCCGGGTCAGGCGGTCGATCATTGCACCGGCCCGTCGTGCTGGGTCGCCGTGCCCGGCGGGATCTCGAACGGGTCGGCCGCCTGGCCGGACAGGTTCGAGTTGGCTCCGATCAGGAAGTCGGGCGTGTTGATGACCTCGCTCATCCGTTTCATGTTCGGGTCCAGCCCCTTCGAGGTGGTGAACACGGTTTCACCGAGTCGGCGCAGCGTCAGATCGAACGTGACGAACACGTTGAGGTAGTCGCCGCGCACCGCCTTGCGGAGGTAGTCGTAGTGGAACGGGAACGTCGGCAGGAACTCCAGGCTCTTGATGAACTCGTCTGCATGGTCGTTGAGCGCCTTGATCACCGGGTACAGATCCCTGAAGTCCTCGGTGAAATCGTCCTTGGTCTGCTGCAGAACCCGGGACCCGACCTCGGCGAAGCTGCGCAGCGCGGCGAACGCGTCGACGATGTTGGCGCGGTTGCGGTTGAGCACCTCGAGCGCCCCGGGCAACGTGTCCAGCGTGCGGCCGAGGCTGTCCTGGCTGCGTGCCAGGATCCCGGCGAAGCGGTTCAGGCCCTCAGCCGCGGCGATGATGTCCTCGGTCTGGCGGTCCAGTGAGGCGGTCAGCTCGGCAAGCCGTGGGATCAGCTCGGCGAAGGACCCCTGCCGGCCGGCGACGGCGTTGTAGGTCTCGTCGGTGATGTCCTGCAGCGCACCGAGATTGCCCTTGTTGACCACGACACCCAGGGAGGACAGCACCTCCTCGGTGGTGGGATAGCGACCGGTTCGGCTGATCGGGATCTCCGAGCCCTGCTTCAGCCGGCCCTCTCCGGGCTCGTCGACCGGTTCGGCCAACTCGATGTGCTGAGACCCCAGCAGCGAGGTCTGCGCCACCCGCGCGATGGCGTTGGCCGGCAGATCGACTCCCGGTTCGAGCGACAACTGCACGGCCGCATAGAAGGTCCCGTCGGGCCGCTGGACCGCGTCGATACCGGAGACGCTGCCCACGGTGACGTCGTCGACCATGACCGGTGAGTTCTGCGGCAGCGTAGACACGTCGGGCAGTTCGACCTCGACCTGGAAGGAACCGGCACCGTGCCCGGCTGTGCCGGGCATGTCCAGTGAGTTGAGCCCGCCGAACTGGCATCCGGCCAACAGCACGGCCAACGAGGAGATGGTCACTGCTCGGAGCATCATCCGCCCGCTCCCGTCTGTGGCGCGGCGGGCTGCGGCACCGCCTGGTCGGGCCGCAGCGGACCCGGTATGGGCTGCGGGGCCACGGGTGCCGACGGCGCGGCCTGTGCCGCTTCCGGCGCCGGGGAGGTCGCCGCCTCCGGAGACGGTGGGGCCAGCAACGTCGACAGGTCGGCGTCCGGCGGAATCTCCGGCGGGGTGACGCCCGGGGCGTTCTGCCATTGGAGGTAAGGCACCGGCGTCTCGGCCTTGGCCTCGGTCTCCGGGGTGTCGTAGATGACCTGGCCCTTGTAGGCCGTGATGCTGTTGATCGGGTGGAACAACACCGGCGGGTAGTTCATCGTGATGCGCTTGAGCACCGGGCCCATCCGCTGGCGGCAGATCTCGGCGCGCTTGTACTCGTCGGGGGTGGCGCCGATGTCGTAGGCGCCACCGCAGATGAACTGCACCGGGTTGGCGAAGTTCGGCAGCGAGAGCAAGCCGGCGACGGTGCCCTGTGCCGGGTTGTAGATGTTGTAGAAGTTCGACAGCCCGTTGGGCGTGATGTGCAGGATCTGCTCGATGTCGTCGCTGTGGTCGGTCAGGATCTGGGTGAAGTCGGCCAACTTGCCGACCTGGTCGATCAGCGCCTGGTTGTTCTCGCCGAGCAACTCCCGGACATCGGACAGCGCCTGATTCAACGTGCCCAGCGTGTCGTCGAGGTTCGCCGAGCTGTCGGCCAGCACCTGCGACACCGACGCCACGTGATTGGTGAACTGCACGATCTGCTCGTTGCTGTTCGACAGCGCGTCGACGAGCACCTGCAGGTTGCGCACCGTGCCGAACAGGTCGTTGCGCGAGTCACCGAGGCGGCCTGCGGTCTGCGACAGCTCGCGCACCGCTTCCCGGAACGAGTCGCCGTTGCCGTCGAACGTGTTGGCGGCCTGGTCGATGACCTCGGCCAACGGGCCCTGTACCGAACCCTGCTGCGGACCCAGTTGGGCGCTGAGCTGGGTGAGCTGCTCCTTGACCTCGTCCCACTCCACCGGAACGGCGGTGCGGTCCAGGCCGATCGCGGCTCCGTCGGCCATCGTCGGACCGCCGGTGTAGGCCGGGGTGAGCTGAATGAAGCGGGCCGCCACCAGGTTCGGAGAGATGATGAGCGCCTTGGCGTTCTCCGGTACCTGCACGCCGTGGTCGACGCTCATCGTGATCTTGACGTCGTCGGCTCGTGGCTCGATGGAGTCGATCTCCCCCACCGGCACACCCACGATGCGGACCTCGTCGCCGGGGTAGAGCCCGACCGCCGAGGTGAAATAGCCGACGATGGTGTGCCCCTTGCGGGTCGGCCAGACCAGGAAGACGCCGATCACCAGTGCCACGACCAATACGGCCGCCAAGGTCAGCCGCAGAGTGCGGTTGCGTGTCTTCGTCGTTGTCGATTCGCTCACGGTGACCTCGGCCTGATGATCAAGCGCTCGGCGATGAACCCGCGCAGATAGTCGGCGAGGCTGTCGGGCAGCTTGCCGGGCTGGAAGTAGGTGTCGAGGAGTACCTCGGCCAGGCTGGCGGGGGGCAGACCGTAGAGGTTGATGTTGAACCCGGGGCCGTTGCCCACGACCTCGCCCAGCGCGGTGGCGTAGGGCGGTAGCCGCCGCAACGCCTCCCCGATGTGTTCACGGCGTTCCAGCAGGTTGTCCATGACCAGGTTGAGGTTCTCCAACGCGGGTCCGAACTCCTGGCGGTTGTCGGCGACGAACCCCGAAAGCTGTTCGGACACATCGTCGATACCCGCGATCAACCGGCTCAATGCCTGACGGCGTTCGTCGAGCGCGGCGAAGAGCATGTTGCCGTCGACGATCAGCTGATTGACCTGACCGGCCCGCTGGGCCAGTGTCTCCGATACCCGCTGGGCGTGCCCGAGCAGCTGATCGAGGGCCGCATCGCGCTTGTTGAGGCTGCGGGACAGGTCGGCGACGCCGTCGAGCGCGCTGCGCAGCTGCGGCGTCGCATCTCGCAGCGAAGCGGTCAACGTCTGCAACGCCTGCTCGAACCTCGGCTTGTCCAGCTCGCCGGCGGTCTGCCCCAGGTCCTGCAACGCGGTGTTGAGCGTGTAGGGGGTGGTGGTGCGCCCCAACGGGATCGAGGTGACCGAGCCGGCCCCCTTGGGGGTGACAGCAAGAGACTTCTCGCCGAGGACCGTGTCGGTCTTGATCGCCACCAGGGACTGGTCGCCGACCCGGACATCCCGGGACACGGTGAAGGTGACCTTGGCGCTGTCTCCGGCCAGCTCGACGCCGGTCACCCTGCCGACGTTGATTCCCGAGACGTTGACGTCGTTGCCGGGCGAGATGCCGCCGGCGTCGCTGAAGAACGCCTCGTAGTTCTTGCCCTGCGGCATGAACGGCAGACCGCTGTAGCCGAAGGACACCAGCACCAGGCAGGTGACCAGCACGATGCCGAATATCCCGGTGCGGAGCGGGTTCGCGCCGTCGGTCTTAGCCATTTTCGGAACACCTCCCCTTCGACGGGTCCGGCGGACCGCCGAACGGGATCAGGATGTCGCTGCCCGCGGGTCCGTTGATCTTCATCCGGATCGAGCAGTAATAGATGTTGAAGAACGCACCATAGGCGCCCAACGCGTTGAGCCGCAGGTAATTCTCGGCCAGCGGTTCGATCACCTTGTTGATGTCGGCCTTGCGCTCGTCCATGCGCTGCGCCAGCGGCCGGGCATTCTCGATGACACCCTGGATCGGTCGGCGGGACTGCTCGAGCATCTCGGTCAGGTCGGTCTCCGCGGTGGCCAGCGGGCCGATCGCGCCGGCGATCGGATCGCGTCCCTCGGCCAGACCGGTGAGCAGCTGCTGCAGCTGGTCGACGCTGGCGTCGAACTCGGCGCCCTTCTCGTCCACAGTGCCCAGCACGGTGTTGAGATTGGTGATGACGTCGCCGATCAGCTGGTCGCGGGCCGCCAGGTCCTGGGTGAAGGCGCTGGTCGACGCCAGCATGTTGGACAACGCGCCGCCCTGGCCCTGCAGCAGTTCGATCACCGCGCTGCTGATCTCGTTGATCTTCTTGCCTTCCAGCCCTTTCAGGACGGGGCGCAGGCCGCCGAGCAGCGCGTCGAGATCCAGCGCGGGTGCGGTGTTGTCCTTCGGAATCGTGGCGCCGGGTGCGAGCTTCACCAGATCGCCGGGCCCCGAGGTGATCTCCAGGTACCGGTCGCCGACCAGGTTCTCGTACCGCACCACCGCCCGGGTCGAGGTGTAGAGCTGGTAGCGGTCGGCGACGGTGAATGCCACGTCGACAGTGTTGTCCTCGTTGAGCGTCACGCCGTCGACGGTGCCCACCGGGACACCCGCGATCCGCACATCCTCACCGGATTTCAGCCGCGACGCATCGGTGAACGTCGCGTGATAACCCTTGTCGGAACCGAAGCGGAACTCACCGAAGACCACCACCAGCGACGTGGCCACCACCAGCATGACCACGGTGAACACCGAGACGTTGATCAGCGTGCGATCGGCTCTCATCCTGCTCATCAGTGCCCTCGCTTCTTCAGCGTCGACTCTTCGCGCAAGCGCTCATCGTGGCGCAGGATGCTCATCAGTAGTCATCCCGCTCTGCGTACGCGCCGTTGAACAGGAACTGCAGCGTCGACGGCGCGTCGAACTGCAATTCGGTGTTCGGCTGGAAGGGAACGTAGGCGTTGTCGGTCACCAGGAACGGGGTGCGGTAGTAGGAACCGCCGTACTGCACTCCGGGCACGTTGGGCAGGCCGCGGCAGTTCGGTCCGCCCGAGGCGTTCACGATCGGCAGGCTCTCCGGGTACGTGTACGAGGGAGCGCCCGGGATGAAGCTCGACGACACGAACAGGCCCGGCCGGATACCGCCGATGATGGGCGCGAACGTCTCGATCGCCCTGGCGGTGCCGTCGACCATGCAACCGATCACCGGCGAGTACTCGCTGGCGACGTCCAGCGGAGCCCGCAGCCGTTGGATCGCGGCGATGTAGTCGTCGGCGGCCGGCTCCAGGGTGGCCGTACCGTTGTTCGCCAGCCCGGTTGCCGCCAGCAGAGTCGCGTTGAGGTTGTCCTGCTCGTCGACCACCGTCTGAGCGATGGACGGGGCGTTGTCCAGAATGCGCGCGAGGTCGGGGCCGGCGTCGGCGTAGATGTTCGCGACTCCGGCGGTGCGACGCAGATCCTCCTGCAGCGCCGGAAGTTTCGGGTTGAACCGGCCCAGGTAGGTGTTCAGCCCGGCCATCGTGGCACCCAGGTCGTCGCCGTTACCGCGCAACCCTTCGGCCAGAGCGGACAGCGTCGCGTTCAGGTTGATGGGGTCGATCTTGCTGAGCGTGTCGGTCAACGTCTGAAACAGCGTGTTGACTTCCAGCTGGACGTCCTTGGCCTGGACCTCGGCGCCGGGCCGCAGCGATTTTCCCGAGGGGTCCTGCGGTGCGAGGAACTCGACGGCCTTGGCGCCGAAGATCGTGGTTCCCGCGATCCGCACCGGCGCGTTCGCCGGAACGTACTGCATCTCTGCGCTGCGGATCGCCAGCGTCAGTTTGGCCATGTCGCCGGCGTAGTCGATGGACTCGACCTCGCCGATCTGTACGCCCCGGTACTTGACCTTGGCTTTGGTCTCCATGACCAGCCCGGCCCGCGGCGAGAGCACCGTGACCTTGTCGGTCGGCGTGAAAGCGGCGGTGTAGGAGAGGTAGGTGAACACGACCGCGGCGAGCACGACCGCGGCCAGGATGGCCGCAGCGATACGGACGTGGCTGCGCTTGGCGTCACCGTCTGCCATGAATCACCGACCTAACCCGACAGATTGAAGTTGCCGGACGCGCCGTAGACGGCGAGTGAGATCAGCAGGACGATGGTCACGACAGCGATCAGCGAGGTCCGCACCGCCTGGCCCACCGCGATGCCGACGCCGACCGGCCCGCCGGAGGCGTTGTAGCCGTAGTAGGTGTGGATCAGCATGACCGCCACGGCCATGACGATGGCCTGCAGGAAGGACCACAGCAGGTCGCTGGGTATCAGGAACGTGTTGAAGTAATGGTCGTAGAGACCCGCGGACTGTCCGTTGATGTAGACGGTGGTGAACCGGGCGGCGAAGAACGCCGCCAGCACCGACAGCGCGTACAGCGGCACGATCGCGATGAGGCCGGCGATCAAGCGGGTGGACACCAGATATGACACCGCATGCACCGCCATCGATTCCACGGCATCGATCTCCTCGGCGACACGCATCGCGCCCAGCTGCGCCGTGGCGCCCGCGCCGATGGTGGCGGCCAGCGCGATGCCGGCGATCACCGGAGCCACGATGCGCACGTTCAGGAAAGCCGACAGGAAGCCGGTGAGCGCCTCGATACCGATGTTGCCCAGCGACGAATACCCCTGCACCGCGATGACGCCGCCGGACGCCAGCGTCATGAACGCCGCCACGCCGACGGTGCCGCCGATCATCACCAGAGCCCCGGTGCCCATGGACATCTCGGCGATCAGCCGGATGGTCTCCTTGCGATACCGGGTGATCGCGTTGGGCACGTAGCGGAAGGTCTCGCCGTAGAACAGGGCCTGCTCACCCACGGTGTCGACAGCCCTCGGTACGCCGCGGAACATGCGGCGGAAGCGCAGGGTGGCGTCGTAACTCATCAGATTTGTCTCTTCTTCGCGCAAGCGCTCATCAGGCCACTCTCTTCTTCGCGCAAGCGCTCATCAGGCCAGCACCCTTACTCCCACCGCCGTCATGATCACGTTGATCACGAACAGACAGATGAAGGCGTAGACGACCGTTTCGTTGACCGCGTTGCCGACGCCCTTCGGGCCGCCCTGCACCGTCAACCCCCGATAGCAGCCCACCAGCCCGGCGACGACGCCGAACAGCAGCGCCTTGATCTCGGCGAGAATGAGCTCGGGAAGTCCGGTCAACACGGTCAGTCCGTTGATGAAGGAGCCCGGGTTCACCCCCTGCAGGAACACCGAGAACACGTAGCCGCCGGACAACCCGATCAGGCAGACCAGGCCGTTGAGCAGTAGGGCCACGAACGTGGAGGCCAGCACGCGCGGCACCACGAGGCGCTGGATCGGGTCGATGCCCAGCACCCGCATCGCGTCGATCTCCTCGCGGATCGTGCGGGCGCCGAGGTCCGCGCAGATCGCCGTGGCACCCGCACCGGCCACCACGAGCACCGTCACGACCGGACCCAGCTGGGTGATGGTGCCGAACGCGGTGCCGGCACCGGACAGGTCCGCCGCACCGATCTCGCGCAGCAGGATGTTGAGCGTGAAGGCGACCAGCACCGTGAACGGGATCGCGACCAGCAGCGTCGGCAGCAGCGAGACGCGGGCGATCATCCACGTCTGGTCGAGGAACTCCCGGAACTGGAACGGCCGGCGGAACGTCTTGACGAACGTGTCCAAGGACATTTCGACGAACCCACCCACGGCCCGCGCAGGCGCCGCAAGTTGTTCGATCACCTCGGCTCCGTTCTCCCAGCGGGCTCAGGCACATACTGTGGCGAATAGTTCGACATCGGTCGCCGTAGCCCTGGACCCACCCTGGTGTAAGCGCTCCACTTAGTGAGCCGGATCATACTAACTAGAACGTGTTCGCACTGTCAAAGTTCGGTAAAACCGCCGGAATCGTTACATTTTCCCAGCTCAAGGCGCAGCGGAACCACAGCTGCCTAGAACGTGTTCTAATGGGCGAGCTCGGTCCGTCATGAAGACCGTCAGTCTCGATCTCCGAGCCCCATAGCGGCCGAGAAACTCCGCTCCGGATCCCTGTCAGCAAAGTAGCTCCGCAACTCGTCGGACAACTGTGCCGGTTCCCAGATCTCTCCGTCGGCGCTGAACTGCCGCTCCGCGGTCGGAGCAGCAATGAGCGTCACCGTCGGACCATAGACGATGAACAGCTGTCCGTTGACCGCTTCGGAGGCCGGAGATGCCAGGAATCGGACCAGGTTGACCACATGTTCGGGCGACAACGGGTCGACGGCGCCGTCGGACAGTTCGGGCGCATCGCCGAACACCCCGGCCGTCATCGCCGTGCGGGCCCGAGGCGCGATCGCGTTGGCGCGCACGCCGAACCGCTCCAGTGCGCGCGCCGCCGACAGCGTCAGCGCGGTGATCCCCGCCTTGGCGGCGCCGTAGTTCGGCTGCCCGACCGGGCCCGACAGGCCGGCCTCGGAGGAAGTGTTGATGATGCGGCCGTACACCCGGCCGTCACCCGCCTTGGCTTTCGCCCGCCAGTACGTCGCCGCGTTGCGGGTGAGCAGAAAATGCCCGCGCAGGTGCACCGCGATGACCGCGTCCCATTCCTCGTCGGTCATGTTGAACAGGATCCGGTCGCGGGTGATGCCGGCGTTGTTGACGACGATGCCCAGCCCGCCCAGGCCGTCGGCCGTCTCGACCAGCTCGTCGGCGGTGGTGCGCTGGCTGATGTCGCCGGCGACGGCGACGCCCTTGGACCCGACGGCAGCGATCTCGTCCATCACGTCGGACTTGTCCAGGGCCGGGGCGATGTCGTTGACGACGACGGTGGCGCCGGCCCTGGCCAGGCCGATGGCTTCGGCACGGCCGAGACCTGCCGCGGCGCCGGTGACGACCGCGACGCGACCGGACAGATCGGTGTCGGAGGGAGAGCCAGCAGACTCGGGCGAAGACTGGGGAGAAGACAAAGTACGAATACCTCTAGTCGTGACGGATCAGGGCGGCGCGCGGACACTCGGCGATGGCCTGCTCGGCCACCGCCTCCTCCCCCGGCGGCACGGGATCGGACTTCACCACGGCGTAGTCCTCGTCGTCGAGGTCGAACAGGTCGGGGGCTATTCCGACGCACACCGCGTTACCTTCGCAGCGGTCACGATCCACTTCCACTCGCATGAGAACCTCCTGTCGGTCCGGGCTGTTGGTCCGATGCCGTCGGGCAACCAGTGTGACACCACCCTGGACCCCAACACTAGAACGTGTTACAACCGGGGTAGCCCTGAGGTGCCACCAGGCATCCGAGAATGACATCTTTACCAAGGCTCGCAGACAAGTGAGGACGACGCGATGCGGATCGGCTACACGCCTGAACAGGAAGAGCTGCGCCGCGAACTGCGGGCGTACTTCACCAAGCTCATGACCCCGGAGCGGGCCGAGGCCTTGGCGGCCAGCGACGGCGAGATGGGCCGCGGCAACGTCTACCGCGAGACGGTGGCGCAGATGGGCAAGGACGGCTGGCTGACGCTGTCGTGGCCCGAGGAGTTCGGCGGGCAGGCGCGTCCCCCGATGGACGGGCTGATCTTCAACGACGAAGCCGCGATCGCCAACGTGCCGGTACCGTTCCTCACCATCAACAGCGTCGCGCCGACGATCATGCACTTCGGCTCCGACGAGCAGAAGCGTTTCTTTCTGCCCAAGATCGCCGCCGGCGAGCTGCACTTCTCCATCGGCTACTCCGAGCCCGGTGCGGGCACCGACCTGGCGTCGCTGCGGACCACCGCGGTGCGCGACGGGGACGACTACGTCATCAACGGTCAGAAGATGTGGACGTCGCTGATCGCCTACGCCGACTATGTGTGGCTGGCCGCGCGCACCAACCCGGAGGCCAAGAAGCACCGCGGCATCTCGATGCTGATCGTGCCCACCACCGCCGAGGGCTTCTCGTGGACACCGGTGCACACCATGGCCGGTGTCGATACCAGCGCCACCTACTACCAGGATGTGCGCGTGCCGGTGACCAGCCTGGTCGGTGAGGAGAACGCCGGCTGGAAACTGGTGACCAATCAGCTCAACCACGAACGCGTCGCACTGGTGTCGGCCCAACCGATCTTCGTCGCGCTCGGCGGTGTGCGCGAGTGGGCGCAGAACACCAAGGACGTGCACGGCAAACGCCTGATCGACGCGGAGTGGGTGCAGCTCAACCTGGCCCGGGTGCATGCCAAGGCGGAGGTGCTCAAGCTGATCAACTGGGAGCTGGCCTCGGCCACCGATTCCGCTCCGTCGCCGGCTGATGCGTCGGCGGCCAAGGTGTACGGCACCGAACTGGCCACCGAGGCGTACCGGCTGCTCATGGAGGTGCTCGGCTCCGCGGCGACGCTGCGCACCGATTCGGCGGGTGCGTTGCTGCGCGGCCGGATCGAACGGATGCACCGTTCCTGCCTCATCCTGACCTTCGGCGGTGGGACCAACGAGATCCAGCGCGACATCATCGGCATGGTCGCCCTCGGGCTGCCCCGGGTGAACCGGTAGGAAAGGGCTGACACCACCATGGATTTCAACACGACCGAAGCCAGCGAGGACCTCGGCGGCCTGGTGCGCACCATCACCGAGTCGGTGTGCACGCCCGAACACCAGAAGGAGCTCGACGGCCTCGAGCAACGCTTCGACAGTGCGCTGTGGCGCAAGCTGGTCGACGCCGACATTCTCTCCGCGGCCGCCCCGGAATCGCTGGGTGGCGGCGGATTCGGGTTACTCGAACAGGTGGCGGTGCTCGTGGCGCTCGGCAGGCAGATGTCGGCGGTGCCGTACCTCGAATCGGTGGTGCTCGCCGCGGCCGCGCTGGAGAAGTTCGGCGACGAGACCGTGCGTGAGCAGTGGGCCCGGCCGGCGATGACCGGGGAGAAGATCCTCACCGTCGCACTGGACGGTGACATGGGCGAGGGCCCCGTGCAGGCGCACTCCGCCGACGGCGGCTACCGGCTGACGGGCACCCGAACCCAGGTCAGTTACGGACCGCTGGCTGACGCGTTCCTGGTCCCCGCTGAAACCGACGCGGGCACAAAGGTTTTTCTCGTCGCCAAGGACGACGCCGGTGTGACCGTCGACGCGCTGAGCACGACCGGACGCGGCAGCATGGGCCATCTGGAACTGCGCGGAGTCGAGGTGACCGCCGACCGAGTGGTCGGTGACGCCGAAACCCTCGCCTGGCTGACGACGCTCGGCCGGTTGGGCCGCAGCGCCTTCCAGCTCGGCGTCGTCGAACGCGCGTTGGAGCTGACCGCGGTCTACGCCCGTGAGCGCGAACAGTTCGAGCGGCCGATCGGCAGCTTCCAGGCGGTCTCGGCGCGGCTGGCCGACGGTTACATCGACGTCAAGGCCTTGCGACTGACCCTGACCCAGGCGGCGTGGCGCCTCTCGGAGGGGCTGCCGGCGGACCTCGACGTCAACACCGCTGCGTTCTGGGCCGCCGAGGCCGGGCACCGGGTCGCGCACACGACCGTGCACGTGCACGGCGGCGTCGGCATCGACACCGACCATCCGGTGCACCGCTATTTCCTGGCCGCCAAGCAGACGGAGTTCGCGGTCGGTGGCGCCACGGGGGCGCTGCTGCACATCGGCCGCGAGCTGGCAGACACCCCAGCCTGATTCGCGCGTCACGGTGGACGAACCGACTGTCGCTTCCCTGCTGGAGCCGTTGACCGAGGTCGACGACCAGGGTGTGGCCGCGATCGAGTCCGGCGAAGACACCGGCTCCGACGCGGGCACGGTGGTGTTCACCAGTTGGCGTGACCACATCCAGGCGGGCGCCGACCTCGCCGCAACGCTGCGCGCCAGGCTCGACCCGGCCGAGCCACCCCATGTCGGAGTGCTGCTGGACAACACGCCGTTCTTCGGCACGATGCTGGTGGCCGCCGCGCTCTCCGGGATCGTGCCCGTCGGGCTGAACCCCACCCGGCGTGGCGCGGCACTGCAGCGCGACATCGCCCACGCCGACTGCCAACTGGTGCTGTCCGATGCCGCCGGGCAGGCCGCGGGCGTCGACACGATCGATGTCGAGTCCGCTGAATTCGCCGAGGAACTGCGCGCCCACCGGGGCGCCGTCGTCAAGTTCCCGACGGTCGACCCCGACGAGTTGTTCATGTTGATCTTCACCTCGGGAACCAGTGGAGACCCGAAGGCAGTGCGCTGCACCCACGAGAAGGTGGCGTTTCCCGGGGTGATGCTCGCGACCAGGTTCGGCCTCGGACCCACCGACACGTGTTACCTGTCCATGCCGCTGTTCCACAGCAACGCGATCATGGCCGGCTGGGCGCCCGCCGTCGCCGCCCAGGCGTCGATTGCTTTGCGGCGCAAATTCTCCGCGTCCCAGTTCATTCCCGACACGCGGCGTTTCGGTGCGACGTATGCCAACTACGTCGGAAAGCCGCTGTCCTACATCCTCGCCACCCCGGAACGGCCGGACGACCGCGACAATCCGCTTCGGGTCGCCTACGGCAACGAGGGGGCACCGCGAGACCTGGCACGGTTCCGGCACCGCTTCGACGTCGACGTCGTCGACGGCTTCGGCTCCAGTGAAGGCGGGGTCTCGATCGCCCGGACACCCGACACCCCGGAGGGTGCGTTGGGGCCGCTGACCGGCGGTGTCGACATCATCGACGTCGAAACCGGCCACCCGTGCCCGCCCGGCGTGATCGGTGAACTCGTCAACACCGCGGGCCGCGGTCAGTTCCGCGGCTACTACAACGATCCCGACGCCGAAGCGCAGCGGATGGCCGGCGGCGTCTACCACAGCGGTGACCTGGCCTACCGCGACGAGCACGGGTTCGCGTACTTCGCCGGGCGCCTCGGTGACTGGATGCGGGTCGACGGCGAGAATCTCGGCACCGCCCCGATCGAGCGGATTCTGGCGCGCTACGCCCGCGTCACCGAGGCGGTGGTGTACCCGATCCCGGATCCGAACGTGGGCGATCAGGTCATGGCAGCGCTGGTGCTGCCCGAGGGAATCGACTTCGATCCCGCCGCCTTCGCCCGGTTCCTCGCCGAGCAGGACGATCTCGGACCCAAGCAATGGCCCGCCTTCGTGCGCGTGGCCACTGCGCTGCCCCGCACCGAGACGTTCAAGGTCATCAAGCGCAGGCTCTCAGCCGAGGGCATCGATTGTGCCGACCCCGTCCACCAGATCCGGCGACCATGACCGCACCGACCCCGCGCCGCACCGACATCGCCACCATGCTGATGGACCGCGTCGGTGACACCCGGCCGGGGCTGCGTACCCGCGAGCGCGACTGGACCTGGGACGACGTGGTACGCGAATCGGCGGCTCGCGCCGCACTGGCGACCACGTTGCAGGAGAACCTCTTTCCGGACGAGCCCTGCCACATCGGCGTGCTGCTCGACAACGTCGCCGACTTCGTGTTCTGGCTCGGTGGCGCCGCATTGGCCGGCGCGACCGTCGTCGGGCTGAACCCGACGCGCGGATCGGCCGATCTGGCCGCCGACATCCGGCACGCCGACTGTGCGCTGATCGTCACCGACCGCCGTGGACGAGACCGGCTGCGCGAACTCTCGCACGGGCTGCCCGCCGAGCGTTTCCTGCTCGTCGACGATCCCGGCCATCAGCGCCGCGTCGACGCGCACCGCGCCGACCCGGTCATCGCGCCCGGGGTGGACGGCACGCGCCTGATGCTGCTGCTGTTCACGTCGGGCACCACCGGTGCCTCCAAGGCGGTCCGGTGCAGCCAGGGCCGGCTGGCCCGCATCGCCTACGCCGCTGCCGAGAAGTACGGTCATCACCGCGGCGACGTCGACTACTGCTGCATGCCGCTGTTCCACGGCAACGCGATCATGGCGCTGTGGGCGCCCGCGCTGGCCGTGGGCGCGACGGTGTGCCTGACACCGACGTTCTCCGCCTCCCGCTTTCTGCCCGACGTCCGGTTCTTCGGCGCGACGTTCTTCACCTACGTCGGCAAGGCGATGGCCTACCTGCTGTCCACCCCGCAGCGCGACGACGACGCGGTCAACACCCTGACGCGCGGATTCGGCACCGAGGCCTCCCCGGAGGATCAGCAGGAGTTCCGCCGCCGGTTCGGCGCCGAACTCTTCGAGGGGTACGGCTCCAGCGAGGGCGGCGCGGTGGCAGTCGCTGACCCGGCCGCCCCGCCGGGCGCGCTCGGCCGTCCCGCACACGCCGACGTGGTGATCGTCGACCCCGAGACGATGGCCGAACGCCCGCGTGCGCTGCTCGACTCCCACGGCCGCCTCCGCAACCCCGACGAAGCGATCGGTGAGATCGTCGACCGCCGCGGCGCAAGGGATTTCGAGGGCTACTACCGCAACGACACCGCCGACGCGGAACGGGTACGCAACGGCTGGTACTGGTCGGGTGATCTGGGCTACGTCGACGGCGACGGCTTCCTGTATTTCGCGGGGCGCCGCGGCGATTGGATCCGGGTCGACGGCGAGAACACGTCGGCGGTGACGATCGAACGGGTGCTGCGCCGCCACCCCGCGGTGATCACCGCCGCAGCCTACGGCGTGCCCGACCCGCGTTCCGGTGATCAGGTGATGGCCGCCATCGAGGTCACCGATCCTGCCGTGTTCGACGCCGCCGGGTTCGCGGCGTTCCTGGCCGGCCAGGACGATCTGGGCCGCAAGGGGATGCCCCGGCTACTTCGGGTCTCAGCAGAGTTGCCCGCGACCGGCTCCAACAAGGTGCTCAAACGCGATCTGCAGGCCCAACGTTGGCACACCGGAGACTCCGTGTACCGGTGGACGGGCCGCGGCTGTGGTGAATACCGCCTCATGTCCGACACCGACCGCCTCGACCTCGATGCCGAGTTCGCCACACACGGAAGGCAACACCATGTCTGAGTGGGACGACACCACCGATGTGCTGGTCGCCGGCTCGGGTGCGGGCGGTGTCACCGGGGCCTACACCGCCGCCCGCGAGGGGATGTCGGTCATTCTCATCGAGGCCAGCGACCGGTTCGGCGGCACCACCGCGTATTCCGGTGGGGGCGGGATGTGGTTTCCGGGAAATCCGGTGGTCCGCCGCGCCGGCGTCGAGGACGACGTCGAGGACGCCGTGCAGTATTACGCGGCCGTGGTCGGCGACCGTACTCCGGCGGCGTTGCAAGAGACCTATGTCCGTGGGGGCGCGCCCCTCGTCGAGTACCTGGAAGCCGAAGAGCGCCTGAAGTTCTCACTGCTGCCCTGGCCGGACTACTTCGGCAGGGCACCGAAGGCGCGCGGCGACGGAATGCGCCACATCGCGGCCAAGCCGCTGAAGGTGGCCGCCGCCCCCGAGTTACGCGAGCTGATCCGCGGACCGCTGGACACCGACCGGTTGGGGCAACCGGCGCCCGAGGACTATTTCATCGGCGGCCGCGCTCTGATCGCCCGATTCCTGCTGGCCACCCGGCAGTACCCGCACGCCTCCGCGCGCCTGGACACCGCGCTGACCGAACTCGTCGTCGAGGACGGGCGCGTGGCCGGCGCGGTGGTGCAGACGCCGGAAGGCCGGCGGAGGATCCGGGCCCGTCGAGGTGTGCTGCTGGCCGCCGGTGGTTTCGAGCACAACGACGAGATGCGGGCCCGCTACGGTGTTCCCGGGCAGTCACGAGACAGCATGGGGCCCTGGAGCAATCGGGGGCTGGCCCACCTTGCAGGGATCGCCGTCGGCGCCGACACCGACCTGATGGATCAAGCCTGGTGGTCGCCCGGTCTGACCCACCCCGACGGGTCTTCGGCATTCGCACTCTGGTTCACCGGCGGGATCTTCGTCGACGACAGCGGCAGACGTTTCGTCAACGAGTCCGCCGCGTACGACCGGCTCGGCCGGGCGGTGCTGGCCGCGATGGCCGCCGGTACGGTCACGCTTCCGTTCTGGATGGTCTACGACAGCAGTGGCGATGACGACCTCCCTGTCCCTCCGGTCAAGGCCACCAATGTGTCGATGGTCGAGCCGCAGCGCTATGTGTCGGCGGGGCTGTGGCGCAGCGCGGACACCCTCGAGTCGTTGGCCGAGGCGATCGGCGTGCCGCCGCAGAACCTGTTCGACACCGTCGCACGGTTCAACAACTTCGCTGCACACGGAATCGACGAGGACTTCGGCCGCGGCGACGAGCCGTATGACCGCGCGTTCTCCGGCGGCGCGTCGCCGCTGCATCCCATCGACAAGCCACCGTTCCACGCCGCCGCGTTCGGGGTGTCGGATCTGGGCACCAAAGGAGGCCTGCGCACCGACACGGCGGCGCGGGTCCTCGACACGACCGGCCAGGTGATCCCGGGGCTGTACGCCGCGGGCAACACGATGGCCGCCCCCAGCGGCACCACCTACCCCGGCGGTGGCAACCCGATTGGAACCAGCATGGTCTTCAGCCATTTGGCTGTGCTGGACATGCTGAAAGGAAACAGGCCATGAGCGCAGAAGTGCAGGGAGTTCGCGACATCGACCCCGGGCAGGCCATGACCCGGTTCGCCCGCGGGTGGCACTGTCTGGGATTGGCCGAGGACTTCCGAGACGGAAGCCCGCACGGCATCGACGCATTCGGCACCCGGCTGGTCGTGTTCGCCGACTCCGCCGGGAAGCTCAACGTGCTCGACGGTTACTGCCGGCACATGGGTGGGGACCTGTCCCGGGGCACCGTCAAAGGCGACGACGTCGCCTGTCCGTTCCACGACTGGCGCTGGGGCGGCAACGGTCGATGCTCACTGGTGCCCTACGCCAAACGCACACCGCGGCTGGCCCGTACCCGGGCCTGGTTGACCACCGAGGTGAACGGCCAGTTGCTGGTGTGGCACGACCCCGAGGGCAGCAGTCCGTCGGCTGAGCTGACCCCGCCGACGATCGAGGGGTTCGACGAGGGGCGGTGGTCGCCGTGGCAGTGGAGCTCGATCCTCATCGAAGGGGCGCATTGCCGTGAAATCGTCGACAACAACGTCGACATGGCCCACTTCTTCTACATCCACCACGCCTATCCGACCTACTTCAAGAACGTGATCGAGGGGCACACCGCGAGTCAGTTCATGGAGTCCAAGCCGCGGCCCGACTACACCGCCGATCCGGACAAGCTCTGGGACGGTACCTATCTGCGTTCCGAGGCGACGTATTTCGGGCCTGCGTACATGATCAACTGGCTGCACAACGACCTCGCGCCGGGATTCACCGTCGAGGTCGCGTTGATCAACTGCCATTACCCGGTCACCCACAACTCGTTCATGCTGCAGTGGGGGGTGGCCGTCCAGGAGATGCCGGGCCTGCCCGCGGACAAGGCCGCCAAACTCGCCGCGGCCATGAACAAGAGCTTCGGCGAGGGATTCCTCGAAGACGTCGAGATCTGGAAGAACAAGTCCCCGATCGAGAACCCGTTGCTGACCGAGGAGGACGGGCCGGTCTATCAGCACCGCCGGTGGTATCAGCAGTTCTATGTCGACGCCGCCGACGTCACGGCGGACATGACCGACCGTTACGAACAGGAAGTCGACACCACTCACGCCAACGGCCTCTGGCAGCAGGAGGTCGAGCAGAACATGGCCGCGCTGGCACGCAAGTTGAGTACTTCTACCCAATCCGGCTCGGCGGGCTCCTGACTTACGCTTTCTGATGTGAAGCCCACCGCCCTGATCCGTGGCGCCGCAGCCGCGGCCGCCGTGGCGCTCGTCGCGACCGCCTGCGGCACGTCGGAAACCGAGTCCGGCACCCCCGTCGCCGAGTCGTCGGAGACGAACACCACGACGGCCACGACCAGTGCGGCGGCGGCACCGTCGCGGGAGCATATCGCGCCGCGCCAGGAGTCCGCACAGGGCCCCGCCACGACGATCGCCGATTACATCGCCGAGAACGACATCAGCGAAACGCCGGTGTTTCGCGGCGATCCCGGCGCCCCCACCGTCGACCTGCCGTTTCCCGAAGGCTGGCAGGACGCCGGTGCCGACACCCCGGAATGGGCCTACGGGGCGATCTACTATTCCGGCCCGGGCGCCGAGGAGTACACCCCGAGCATCGTCGCGCTGTTGTCGAGGCTGACCGGGGACGTCGACCCCGACGCCATCATCGAGTACGCGGCGGGTGAACTGACCAATCTGCCCGGTTGGGAACCACTCAGCCGGGGCCGGGCCAGCACGCTGTCGGGCTTCCCCGCCTACCAGCTCGGCGGCACCTGGGTACAGGACGGGGTGACCAAGGTGGTGGCCCAGAAGACCGCCGTGATCCCTGGTGCCGACGGGCTGTACGTGTTGCAGCTCAACGCCGATGGGCTGGAGAGTCAGCTCGACATCATCGGCCCGGCGACAGACATCATCGACGACCAGACCGTCATCACGCCCTGAGGATCGCCTCGATGAGGTGCGGACCGGGCTCGGTGAACGCCTCGCGTAGCGCCGCGGCCAGATCCTCCGCGGTGCTCACCCGTCGCGCCGGAACACCCATACCTTCGGCGATCTTGACGAAGTCGAGGTCGGGATTGCCGAGGTCGAGTAGATCGGTGACCCGCCGCCCGCGGGTGTGCGGTTCGGCGACACCGACGTTCGCCAGCTCCCACCGCAGGATCTGGTAGGCGCCGTTGTTGAGGACGATGGTGGTGATGTCCAGACCCTCCCGGGCCTGCGTCCACAGCGCCGAGATCGTGTACATGGCAGAACCATCGGCCTGCAACGACAACACCGGGCGGTCCGGAACGGCCACGGCCGCACCCACCGCGGCCGGCATGCCGTAACCGATGGCGCCGCCGGTAAGGGTCAACACGTCGTGCGCGGGCGCTCCCGCCGTGGCCTCGGGAACGGCGGCACCAGCGGTGTTGGACTCGTCGACGATCACGGCGTTCTCGGGCAGCAGCGCTGCGACCGTCGCCGCCAGCGACGCCGCGTCCAGTGCGCCGGTGGGCACCGCGGGCCGGGCGACGTCCGGCAGCGGCGCGACGATCCCGGGCGCCACCTCGTCGGCGAGTTGCTGTAGAGCCGCGGCCGCCCCGCGGGGGCCGGCCAGCGGGTGCACCGTGCAGCCCGCCGGAACCAGGTCGCTGGGGCTCTCCGGATCGGGGTAGGCGAAGAACGACACGGGCGAGCGCGCGCCCGCCAGGATCAGGTGCGTGGTCCCGGCCAGCTGCTGCGCGGCGAACTTCGCGAAGTAGATCAGGCGTGGCACCGCGGGCACTCCGGCGCCGCGCTCCAGGCGGGTGGGGAAGGTCTCGCACAGCACCTCCGCGCCGGTGGCCTCGGCGAGACGGGCCGCCGCCGTCAGACCCGCCCGCCGTGTGGCGTCGCCGCCGACGAGGATCACGGTCCGGTCGGCAGAACGCAGCGCCGCGGACGCGGCCCGCACCGCGTCGGCGTCGACGGCCGGGTCGGGTAGCGGCGACACCGTGCCGGGCACACCCCCGTCCGACCAGGACACGTCGGCGGGCAGGATCAGCGTCGCGATCTCCCCACGCCCGCTGGCGCGGATGGCGGCGGCTGCGTCGGCGCCGACATCGCCGGGGCGCATGCACCGGTGCACCCATCCCGACACCGTTGCTGCCACCGCGTCGATGTCGGATTCCAGCGGCGCGTCGAAACGCTTGTGGTGGATGGCGTGATCACCGACCACCGTCACCATCGGGACGTGCGCGCGCCGGGCGTTGTGCAGGTTGGCCAAGCCGTTGCCCAGGCCCGGACCCAGATGCAGCAGCACCGCCGCGGGCCGTCCGGCCATGCGGGCGTAACCGTCGGCCGCGCCGGTGGCCACACCCTCGAACAGCGCCAGCACGGCACGCATCGATGTGACGTCGTCCAGTGCCGCGACGAAGTGCATCTCGGATGTGCCGGGATTGGCGAAACAGACGTCGACGCCGTTGTCGACGAACGTGGTCAGCAGGGCCTGGGCACCGTTCACAGCCCAGGTATACCGCGGTCAGCAGGTGTCGGCCTCGAGAACGCGGGTACCCGCCACCCATGTCCGCTCCCCCTGCCGCGGTCTTCGACCGCCTACGCAAGCTCGTCGCGATCGACGACCCCGGTGCCCGCGAGACGAAGACGGTCACCGAGGTGTTCACCGGCAACGACCTGACCACCATCCCGGTCGGCACCGCCGACGATGTCGTCGCCGCCTTCCAGCGGGCGCGGGCCGCACAGGTGAGGTGGGCCGAACGCCCGGTGAAGGAACGTTGCGTGATCATCGACCGGTTCCGCGAGCTCGTCGCCGATCGCCGCGACCACCTGATGGACATCGCCCAGGCCGAGACCGGCAAGGCCCGGTCCGCCGCCCAGGAGGATGTCCTCGACATGATCGCCAACGCGCGCTACTACACGAAGGAAGCCGCGGACCTGCTGGCCCCGAAGCGGGTGCAGGCCCTGCTGCCCGGCATCGTAAAGACGGTGGTGAACCACCACCCGAAGGGTGTCATCGGCGTCATCGCGCCGTGGAACTACCCGATGGCGCTGTCCATCTCCGACGCTATCCCGGCGCTGCTCGCTGGAAACGCCGTCGTGGTCAAGCCGGACAGCCTCACGCCGTTCTGCACACTGGCCAACGCCGAGTTGCTGTACGACGCCGGATTGCCGCCGGAGTTGTTCGCCGTCGTGCCCGGCCCCGGCTCGGTGGTGGGCTCGGCGATCGTCGACAACTGCGACTACCTGATGTTCACCGGATCCAGTGCCACCGGCGCGACACTGGCCGAGCAGTGCGGGCGTCGCCTGATCGGATTCTCGGCCGAACTGGGCGGCAAGAACCCGATGATCGTGACCAAGGACGCCGACCTGCCCCGAGCGGCGAAGGCGGCTCTGCGAGCCTGCTTTTCCAACGCAGGCCAGTTGTGCATCGCCATCGAACGCATCTATGTCGAACGGGAGGTGGCCGAGCAGTTCACCGCCGCATTCACCGCACACATTCGCGGGATGACGCTGTCGACCGCCTACGACTTCTCCGCCGACATGGGCAGCCTGATCTCCGAGGACCAGATGAAAACCGTCGTCGGGCATGTCGAGGACGCGAAAGCCAAAGGCGCGAAGGTGATTGCAGGAGGCCACAAGCGGCCCGACATCGGCCCGACCTTCTTCGAACCGACAGTGCTGACCGACGTCACCGATGAGATGGACTGTGCACGCAACGAGACGTTCGGCCCGGTGGTGTCGATCTATCCGGTGGACAGCGTGGAGGAAGCCATCGAGAAGGCGAACGACAGCGAATACGGGCTCAATGCCAGTGTGTGGGCGGGCAGCAAGGCCCAAGGCGAGGCGATCGCCGCGCGGTTGCGCACAGGCACCGTCAACGTCGACGAGGGTTACGCTCTGGCGTTCGGCAGCACGGCGGCCCCGATGGGCGGCATGAAGTCCTCCGGCGTCGGCCGCCGGCACGGCCCCGAGGGCATCCTGAAATACCTGGAATCACAGACCGTCGCCACCGCTCGGGTGATCAATCTCGACCCGCCGCTCGGCGTTCCGAAAGCGTTGTGGCAGAAGGCGTTGATCCCGATGGTGCAGGCCGTGCAGAAGCTCCCGGGGCGCTAACCCTCGCGGATCGTGTCCAGCCGTTTCGTGGCTTCCTCGAAACCGGCGACCAGTTCGGCGATGATGTCGGCGACGGGCCGGATCTCGTTCATCCTGCCGACGATCTGACCGACCGGCATCGCCACGGCAGTGGGATCCGCCGACTCGCTCATCCGCTGATGCGCCTCGCTGACCAGGATGTTCTGCAGGGGCATCGGCAGCGGCTCGGGAGCGTCGGGCGCATCCCAGGCGTCGGTCCACCGGCTCTTGAGCAGCCGGGCCGGCTTGCCGGTGTAGATACGGCGTCGCACGGTGTCGGCGGAGCTGGCACGCAGCATGGCCTCCTGGATCACCGAACGACCCGAGTCCAGCCGCTCCCCGAGGTCGTACTCGGCCGACGTCAGGAACGCCGAGCCCATCCACACCCCCTGCGCGCCCAGCGCGAGTGCGGCCGCGACCTGCCGGCCGGTGCCGATCCCGCCGGCGGCGAGCACTGGGGCCTTGCCGTCGAGCGCGTCGACGATCTCCGGCCACAACACCATCGAGCCGATCTCGCCGGTGTGGCCACCGGCCTCGTGGCCCTGGGCGACGACGATGTCCACACCGTTCTCGGCATGGCGCAGCGCGTGTTTCGGCGAACCGGCGAGCGCGGCCACCGGCACCCCGGCCTCGTGCACCTGATCGATGACGTCCTTGGGCGGTGAGCCCAACGCATTGGCGATCAGCTTGATCGGATGCTTGAGGGCGACCTCGACATGGCTGCGGGCCACCGAATGCAGCCAGCCCAGCACGCCTTCCGAGCGTGCCTCGTCCTCCGGCAGCGGAGGCACACCGAGGTCAGCCAGCGTCTTGTCGACGAACTGGCGGTGCTCAGCCGGGATCAGCTTGTTGATGTCCACCGAGGTGCCCTCGGTGGGGATCTTGGCGGGCATGACGATGTCGACGCCGTAGGGCTTGCCGTCGGTGTTCTCGTCCATCCAGCACAGCACGTTCTCGAGGTCGTCGGCGTCGTTGAACCGCACACAGCCCAACACCCCGAGGCCACCGGCCCGTGTCACCGCGGCCGCCACCTTCTCCGAGGGGGTGAAGACGAAGATCGGATAGTCGATGCCGAAGCGATCGCAGAGTTCGGTTCTCATGTTCATTCCTGCCTACGAGCTCGTTGCGGCGTGCTTCTCGTGCACTTCGTCAGCGGGCCGCTGCTCGGTGACGTCCTTGGCCCAGCGATAGTCGGGCTTTCCCGCGGGCGAGCGTTTGACCTCGTCCACCAGCCACAGGCTGCGCGGCACCTTGTAGCCCGCGATCTCCTTGCGCACGAACGCATCCAGATCTCCCAGGCGCGGCTTGGCGCCCTCGCGAGGATGCACCACGGCCGCGACGTGCTGGCCGAAGCGCGGATCGGGCACGCCGACCACCAGCGCGTCGAAGACATCGGGGTGGCCCTTGAGGGCGGCCTCGACCTCCTCGGGATAGATCTTCTCGCCGCCGGAGTTGATCGACACCGAACCGCGGCCCAGCATCGTCACCGTCCCGTCGGCCTCCACCTCAGCGAAGTCGCCCGGGATTGCGTAACGCACACCGTTGAACGTCTTGAACGTCTCGGCGGTCTTCTTCTCGTCCTTGAAGTAGCCCACCGGAATGTGGCCGCACTTGGCGATGACGCCACGCTTGCCCGACCCCGGCTGGACCTCGTTGCCGTCCTCGTCGAGCACCTTGGTGTTCTTGTCGATGGTGACTCGGGGCCCGCCGGTGTGCGACTGGCCTTTGGCCACCACGCTCGAACCGCCGAAGCCGGTCTCCGACGATCCGATCGAGTCGGTGATGATCCGGTCGGGCAGCAGCTCGAGGAACTTCTCCTTGAGGCTGGTCGAGAACAGCGCCGCGGTGCTGGCCAGCAGGAACAGCGAGCTCAGGTCGTAGGTGTTGCCTTCGTCCTGGTGCGCCAGCAGCGCATCCAGCAGCGGGCGCGCCATCGCGTCGCCGGTGAAGAACAGCAGGTTGACCTTGTGCTCGTGGATGGTGCGCCACACCTTGTCGGCGTCGAACTCCGGTTCCAGCACGGTGGTCTGCCCCGAGAACAGCGCCATCCAGGTGGCCGACTGGGTCGCCCCGTGGATCATCGGCGGGATCGGGTAGCGGACCATCGGACCGCTCTCCTTGGCCTGGTTGGCCAGCCCGTGCTCGTCGGCGATCGGCTCGCCCGTGGCGAAGTCGGTGCCGCCGAACAAGACTCGGTAGATGTCCTCGTGGCGCCACATCACGCCCTTGGGGAACCCGGTGGTGCCGCCGGTGTAGAGCAGATAGATGTCGTCCTCGCTGCGCGGGCCGAAGTCGCGCTCCGGCGAGCCCTGCTCGAGCGCGGAGTAGAACTCGACACCGCCGTAGCGCTGGAAATCTTCCTCAGTACCGTCCTCGACCACGAGGATGGTCTTGACGTTCGGCGTCTCGGGCAGCACGTTGGCCACCCGGTCGGAGTAGCGACGCTCGTGCACGAGCGCCACCATGTCCGAGTTGTCGAACAGGTACTTCAACTCGCCTTCGACATAGCGGAAGTTGACGTTGACCAGGATCGCGCCGGCCTTGACGATGCCCAGCATCGCGATGACGATCTCGATGCGGTTCCGGCAATAGAGCCCGACCTTGTCGTCCTTCTTGACGCCCTGGTCGATGAGATAGTGAGCCAGGCGATTGGCCCTCTCCTCCAACTCGGCGTACGTCAGCGTCTCGTCACCCGAAATGAGGGCGACGCGGTCAGGCACGGCGTCGATGGCGTGCTCGGCGAGATCGGCGATATTCAGAGCCACGGCTCTAAACTAGAACGTGTTACATTTCGAGACAAGTCTGTGGCAACGACGCTGGAAGGCGGACATCTGTGAGCGACCCCGACAAGCAGGCCGACTGCCTCGTTGAGCAGCGCGGACACACCCTGATCGTCACCATGAACCGGCCCGAGGCGCGCAACGCGCTTTCTGGCGAGATGCTCTCGATCATGGTCGACTCCTGGGACCGCGTCGACGAAGATCCGGAGATCCGCAGCTGCATCCTCACCGGAGCCGGCGGCTACTTCTGCGCGGGCATGGACCTCAAGGCGGCCTCGGCCAAGCCGCCGGGTGACTCGTTCAAGGACGGCAGCTATGACCCGTCGCGCATCGACGGCCTACTCAAGGGTCGCCGGCTGAAGAAGCCGCTGATCGCCGCCGTCGAGGGCCCGGCCATCGCCGGCGGGACCGAGATCCTGCAGGGCACCGACATCCGCATCGCCGGCGAGAGCGCGAAGTTCGGTATCTCCGAAGCGAAGTGGAGCCTGTACCCGATGGGCGGATCCGCGGTGCGACTGGTCCGCCAGATCCCCTACACGATCGCCTGCGACCTGCTGCTGACCGGACGGCACATCACCGCCGCCGAAGCGCTGTCCTATGGGTTGATCGGTTACGTGGTGCCAGACGGCTCTGCCCTGGACAAGGCCATCGAGATCGCCGAGGTGATCAACAACAACGGTCCGTTGGCCGTGCAGGCGATCCTCAAGACCATCCGCGAGACCGAGGGCATGCACGAGAACGAGGCCTTCAAGCCCGACACCGCCAACGGCATCCCGGTGTTCCTGTCCGAGGACGCCAAGGAGGGCCCGCGGGCGTTCAAGGAGAAGCGGGCACCGAACTTCCAGATGAAGTAGCCCGGGCCGTCTCGGCGGTCTTGGTTCGGTCGCGCTGGCTTCGACGGTCTGCTGCCCCGCCCGGCTGGTTCGGTCCGGGGAGGTCCGGTCGGCTGGTTCCGGCCCACGGCAGGTCCCGCCGGCTGGTTGCGGCCCACCCCGCTCGCCCAGCCCGCTCGCCCAGCCCGCTCGCCCACTGTGAATCCTCTGCGAAAATCCGCGCGATTATTCGCACTCACTTCACGCTCGACGCGCAGCGCTCGACGGACGGGGACAGGTCCGGTCGGCTGGTTCCGGCCCGGGGCAGGTTCGGTCGGCTGGTTCCGGCCCACGCCAACCAGCCCGCTCGCCCACCGTGAATCCTCTGCGAAAATCCGCGCGACATTTCGCACTCACTTCACGCTCGACGCGCGGCGCTCGACGGACGGGGGCAGGTCCGGTCGGCTGGTTCCGGCCCGCGGCAGGTCCCGTCGGCTGGTTCCGGCCCACGCAACCAGCCCGCTCGCCCACTGTGAATCCTCTGCGAAAATCAGCGCTACTTTTCGCACTCACTTCACGCTCGACGAACGGCGCTCGACGCAGAGACGCGAGGGCATGGACGCAGGGCATCAGCGCGGACGCAAGAGCGCACCGCCGCAGGGGCGCTACAGCACCCGGGCGGTGGGTGTGAACACGACCGGCATGGACTCCAGCCCGCTGACGAAGTTCGCCGGTCGCAGTGGCAGCGCGGTGTCGTCGGCCAGCCGCAGATCGGGCAGCCGCGACAGCACCTTGGTCAGCATGATCTTCAACTCGAGACGGGCCAGCTGGTTGCCCAGGCAGAAATGGGTGCCGAAACCGAAGGCCAGGTGACTGTTCGGGTTGCGATCGATCCGGAAGTTCTCCGGATCGCCGAACACCGACTCGTCGAAGTTCGCCGATTCGAACATCAGCATGATCTTCTCGCCGGCTTTCAGCGACGTGCCGTGGAACTCGGTGTCGGCGGTCAGCGTGCGGCACATGTTCTTCACCGGCGACGTCCAGCGGAGCATCTCCTCGATCGCCCCGGGCAGCAGATCAGGCTGCGCCACGAGCGCCTCCCATTGATCGCGGTGACGCAGCAGCTGCTCGGTGCCGCCCGACAGCGTGTGGCGGGTGGTCTCGTCGCCGCCGATCAGGATCAGCAGTGTCTCGAACACGATCTCGTCATCCGACATCCGCTGGCCCTCGACCTCGGCGTTGACCAGAACCGAGAACAGGTCGTCGGTCGGGTTGGCGCGACGGTCGGCGATCACCTCCATCGTGAACGCGGTGTAGGCGGCGAACGTGTCCATCAGCTTCTGGATGGTCAGCTCGTCGACCGTCGAGGACAGTCCGCACACCAGGTCGTCGGACCACTGCAGCAGCTTGTCGCGCTCTTCGGGCAGCACGCCGAGCATGTCACCGATGACCGCCATCGGCAGCGGCGCGGCGATGTCGCGGACGAAGTCGCACTCGCCGCGCTCACACACCGCGTCGATCAGCGCGTCACACAGGTTCTCGATGGCCGGCACCTTGTCCATGACGCGCTTGCGGGTGAACCCGGAGTTGACGAGCTTGCGGCGCAGGATGTGCGCCGGATCGTCCATGTCGATCATGTAGGGCATCCCAGGCTGGTCCGGCCGGATGCCGCCGGTGGACGAGAACAGCTCCGGGTTGCGCTCGGCGTCGAGCAGCGCCTGATAGGTCGTCGCCGCGGCCAGTCCGTTGCGGTCGCGGAACACCGGCTGGTTGGCCCGCATCCACTTGTAGGCCTCCCGCGCATTGCGGTCGGCGTAGAAGTTGCCGTCGGCCAGATCGACGTCGAGGCCGGACAGTGTCGAGGTCATGACTTTCCTTTTCGTGGCTGCTTCGAGGTGCCGGGCTAGAAGACGCGAGAGTCGCCGAACGTCATGTCCACGTTGGCCGCCGAGCTGGACATCAACGCTCGCTTGGGCAGACCCAGCGACGCGAGTTCGGCGGCATAGGGATGGTCACCCAACCGCACCGTGACCCCGCCGGGCCGGTACCGCACCCCGGTCATCACCATCTCCCCCGGCGTCTCCCGGGTGACGCCGTCCAGATAGGAATACGTCGAGTGCACCTGCTTGCGTCCGGTCAACGCCGCGGGCACCGGCAAGCCGGGGCGGAAGTCCATCCCGACAGCGAACTGCCCGTCGATCGTGACGTCGAAGCCGAACGACCTGCCGTGCCGGACTCCTGCTGGATCATCCGCTCCGCGAATGGTGAACTCCGACATGACTTTCGGGTAGCCCCAGATCGTGCGCCCGGCTTCCAGAGTGAAGGACTGGTCCACTGGCAGATGGTGCACGAAGGCGCCCGCCGACTGCAGCGCCGAGAACCCGCTCGCACTCGAGCCGGGCGGATTGACCATGACGTTGGTGCCGTACTCGTAGTACGCACCCAGGTCGGTGTCCTCGTAGCGCATGAGCATCAGCACCACCATCGCCCGGTTACGGGCGAACCGGCACACCTGCAGGCCGCTGTAGTCGATCATGGCCTGCGCGGCGTCGGCGTCCACCACGAACATCGCGGTGTGCTGATGCGCGGTGCGCACCCGCACCGGCATGGTGAGCACCGTTCCGGCGATCGTGTGTGTGGACGCGTTCGTGGCTTCGGTCACACCGTCAATCTAGAACGTGTTCTAGACACACTGCAAGAAGTGTCTAGACCAGCGCAGCCAGATCGCGGATCTGTTCGGGCGAGCGTGCGCCCACCACCATCATGGTGACCCCGGAGGCCTCCCACGCTTTGATCTGCTCCTGCACATACGCCAGGTCGCCCACAATGGCCGAATCGTCGACGAGTTCGTCGGGGATCACCTTGGCCGCCTCGTCCTTGCGGTCACTCCTGAAGAGTTTGGTGACCTCGTCGACGACCTCGGCATAACCCATGCGCCGGTAGACGTCGGCGTGGAAGTTGGTGCCCTCGGCGCCCATACCGCCCACGTAGAGCGCCAGATGCGGCTTCATCAGCTCCATGATCGCCGGCCGATCGTCGGTGACGACCACCTGCGCGGTCGCACAGATCTCGAACGTCTCGCGGGTGTGCCGCGCACCCGGGCGGGCGAAACCCTCGTCGAGCCACTCGTTGTACATGGTCGCGATGCGCGGGGAGTAGAAGATCGGCAGCCAGCCGTCGGCGATCTCGGCGGCCAGTGCGACGTTCTTGGGTCCCTCGGCCCCGAGCATGATCGGGATGTCGGGGCGTAGCGGGTGGGTGATCGGCTTGAGGTTCTTGCCCAGCCCGGTGGTCCCCTCCCCGGTCAGCGGCAACGGATAGTGCGGTCCGTCGCTGTGCACCGGCGCTTCCCGGGCCCACACCTGCCGGATGATGTCGATGTACTCACGGGTCCGGGCCAGCGGCTTGGGGAACTTCTGGCCGTACCAGCCCTCGACAACCTGCGGCCCGGACACCCCGAGACCGAGGATGTGGCGGCCGCCGGAGAGGTGGTCGAGGGTCAGCGCCGCCATCGCGCACGCGGTCGGGGTGCGCGCCGACAGCTGGATCACCGAGGTGCCCAGCCGCATGCGCGTCGTCTCGCGGCCCCACCACGCCAACGGCGTGTAGGCGTCCGAACCCCAGGCCTCGGCGGTGAACACGGTGTCGAAGCCGACCTCTTCGGCGGTGGACACCAGTTCGGCATGGTTGGTCGGTGGTTGCGCACCCCAATATCCGAGCTGCAGACCCAGTTTCATCCGATCCGCCTTTCCGGGAAGCCACAGCCGTCCCTTGAAACCATTCTTAGAACCTGTTCTACTCGATGCTGTGACCACCAGCCAAAGCAGCCCGGTGCAGATCGATCCGCATGAACCGCCACTTTCCGCTCCTCTGAAGCTGGCATTCGACTACACCCGTTCAGTCGGACCACTCCTCGGTCAGTTCTTCACCGCGCTGCGCGAGCGGCGCATCGTCGGGGTTCGCGGTTCGGACGGACGCGTGTTGGTCCCGCCCGCTGAGTATGACCCCGTCACCTACGAGGCTTTGACCGAGGTCGTGCCCGTGGCCAGCGTCGGCACCGTCGTGTCGTGGACGTGGCAGTCCCACCCGTTGGAAGGGCAACCGCTGGATCGGCCGTTCGCGTGGGCGCTGATCCGCCTCGACGGCGCCGACACCCCGATGCTGCACGCCGTCGACGCCGACGGACCCGACGCGATCAGCACCGGCGCCCGGGTACACGCGCACTGGGTCGACGAGCCGGCCGGCGCGATCACCGACATCGCCTACTTCTCGCTGGGTGACACCGCCGAAGAAGTGCCGGAGCCGCCGCAGGGGCTGGACCCGGTGACGATGCTCGTCGTGCCCAGCTGGATCGAGATCCAGCACACCGCATCCCAGCCTGAAAGCGCGTTCCTGCGAGCGTTGGAACAGGGCAAGCTGCTGGGGGCCCGCACCGGTTCCGACGGCAAGGTGTACTTCCCGCCGAAGGAGGCCAACCCGGCGACGGGCCAGCCGCTCGACCAGTACATCGAACTGGCCGACACCGGTACCGTCACGACGTTCGCGATCATCAACATCCCGTTCGCCGGACAGCGGATCAAGCCGCCGTATGTGGCCGCCTACGTGCTGCTCGACGGTGCCGACATCCCGGTGCTGCACCTCGTCGCCGACATCGAGGCCGACCAGGTGCGGATGGGGATGCGGGTGCAGGCGGTCTGGAAGCCTCGCGAGGAGTGGGGCCTGGGCATCGACAACATCGAGTACTTCCGGCCGACGGGCGAACCCGACGCCGACTACGACACCTACAAGCATCACCTGTAAAGGGACTTTCGTGAGCAGAGAAGTTGCCGTCGTCGGGTTCTCGCACGCACCGCATGTGCGTCGCACCGACGGGACCACCAACGGTGTCGAGATGTTGATGCCGTGCTTCGCCGAGATCTACGACGACCTCGGCATCACCAAGGCCGACATCGGATTCTGGTGTTCGGGGTCGTCGGACTACCTTGCCGGACGGGCCTTCTCGTTCATCTCGGCGATCGACTCCATCGGCGCGGTGCCACCGATCAACGAGTCGCATGTCGAGATGGACGCGGCCTGGGCGCTCTACGAGGCCTACATCAAGATCCTCACCGGGGAGGTCGACACCGCGCTGGTCTACGGTTTCGGCAAATCCTCGGCCGGAACGTTGCGCCGGGTGCTGGCCCTGCAGACCGACCCGTACACCGTCGCGCCGCTGTGGCCCGACTCGGTGAGCATGGCCGGGTTGCAGGCGCGCATGGGCCTCGACGCCGGCACCTGGACCGAAGAGCAGATGGCGCAGGTCGCCCTGGATGCCCAGGCCGCCGGCCCGCGGGTGGACCGACTCGAATCGGGCGGAACCGTCGAAGAGTTGCTCGCCCAGCCGTTCTTCGCCGATCCGTTGCGTCGCCACGACATCGCGCCGATCACCGACGGCGCGTCGGCGATCGTGCTCGCCGCCGACGACCGGGCGCGTGAGTTGCGTGAGCGGCCGGCCTGGATCTCGGGCATCGAGCACCGTATCGAGACCCCGGTCCTCGGAGCGCGCGAGCTGACCACGTCGCCGTCGACGGCCGCATCGGCGGCGGCGGCCACCAACGGTGATGCCTCCTCCATCGAGCTCGCCGAGATCTACGCTCCGTTCAGCCATCAGCAGCTCATCCTGACCGAGGCGATCGGACTGTCCGACAGTACGAAGATCAACCCGTCCGGTGGCGCGCTCGCCGCCAACCCGATGTTCTCGGCGGGCCTCGAGCGCATCGGTTTCGCCGCCCGCCACGTCTTCGCCGGCGAGGCCTCCCGGGTACTCGCCCACGCAACGAGTGGGCCTGCGCTGCAGCAGAATCTGGTCGCGGTTTTGGAAGGGCGTTGAGACATGGCTGACGGAGCAAAGAAGAATCTCGCCGCCGTCCTGGGCACCGGGCAGACGAAGTACGTCGCCAAACGCAAGGACGTGTCGATGAACGGCCTGGTGCGCGAGGCCATCGACAAGGCTCTGGCCGACTCCGAGTGCACGATGGACGACATCGATGCCGTCGTGGTGGGCAAGGCGCCGGACTTCTTCGAGGGCGTCATGATGCCGGAGCTGTTCATGGCCGACGCCACCGGCGCGACGAACAAACCGCTGATCCGCGTGCACACCGCGGGCTCGGTGGGCGGCTCGACCGCCATCGTGGCCGCGAGCCTGGTGCAGTCGGGCAAGTACCGCCGCGTGCTGACCATGGCATGGGAGAAGCAGTCGGAGTCCAACGCCATGTGGGCGCTGAGCATCCCGGTGCCGTTCACCAAGCCGGTGGGCGCCGGCGCCGGCGGATACTTCGCCCCGCACATCCGCGCCTACATCCGCCGTTCCGGAGCGCCGACGCACATCGGTGCCATGGTCGCGGTCAAGGACCGCCTCAACGGCGCGAAAAACCCACTGGCACATCTTCATCAGCCCGACATCACGCTGGAGAAGGTGCTCGAGTCGCCGATGCTGTGGGATCCGATCCGCTACGACGAGACCTGCCCGTCCTCGGACGGTGCGGCCGCCCTGGTGATCGGCGACGAAGCCACCGCCGACGCGCGCGTCGCCGACGGCCACCCGGTGGCATGGATCCACGCGACCGCGCTGCGCACCGAACCTCTCGCGTACGCGGGGCGCGACCAGGTCAACCCGCAGGCCAGCCGCGACGCCGCCGCGGCGCTGTGGAAGGCGGCCGGCATCACCAGCCCCATCGACGAGATCGATGTCGGCGAGGTCTACGTGCCGTTCTCCTGGTATGAACCGATGTGGCTGGAGAGCCTGGGCTTCGCCGCCGAGGGCGAGGGGTGGAAGCTCACCGAGGCCGGCGAAACCGCCATCGGCGGGCGCATCCCGTTCAACCCGTCCGGCGGGGTGCTGTCGTCCAACCCGATCGGCGCGTCCGGCATGATCCGCTTCGCCGAGTCGGCCATCCAGGTGATGAACAAGGCTGGCGATCACCAGGTTCCCGGCGCCAAGAAGGCGCTCGGACACGCCTACGGCGGTGGCGCCCAGTACTACTCGATGTGGGTGGTCGGCAGCGAGAAACCGGCCAGCTCCGCCTCATGAGCCGTATGCAGTACACCTGCAGCGTCGCCATGGGACCGGTCGACCAGCTCGTCGAGATCGCCCGCACCGCCGAGGAAGTCGGCTTCGATTCGATCGCGCTTCCCGACTCGTTGTTCTACATGGAAAAGCAGGCGGCCGATTACCCGTACACACCCGACGGGTCGCGGATGTGGGACGAGAACACCCCGTGGGTCGACCCGCTGATCGCCGCGGGCGCCATGGGCGCGGTGACCTCCACGCTGCGCTTCTACACCAACGTGATGAAGCTCGGCTCGCGCAATCCGCTCCTGCTGGCACGGCAGGTCGGCTCGGTGGCCAACCTGACGAGCAACCGGTTCGGCTTCGGTGTCGGAATCGGTTGGGCACCGGAGGAGTTCGAGTGGTGCGGGGTGCCCTACGCCAAGCGCGGCAAGCGTGTCGACGAGATGATCGAGGTCATCAAGCTGGTGCTGGCCGGCGGCATGGTCGAGTTCCACGGTCAGTTCTACGACTTCGACCGCTTGCAGATGAGCCCGGCCCCCAGCGAGCCGGTGCCGTTCTACGTCGGCGGACACACCGAAGTGGCGCTCAAGCGCGCCGCCCGTGTCGGTGACGGTTGGACCAGCGCGATGATGACGGGCGACCAACTGGCCGAGACCATCGGCAAGCTCAACGCATTACGTACCGAATACGGCCGCGCCGACGAACCATTCGAGTTCCAGGCGGTGTGCATCGACAAGTTCGGCGTGGACGGTCATCGTGAGCTCGCCGAGATCGGGGTCACCGACAACATCGTGATCCCGTGGGTGTTCGACGGATTGGGTTTCGACGCCCCGATCGAAAAGAAGAAGGATTCGCTGAAGCGCTTTGCCGACACCTACATCCACTCGGGCTGGCAGGACGACTAGGGCTCTTCTGGCACTAGCTTCGGTGTTGAGCCTGAGCTTGAGGGATATCGCGTTTCAGCTGCCATCCGATGAGCTGCCGGCGTTGGTCGAGTACGCGTTGCCCGGTGCCGGGTGATACCCCAACGATTCCCCTCCGGTCGTCCAGCGACAGGATCTCATCGCGACAGCGACGTCAGCCTCGGATAGAGGATCGCTGGACCGAGCCATCGCGTCACAAAGCGGCGTAGTGCGATGCCGTTGCGCCGCGACTGTCCGGGATCAACGAGAAGGGACTGAACTGTGCGCAAGATTATTTCGGCGAGTTCATCCAGCGCAGCGTCGTCGTGAAACCCGTGAAGTGCCCAATCAACATCAAGACGGCGGAATACCGACAAGCAGAACGCCATCGCGGTGTCGGAGGTGAGCGAAATGGCGGCTTCCCCCTCCGTCCGTCGCGTCAGGAGAGCTTCCAGCTGCGGATCGCCGGCGAGATTCTCGACGCCGAACGAGACGCTCTCGACAATCGCAGCGACCGGGTCGTTGAGGCCGTTGGCGCGTTCGATCACCTGGTCGATGAACCCGTTGACCGCACGCATTGCGCTGGCGATGAGGAGGGCGTCGGCATTCGGAAAATAGCGGTACACCGTCTGACGGGTGACACCGAGCCTGCGGGCGACGTCGGCAAGGCGTATGCCCGACCCGTGCTGGGCGACCTCGTCGTCCACCGCATCCAGAATTCGCGAGATAGCCTCCTCGTCCGATGACGGTGTGACGCCCGCCCACCCACGACTACGCATCAGCGGCTACGAGCTGTTCGCTGGTGAATTCGATCGGAAGCGTCGTCGGACCTGTCATACCCAGCAGAGACTTCCACGGTGCCGGACCGGTGCGATTGGCGACGGGCAGACGGCGAGTCAGGACGACCAGCGCTTCGGCCAGTTCACGGCGCGCGAGGTTTGCCCCCAGGCAGTAGTGCGCGCCACCGCCGAAGGTCATGATTGCCGGAACGTCCTTGCGCGAAATGTCGAATCGATCGGCATCGTCGTAGATCACCGGATCGCGATTGGCAGCGAAGGTGTTCGCGAGGACAAAGGTCCCCGCCGGGAACAGGTAGCCGCCGAACTCGACATCCTCGACCGCCGCTCGTGGCGCGATACACGCTGCTGGTGAGTGGCGCATGGTCTCTTCGACCGCCTGCATGGCAAGCTCTGGGTGCTCACGCAGCTTCTGCCACTGATCTGGATGCTCGCAGAGAACCTGCACCGATGCCGCCAGTTGGTTTCGGGTCGTGTCGGTGCCTGCCATCAAGAAACCGGCCACCAGCATCCGGAGTTCGTCGAGGTCGAGACGGTCACCTTCGCTTTCCGCGCGGATGAGCTCGGAGAGCAGATCGTCGGTCAGATTGTGTCGGCGGGCGGCGACCATGTCGTCGACATACGCGTCGAGTTCGCGCCACGCGTCCATGATCGCCGCTTCGTCGAAGGTGACATCCGGCTGGAAGTTCAGCGCCTTGAATATCTCTTCTGTCCAGTCTGCGAACAGTTGCCAGTCCTCGCGAGGCGCACCGAGCAGCGCGCACATCACCGGCGTGGGGTAGGGACGCGCGATGTCGGTCACGACGTCGCACCGCCCTGCGTCTTCCACCCGATCGATCAGCGTGTTCACCACCGCGCGGATCGTCTCATCCAGGCGTGATGTCGCACGCGGGGTGAACGCCTTGGAAACCAGTTTGCGTAACCGGACGTGCGGTGGCCCGTCGAGCCCCAAGAGGCTGTTGGCCATCTTGTCGTACAGCGGTCCCGACGTGATGCCTTGCGCCGCAAGCGTGATACCCGGCGGCAATCTGAACCTGTGGTCTCGCAGTATCTCGCGAACCATGTTGTAAGACAGGATTTCCGGGCCAAGGGGGCCGATGGCGATAGGCGCCCGCGATTGTGCCTCTCGAGCATCGTCGACCACGTCGTGTGGCGTGGCAGCCAGGCTGTAGTCGAGGGTGGGAAGACCAGCTTCAAAGACATTGGGGGCGGTGCTGTGCGCGGTCATCCGAACCTCACCTTCCACCGGAGCTATAAGACATTTACGTGTGAAACGTATGACCAGAAGGACGCTGCGGTCAATACCTCGTCGATAATCATCAGCAAATCGGCACGGCCGGGACCGGTGATCATACGTTTCATTCTCATACGTCCCACCAGGAGGAGGGGCCGCTACGGCGCGTCCTATGAGCCGGCGCCCTCCCGAGCACCTCGGCATCCACACCACACCGTATTGACCAGGGCAGCCACACCGGCGTCGTCCAGCGGCGCCATCCCCAGCATCAGCCGGTAGTACGGCGGAGAGACGAGTGCATCCACCGCGACCTCGACGTCGGTGTGGACAGGCAGTTCCCCGGCCGCCACGGCGTCGCGCAGCGTCACGGCGACCGCCGCGCGACGCGGGGTGATCCACTGATCCATCAACGCGCGCTCGATCGCCGGGTCGGATGCCGAGGCGGCGATGACGTTACGCAACAATGGCCCCACGGCGGGGTCGGCGACAAGCCCGAACAACGCGCCGACGTGATGCTCCAACGCCTGCACCGTCGTGCTGCCGGGCGGACGCACGATCGTGTCCCGCACCGAGTCCAACAGCCCTTCCAGCACGATCGCCGACGCGGACGGCCACCACTTGTAGATCGTCGTGCGACTCACCTCGGCGCGTTTGGCGATGGCGTCGACCGTCGCCGCTCCGGGACCCCCGTCGAGCGCAAGGTCGGCCGCCGCGCGCACCACTTTCTCGCGGACGGCGGTGCTGCGGGGGCGACCGCGCCGGCTGACCATGTCGTCAGCTTATTGCCGCGGTTCGCCTGTTCCCGTAGACCACCGCGGCGAGGCAGACGACCGCGGCGCACCCGCCCACCACGAACATCGTCGGATAGGGCAGCCCATGGGCTCCCGACAGGAACGCCATGGCCGCCGGAACACCGAAGCCCAGATAGCAGAGGCTGTAGAACACGGCCGTCAGTCCCGCCAGATCGTCGGGACCCGCCATGAGCTGGACCTGCTGCAAACCGGCCAGCAGCGCGAGCCCGTAGCCGGCGCCCAGCACAGCCGCCGCCGGCAGAGCCACCCACACGGTCAGCACGGTGGCTGCCCAGGTGGCCATCGCCATTCCTGCGACCAGCAGCACCAGGGCCGCCACGACGCCGCCGATGCCGTCGCCGACGACTCGCCGGCCCGCGTGCTGCACCCCGAAACCGACCCCGAGCGCGACCAGGCACATCAATGCCGAGAACGCGACGGGCGCCTGTGTGACGTGCTCGGACATCAGCGCCGGGAGCACGGCGTAGGCCGTCGCTCCGGCGCCGAACACCCAAGGGGCGATGGGCATGACCACGGTCATGAACCGGCGTCTGGTAGCGGCGGGCACCGCGAGATCGCCCCACCACGCGCCTCCGGACCGGCTGCGGGTCCGGGTCTCCGGCGCGGTACCGAGCAGGACCGCGGCCGCGAGCGCCATCGCGATGTTGATCACGTAGGGCATCACCGCCGGCGCCGGCCCCCACTCGGCCAGGACGCCCGCCGCCGCCGCACCGAGGCCGAACCCCGCCGTGAGGCTCATCGCGGCGCGGCGCGCACCCGATCCGCCGTCCCCGAACGGCGGGCTCGACAGCTCCTTGAGCCAGCTGCCGCCGACCGCCATCGCCAGACCCAGCGCGAGACCGCTGAACACCCTGCCCACAGCCAGAACCGGGGCCGAGTGCGCGCCGAAAGCGAGGATCAGCGAGCCGACGGCCGCCAGCACCGGCGCCGGCATCATCAGCGGTCGCCGGCCCAGGCGATCCGACAGCGCACCGCCGACGAGCAGCGCAGGAACGATGCCCAGCACGTAGGCGAACAGCAGCAGATCGACGGTCAACGGGGAGAAGCCTGCGGTGTCGCGGTACATGACCAGCAGCGGGGTGAACTCGTTGCCGCCCCACGCGATGGCGAAGGTGGCCGCGGCGACCGCCTGCCAGGGCCGGGGCCGTCGGTCGCCGTCCGCGGTGGTCGGCGACGGGACCACTGCATTAGTGAACACAGTGTCCACTATATCCAGCGGATCGGCGCGGGCCACGCGGGTATCGACCGCGGGTCAGTGGGTACTCGGCACCGAGAGGGTCTTTGGTCACTTTTTTCGCAGGTGAACGCCCATCGGATTGCGTCCGCGCAGCGGAAAACTGTAACGTGTTCTAGTTAGAAGCCAACAACGGGAGGCCCGAGGTGAGCACCGAGTCAACTGCGGGAGCCGCGACAATTCGCGAGATCGACACCGGCACGCTGCCCGACCGGTTCGCGCGCGGCTGGCACTGCCTGGGACCGGTCAAGGATTTCCAGGACGGCAAGCCGCACGGCATCGAGATCTTCGGCACGATGCTGGTGGTCTTCGCCGACTCGAAAGGCGAGCTCAAGATCCTGGACGGTTACTGCCGGCACATGGGCGGCAATCTGGCCCAGGGGACCGTCAAGGGCGACGAGGTCGCCTGCCCGTTCCACGACTGGCGTTGGGGCGGGGACGGTAAGTGCAAGCTGGTGCCCTACGCCAAGCGCACGCCGCGCCTGGCCCGCACCCGCGCCTGGCACACCGACGTGCGCGGCGGCCTGTTGTTCGTCTGGCACGACCACGAAGGCAACCCGCCGCAGGAGGAGGTCCGCATCCCGGACATCCCAGAGTGGGCCAGCGGTGAGTGGACCGACTGGAAGTGGAACACGATGCTGATCGAGGGCAGCAACTGCCGCGAGATCATCGACAACGTCACCGACATGGCGCACTTCTTCTACATCCACTTCGGGTTGCCGACCTACTTCAAGAACGTCTTCGAGGGTCACGTCGCCAGCCAGTACCTGCACAACGTCGGTCGTCCCGACGTCAACGACATGGGCACCGCGTACGGGGACGCGTCGCTGGATTCCGAGGCCAGCTATTTCGGCCCGTCATTCATGATCAACTGGTTGCACAACCAGTACGGCGACTTCAAGGCCGAGTCGATCCTGATCAACTGCCACTACCCGGTGACCCAGGATTCGTTCGTGCTGCAGTGGGGTGTGATCGTCGAGAAGCCCAAGGGACTCGACGACAAGACCACCGAGAAGCTGGCCACCGCCTTCACCGACGGCGTCAGCAAGGGCTTCCTGCAGGACGTGGAGATCTGGAAGCACAAGACCCGCATCGACAATCCGCTGCTGGTCGAGGAGGACGGCGCGGTATACCAGATGCGACGCTGGTACCAGCAGTTCTACGTCGACGCTGCCGACGTCACCCCCGAGATGACCGACCGCTTCGAGATGGAGGTCGACACCACCATCGCCAACGAGAAGTGGCAGGTGGAGGTCGAGGAGAATCTGAAGGCCCGCAACGACGCCGCCGAGCAACCCACCGAGGTCTCCTGATCATGGCTGCCGAGCAGCAACCGCCCGACGTCGACCGGCTGGCCCGGTCCATGCTGTTGCTGCACGGCGGCCACGACGATGACCACGAGCACGGCCATGGTGGGCATGACGGTGACAGTGGTGGGTCATGGCGCAAGGCACCGGATTTCGCCTCTGACCCGGCGCGGGCGTCCGCGGTGGCCGAAAGCACCACGCGGGACCGCGAGCGCTACCTCAACTCCGGTCTCGCGGAGGTGGATTGCCGACACTGCCACGTCTCGGTCCGGGTGAAGAAGCTCGGGCCGGCGCACACGTCCGTGCAGTGGAGTTCGGCGGCCACGCAGCGCTGTGCCTACTTCACCGAGATCCGAGAGTCCGGCGGCGATCCCGCGCGCGAGCGGGCGTGTCCCCGGTTGTCGGACAGCATCCGGCATGCGGTCTCGGAAGGCTGCCTCGAAGAGTATTCCAGCGCCCCCTCCCCCGGCGACGGCTGACGTCAAAGCTCCCTGAAGCGTTCCTTGACCTGTCCCTCGGTCAACCCGTAGTCGGCCAGAGAGTAGGTGTGCTTCGGCGCACGGGGGCCCTGCTTGCTCGCCTCGTGACTGGCCTGCATGGCCCCTCGGGCTTCGTCGGTCATGTCGATACCGAAATGGCGATAGATCGCTTCGACCGTCGCCACCGGATCCGCGATCAGGTCGAAGTAGTCCATATCGTAGAACTGCCCCGGATCGTGCTGGGCGCGAACAGCGTTGAACCTCTCCAGACCGCGCGACCACGTCTCCAGCGAGTCCGCCCCGATGGTCTCCCCGACGAACTTCGTGGACCAGCCCTCCGTGGTGTGCTGGGCCAGCGAACACATCGACGCCATGATGGTCTCCGCGGGTCGGTGACACTGGATCACCAGCGCGTCCGGGTAGGTCGCCATCAGCGCGTCCAGCGCGAACAGGTGGCTCGGGTTCTTGAGAACCCATCGCTTGTCGACGTCATTGAGGCCGATCAACTGGAGATTGCGCCGATGCCGCTGATAGGGCCGGCTCCAATCCTGCCCGGCCAGCCACTGCGCGTAGGTCGGGACATGCGCCAGCGTCTCGTAGGACACCGAGTGCAGCGACTGCCGCAACAGCTGCCAGCACTCCTCGACCTCGTCGGCGGTCATGTAGTGCAGACCGGTGTAGTCCGGGTTCTCGTTGTGCGCCTTGGTGAACTGCGCATCGAGCTGGGCGAACACCGGGTTGTCCGCCCACGTTTCGCGCGGTGGACGCGGCTGCGGAAACTCCGCGAGCCACAGCTCGAGCCCTTGATGGCGGGGATCGGCCGCCAACAGACGGTGCAACGCCGTGGTCCCCGTGCGAGGCAGGCCGGTGACGAAGATGGGCCGCTCGATCGCAACGTCGGCGTGCTCGGGATACTGCTTGAACGCCGCCTCGGAGACCAGCCGGGCGACGAGGGCGTTGCGGACGAAGAACCGATTCATCTTGCTACCGAACTCGGTCAGCTCGGCGTCACGAGCGAACGAGTCCAGCAGCACCGCCAGGGCCTCGCGGTAGTTGTCGTCGTCGGTGCCGAAATCGTCCAGCCCGCAGGCTTTGGTCGCCGAGGCGTGCAGGTCCTCGACGGTCCCCACATCGGTGCGCGTCGTCATGGCTCGACTCCCACTCGTTCCGGTCCTCGCTCGTTCCTCGCTGCGATCCTCACTCGCGCTCGTCTTCGCGCCGTCATGGCTCGACTCCCACTCGTTCCGGTCCTCGCTCGTTCCTCGCTGCGATCCTCACTCGCGCTCGTCTTCGCGCCATCAGGCCTTGTACTCCCCGCAGTTGACGTCGAGAGCCTGGCCGGTGATGCCACTGGACAGGTCGCTGGCCATGAACAGGATCGCCGAGGCCACCTCGTTCTCGGTCGGCAACCGCTTCAGGTCCGAGGCCGCCGCGGTGGCCTGGTAGATCTCGTCCACGGTGGTGCCGCACTTGCCGGCCTGGTGGTTGAAGTAGCTTTCCAGCGTGCCGCCCCAGATGTAGCCGGGCAGAACCGAATTGACCCGGATGCCCTGCTCGCCGAGCTCGGTGGCCAGCGACTGCGACATGGCCAGCAACGCTGACTTCGCCATCTTGTAGGCCCCGTACTTGGCCTGGGAATGTCGCACCACCATGGAGTTGACGTTCACCACCGACCCGTTGGCGTCGGCGAGGGCCGGCGTGAAGCCCTGGATCATCCGCAGCGCGCCGAACACCGTCAATTCGATCGCCTCACGCATGTGCTCGAACGTGGTGTTGGCCAGTGGCTTCATCGACGGCACCCGGAAGGCGTTGTTTATCAACACGTCGACCTTGCCGTAAGCCTTCAGCGTCTCGGCGACCAGATTGTCCACCTGTGCGTCGTCGGTGATGTCCGTTCCCACCGACACCGCGCGCCGACCGAGATCGGTGATCTGCTTGGCGACGTCGTCGAGACGCTCGACCGTACGCGCCGCCAACACCAGGTCAGCACCCGCCTCCGCGCACCGCCGCGCCAGCGTGGTGCCCAGCGCAGGTCCGACGCCGCTGATCACCACGACCTTGTCCTGCAGAAGCCCTTCTGATCCGGCCACGATCAACCCACCATTCTCTCGCCGATCTGCTTCTGACGTAACGCGATCCGCGCCCGCCAGTCTTCTTCTGAGATCTTGTTCGATTCGTAGTACGGCAGCGACTGCGCGACCTTGTCGACCGCGACCAGCTCCACCGTCGGCCCGTCCTCAGCGGTCATCTCACGGGACACCCGCTGCCAGCGGAACTGCAGAAAGCCCTTGCGGTGCCCGAGCGTCTCCACCCAGTTCGTCACCCCGGGATTCTGCTCGGAGACCACGATCCGGATCTTGTCGTCCGGATCAGCCTGCGCCTGAGTGCCGTTCAGCGACGTCTGATGATTGATGTAGTCCAGTGAGATGTACCAGAGACTGCCCAGCTGGAAGCCGAGGTATGGCGCGTCGGTGACCGGCAGCGTGATCACCAGGGCCTGGTCGGGCGCCAGATCGAACTGGCCGGCCGACGAGTACTGGGTGGCCAGACCCCCGGGAGTCAGGCGGGGAGCCACCATGGTGTTGGGCTCGCTGTCGTTGTAGAACCACTGCGGAAACTGCAGCCACGTCTTCACCCGCTGCACCAGCTGCTTGCCTGCGACCGCGTAGCGTTTCTCGATGAGCTCACGCGTCAACGGAGGCGGCGCCGTGCCCGCGGTGTCGGTCCGGGCGATGGCGAACGTCCCGCGCTGCGCGGACCAGTCGTTGTAGACCTCACGGATGACGAGCTGCGAGGGCACCTCGGGGGTGAACCGCCATTCGAAGGTGCCGTCGGCGGCGATGTCGAGCTTGCGGTCGTCGAACGCGGTCTCGCTGTCGGGCACGACTTCGTCGGTGTACTCACCGCCGAGCAGTTGGAAGCTCACGTCGGTGGTGGTGCCGCGCCGGCCGGTGACCACGTACTCGTGGCCGGGCTGCACGCGGGTGCCGAAGTACATCGTGTCGGGGTTGTCCAGGCCCATCTTGGTGAAGGGACCGGTGCCGCTGTGCAGGAACGGGTGGTCGCGGTCGTAGTCGAACCCCACATGGGTGCATGCGGCGATACAGCCCGCGAGGTACTGCAGCCCTTCGAGCAGGTCGGCTTCGGACTCGATGAACGGTGCGGCCGCCACGAGGCCCTCGGCCTCGGCGATGGCGTCGACCAGGGGCTGAGAATACATGCGGCAAGCGCCTCCACGGTTCAATATTGGACCGGACTGGTAGAGTTCTGATCCGAGATTAGAACGTGTTCTAGTTCGAGTCAATGTCGCTGGAGGGATGCATGGGTGGGCGAGCCTCGCCGCCGACGCAGCGCGTCGTCGACGTACTGGATTTCCTCGCCCGTCATCCGCATGACCGGTTCGGCGTCTCCGAACTGGCCAGGCGTGTGGGCCAGAGCAAGCCGACCTGCCTGGGCATCGTCATCACGCTGGCCGAATCCGGCTACCTGGTGCGCGACCCCGCCGACAAGACCTATCGACTGGGCCCGTCGTTGATCTCGCTGGGACACGTCGCACAGGAATCGATGCGGATCGGACCGCCCGCCCGCGACCAGCTGCGGCGGCTGTCCTCGAAGTTCGGCACCACCGCCGCGCTGGCGGCTGTCGTCGACGACCGCATCACCCTGCTGGAGTTGGTCGGCCCACCGGGTGCCGACGTCGGCGTGCAGGTGGGACAGAGTTACCCGTTCGCTCCCCCGGTCGGTCTGATGTTCGTGCTGTGGGACGACGACGCATTGCGCGACTGGCTGGCCCGGGAACCCACTGTTCCGCTGCGCACCGACACCGAGCGCCGCGACCGGGTGGTGGCCGACTGCCGAAGAACCGGATATCTGGTCGAACGGCTCACGCCCGGCGGACGGCGGTTGTACGCGTTGATGGCCGGGGTGTCGGCCACTCTGCCGGACGAACTGCGCGTCCTGCTCGGTGAACTCGTGTCGGACATCGGTGAGCGGGTCTACCTGCGCAGCGCCGACGACGAGACCCGCCACGACATCAGCGTGATCTCGGCACCGGTGTTCGACCACTACCGGCGGCAGGTGATGGTGGTGTCGATGCAGGTCGGGAAAGCACTGACCGACAACGAGATCCGGGAACGTGCGCAGGCGGTGGTGATGACAGCCGACGCCGTCACCGAGCAGCTCGGCGGCACCAAACCCGACGGGTGACCCGCTCGCGGATCCGCCGGCGGCTCACGTCCCGCTGCGCCGGTGCTCGCTTCCCCTCCTGCGCAGCGTGATCGGCAGTCCGTCGGCGGGCGTCGGGCCGGTACCCCAGGTCATCATCGGACGGTATCCGGCGGGGACGTGCCAGTCGAAGTGGCGCAGCAACTGGTGCATCACGGCTTTGACGTTCATGTCGGCGAACTGCTGACCGAGACACTTGTGGACTCCGCCACCGAACGGGGCGAACGCGTAGCGGTGCACCGGCCGGACGTCCGCGCCACCGAGAAACCGACCGGGGTCGAACCGATCCGGATCGGGCCACCAGTCGGCCAACCGCATCGAGGCGTAGACGTTGATCGCCACCTGGCTCTTGCGCGGGATGAAGTGTCCGGCAACCTCGGTGTCGGTGAGCGCCTGCCGGAACAGCGTTCCCGCCGGCGCGTACATCCGCAGGATCTCGTCGAATGCGGCGTCGAGCAGGGGGTATCCACCGTCGAGATCGGCGAGGGTCAATTCGTCGTTGGCGTTGTGAAGTGCTTCGTCCCGCAGCCGGTCCTGCCATTCCGTGTTCCGGCCCAGCTCGTAGACCAGCATCGAGATGGCGATCGCACTGGTGTCGTGCGCCGCCATCAACAGGAAGATCATGTGGTTGACGATGTCGGTGTCGCTGAACCGTTCACCGTGCTCGCCTCGGCTGTGGCACAGCATCGAGAACAGGTCGGTGCCGCAACCCGCGCGGCGGGCGGGGATCTGGGCGGCGAAGTACCGTTCGAGCCGTTCCCGGGCTCGTAAGCCCCGCGCCCAGGTTCCGCCCGGGACATCGGCGCGGATCATCGCCTGACCGCCGTGCACCGTGGCGTGGAAATCGGCGGCCAGCTCGTCGGCTTCCGGGCCGAGGGTGGTCCCGACGAACACCTCGGCGGCCTGGTCGAGCAGCAGTTGCTTGACCGACGAGTAAAAGGGAAACCGGGGCGCCGCGGGCCAGTTGGCGATGGTGCGCCGGATGCCCGGCCGCATCAGCGCCAGATAGCCGTCGAGAGCGCTGCGGGTGAATGCCTGCTGCATGATGCGGCGGTGGTCTCGGTGCTCGTCGAAGTCGAGCAGCATGATCCCGCGATGGAAGAACGGGCCGATCACCGGCGCCCATCCGCGCGTGCTGGAAAACGCTTTGTCCTTGTTGATCCACGCGGTTTCGAGCGCCTCCGGACCCATCAGCGACACGATGCGGAATCCCACGCCCCCGGCCCAGCTCACCGGACCGAAGCGGGCATAGCGACGGCGGGCGAAGTCGAGCGGTTCGACGATCGAGCTCAGGAGATGTCCGATGAGCGGGAACCCGTAGTCACCCATCACCGGCGCCAGATCGGAGCCGGCCGGGGGATGGGCCAGGGGACGCTCGCGGCTGGGGTAACGAGCTGTCACGCCGGCCGCGAGGGACTGCATGCGCACCTTGGCCTGCATCGGGTCGGTCAGGGCGGTCACTGGCCGATCCGGTCCAGATAACGTCGGCGCACCGACTCGTCGTAATGCCCCGGCGGCCGACGCAGCGTCGCCAGATGTTTGAGTCGCTGCAACAGGGGCTCCGGCGCCACCTCCTCGACCACTCCCATCGGTGACAGCCAACCGGGAACGGTGATCTCGCGCCGCGGATGACGAGCGCTGTCGACGATCGCCGTGGCGATGTCCTCCGGCTGGCGGGTAGGCAGCAGATCGAGCGCCACTCCTGCGGTGAGCTCGGTGTGCACGGCCGTCGGGAACACGGTGCTCACTGTCACCGCACTGGAGGCGATCTCCGCGCGCACCGCCCGAGACAGCGCTGCCACCGCGTACTTGGTGGCGCAGTACACCGACATTCCCGGTGTCGTCACTTTGGCGGCCATGGACGCGACGTTGACGATGTGTCCGCGGTCGCGGTCGAGCATGCCGGGCAGAAAAGCATGGAGGCCATTGATGACGCCGAGCAGATTGATCGCGACCTCCCGGTGATACAGCTCCACCTTCTGGTCGACGAATGCCCCCATGATCTGGATCCCGGCGTTGTTCACCACCATGTCCGGTGGCCCGTCGGTGCTGCTCGCGTCACGGAAAGCCGCCACACTTGCCGGGTCGGTGACATCGAGCGGATGTGCCCGCGCCCCTATCTCATCGGCAGTACGGTCCGCCTCCTCGATGTCGATGTCCCCGATCCACACCCGGGCGCCACGGCGCGCCAAAGCGGTGGCGGTGGCCTTGCCGATGCCGCGGGCCCCGCCGGTCACGCACACCACGGCGCCGTCGAGCGCGATCATGCGTCACGCTCGTCGCTGAACTCGCGGAGCGCGAAGTAGGCGATCAGTCGCACCTCGCCGTCGGGCATGGTGAGCAGAGCGCGACCGAGGTAAAGCCGGGGCACCAACTCGACGATCTCGTCGCGGGTGCGTTTGATGGGGAACGTCCGAACGCTCGGGTTGCGGTACTCCGCCGGCGAATAGTCCAGCGCGCGAACCTCGTTGAACGGTTCGGCGGCGGCGGTGTCGAGCTTGTGGGTGAATCCGTAGCCCTGCGCCTCTCGCCCGATCCGGCGCAGACCGCCGTAGAGCGGCGCCACCGCGCGCAGCGTGTACTTGCCCAGCGGGCTGAGCCGGTTGAACCCGGTTCCGGTGCGCTGGTCGAATGTTTTTCCACGCCACGTCGGGTCGATCTTCATCAACGGGTTGGCCAGATGCGCTTCGGGAATGCCGAAGAGCTTGCCCACGATCAGGCCTTCCATCTCACCGTGGGGACCGTCGGGCGCCTCGCCCTTGGCGAACAACTCGGCCAGCTGGTCGCGACGGTTCCCGGCGCCCAACTCGGACAGGTAGTCCCAGCCGAGGCGACGCGCAAGCGCCGGCGACGTCGCTGCGAGCTCGCGCAGTTCGGCGAGCACCGACGCACCCCCGTTGACTAAGGAAGCAGCTGATTCGGGCGTTGGGTCGGCGATCGATGTGCTCAACGAAGATCCTCACATTTTGGTACGAGTCTGTGCCAGATTATCTGGTACTCGAACGTGCCAGAATTGGGCCGGTGTTGTCAAGAGTCTCCCGCGACCCCGGCGGCCGCGGGTGCGACGATCGTCGGGTGGCCGACACTTCGGGACGCACGTACGCGGGCCAGACCGCGGACGCGCGCCGGCACCAGCGGCGAGCCCGACTGCTCGACGCCGCCATCGATGCCCTTGCCGGCAATGAGTGGCGAACCCTCACCGTCGACCGCCTCTGCGCCGCTGCCGGACTCAACAAGCGGTACTTCTACGAGAACTTCGCCAGCCTCGACGAGGTGGCCACCGCCGTGGTCGATGCGATCGCCGAGGAGGTCCGGACCGCGACGATGAGCGCCATCGCCGCCGCCGTGGCCGCACCACTGGAGGATCAGGCCGCTGCCGCCGTGCTCGCCCTGGTCCACACCCTGGTCGACGACCCGCGCCGGGGCCGGATCCTGCTCGGTGGGGTGGCGAGTTCCCCCGTGCTGCACGAGCATCGGGCATCCGTGATGCGGGGATTGACGGCTGTTCTGGTCGGACACGCGCGCACGATCCACGACGTCGAGCTGGAAAAGGACGCGCTGGCCAAGGTGGCGCCCGCGTTCATCGTCGGGGGAACGGCCGACGCCATCCTCGCCTACCTGGACGGCCGGGCCGACATCTCGGTGTCCGACCTCGTGGCCAGTCTCACCACGCTGTGGCTCATCACGGGCAACGGTGCTGCCGAGGTGGCACGCACGCGGAATTAGCCCCCGCTGCTAGCTGCTCGACGCCAGCGCGAACGGCAGCACGGCGGGGGCGCCCGCCGCACGCACGGCGCGGGCAGCCATCGTGAACGTCCATCCCGTGTCGGCCAGATCGTCGACCAGCAGCACCGGCCCGTCGAACGGACAATCCGGCGCCGACCACGACCCCTGTAGGGCGGCCACGCGGTACGCCGAGTTCACCGCGGTCACCGGCCGGCGCTGCGGGTCGTAGTGCAGCGTGCCGAGATCCGTCAGCCGACCGAGCTCGGCGAGTCGACGGGCCAACGACGTGATCAGCGTGGGATGGGTGTCGGAGTCCAGGGCCATCACGGCGGTCGGCCTGGTGTCCCAGTCCCAGGACGCCAGCACCTTGACCGCAGCCGCCACCACGTCGTCGGGCACCTCGGCGTCCTCCTCGGCGAGCAGCCGACGCAGCCGCGCGCCCCAGCCCAGATCGGTGAGCCGGCCGATGGCACGGCCCGGGGCGGGACCGTCGGAGATCCGGCCGGACAGCTCGACGCCCAGCTTGGCCAGCCCGGTGGGCCACTGGCGGCGAGCGGCGATCTCTACGCCGGGACGCATCAGCCGCTCGCGCGCATTGTCGGCGGCAGTGCTGTCGACGGCACCGTCGAATCGCGACCCGGCGCAGTTGTCGCAACGGCCACACCGCTCCTGCGCCCCGAGCTCCGGATCATCGAGCTGACGCCGCAGGAAGGCCATCCGGCAGCCGTCGGTGGACTGGTAGTCGAGCATCGCCTGCTGCTCGCGCCGGCGGGCCTCCTCCAGAGTCCGATACCGCTGTTCGTCGTAATTCCACGGCGTCCCGGTGGCCACCCAGCCACCCTTCACCCGGCGCACGGCACCGTCGACGTCGAGCACCTTGAGCACCATCTCCAGCCGGGAACGGTTCAGGTCGACCAGTGGCTCCAGCGCGGGTGTCGATGTCGGACGATCCGGGTCGAGCGCGGCGATCACCGAGCGCACCATGGCTTCCGACGGGAACGCGACCGAGGAGAAGTACCGCCACACGTCCTGGTCTTCCCGCCCGGGCAGCAGCACCACCTCGGCGCTCGACGTCGACCTGCCCGCTCGTCCCACCTGCTGGTAGTACGCGATCGGTGAGGACGGCGCACCGAGGTGGACGACGAACCCGAGATCCGGCTTGTCGAAACCCATCCCCAGCGCCGACGTCGCGATCAGCGCCTTCACCCGGTTCTCGAGCAGGTCGGTCTCGAGCTGTTCCCGCTCGGCCGCCTCGGTGGCGCCGGTGTAGGCCGCGACCTGGTAACCGTGCTCACGCAGCAGCGCCGCGACATCGTGCGCCTGAGCGACGGTCAGGGTGTAGACGATCCCTGACCCCGGCAGCGCGTCGAGGTGGGTGGCCAGCCACGCTGCGCGCTGGGCGGGATTGCCCGCCTGCACCACCGACAACCGCAGAGACTCACGGTCCAGGCCGCCGCGCAACACCAACGTGTCGCGTCCCCCCACTCCGAGCTGCGCGGCGACATCGGCCACGACCCGGTCGTTGGCGGTGGCAGTGGTGGCCAACACCGGGATGTCGGCGCCCAGTTCGGCGACCAGAGTGCGGATGCGCCGGTAATCGGGCCGAAAGTCGTGTCCCCAGTCCGAGACGCAGTGGGCCTCGTCGACGACGACCAGCCCGGCATCGCGGGCCAGCGCCGGAAGCACCTCGTCGCGGAAATCGGGGTTGTTCAGCCGTTCCGGGCTGACCAGAAGTACATCCAGGTCACCGCCGCGCACCCGGGCGTGGATGTCCGACCAGTCCGCCACGTTGCTGGAGTTGATGGTCGCGGCATGCACGCCGGCCCGGTCGGCGGCAGCGACCTGGTTACGCATCAGCGCCAGCAGAGGCGACACGATGACGGTTGCGCCGAGCCCTGCCGCGCGGAGCAGCTTCGCGGCGATGAAGTACACCGCGGACTTGCCCCAGCCGGTGCGTTGCACCACCAGCGCGCGACGGCGCTGCACCACCAGCGCTTCGATGGCCGCCCACTGGTCGTACCGCAGGACAGCCGATGGACCAGCGAGTTGTTCCAGGATTGCCTGCGCTTCGGCTCGTGTCGCCATGAAGCCCATCGTGCCGAATGGCACCGACGAGGAAGCGCCGGGTGGCACCGACGAGGAAGTGCCGGGTAGCACCGACGACTCGCGTGAGCCGTGCCAAGCGGCGGCGGGTGCTAGTCGGTCTGTCCGCTCACGCTGGTGGTGTACACGTATGCGGGCGCCGGTTCGAAGTTGGCCACCGGCGCCACAATCGCTGCCGACCCGAAGGCGAGCAGGCCGCCGGCAAAGACGCCGAAGAGACTACGTCGCACGGTCCTGACAGACGCGGTCATGGAAGATCACTCCTCACGGTGTGCGAACAACACGCTCGTACACCGTGCCTAGCCGATTCGGTGGCGCGCCAAACTCCGCCCAGGTCAGCGGGCCGAGGGCCATCTCGACGGCCGACTGACGAGATCCATGTCGGGTTGAGCGGCCGGGGCTTTCACCCGGCCCTCTAGGACGGTGGTTCGACTCCCGCCGGAGTGCCTTCCTGGTTCTGGTTCAGGTTCGGGGTGTCGACTCCCGCCGCCGTCTGAGGCTGGGTCTGCCACACCGCGGCGGCCACCAGCGTCGGCGCCACGTCGAAGCCGCACTGCTCGCTCAACGCGTTCACCGGCTGGTGGATCGCCGCCAAGTCATCTCTGACCTGGGGGTTTTGTTCGAAATATGCGTTGTAGGAGTCCTGGGCCTGCTCCGGCGGCTGCGACGAGATACTCGACAGCTGCGAGTTGGTCGGCGGGTTGGCCACCAGGTAGTCCCCCTCGGCCGCGGTGGCGGCACTGACGGTGCGGGCCACATTCGCTGCCGAGCAGTCGGGCGCGGGGTCGGGCTGCGCGGTGGCCATCGGCGCCAGGAGCGCCGGGCCGAGCACGAGCGCCCCGCCGGCGAGGACGCTGTAGAGGCCACGGCGAATGTTCATCACAGACGTGGTCATGAAAATCCCCCACTATCGACGACGTTGTCGACGACCGGTCGGTCGCACGCGTCAGCGTATCCGCTCAGCTGGAACACCAGTCGAGAATCGGCGTACCAGGCGAACAAGCCACTACGGCGGTGGGGGGTGAGCGTCGCCGGTCAGGCCGACGCCGAATCCATCTCGCGCTTGATCTCCAGTGCGATGTCGATCAGCTGGTCCTCCTGGCCGCCGATCAGTTTGCGCTGCCCCGCGCGGTGCAGCAGCTGGTGGGCGGGCACGCCGTAGCGCTCGGACTGGCGGATGGCGTGCTTGAGGAAGCTCGAGTACACCCCGGAATACCCCATGATCAGCGCATTGCGATCGAGCAGGCACTCGGCGGGCATCGCCGGAGCGACGACTTCCTCGGCGGCGTCAGCGATGTCGAAGAAGTCGATGCCGGTCTTGACACCGATCTTGTCGAACACTCCGATCAACGCCTCGACAGGGGCGTTGCCGGCGCCGGCACCGAAGCGGCGGCACGAGCCGTCGATCTGCTTGGCGCCGGCGCGTACCGCCTCGATCGAGTTCGCCACCCCGAGGCCGAGATTCTCGTGGCCATGGAAACCGACCTGGGCGTCATCGCCGAGCTCGGCCACCAGTGCGGCCACCCGGTCGCGGACCCCCTCGAGCACCAGCGCACCAGCGGAGTCGACGACATAGACGCACTGGCACCCCGCATCGGCCATGATGCGGGCCTGGGCCGCCAGCTTCTCCGGGGGGATGGTGTGGCTCATCATCAGAAAGCCGACCGTCTCCAGGCCGAGCTCGCGGGCCAGCCCGAAATGCTGGATCGACACATCGGCCTCGGTGCAGTGGGTCGCGATGCGACAGATGGACCCGCCATTGTTCTGGGCTTCCTTGATGTCCTCCTTGGTCCCCACTCCGGGCAGCATCAGGAAGGCGATCTTCGATTCCTTGGCGGTTTCTGCGGCCAACTTGATCAGCTCCTGCTCCGGGGTCTTGGAGAACCCGTAGTTGAAGCTCGACCCGCCCAGCCCGTCGCCGTGGGTGACCTCGATGACCGGCACCCCGGCCGTGTCCAGCGCCGCGACGATGGCGCCGACCTCATCGGCGGTGAACTGGTGGCGTTTGTGATGCGAACCGTCGCGCAGCGACGTGTCGGTCATCCGGATGTCCCACATGGGGTCGAAGTAGATGTCGTCGACTCCGCCGATGCGCGATGCGCTGCCACTCATGATTGGCCTCCTGTCGTGGAAAGGCTCGCTGCTGCCATCTTCTTGGCGACCTCCTCGCCGACCTTCGTCGCGGCGGCGGTCATGATGTCCAGGTTTCCCGCATACGGCGGCAGGTAGTCACCGGCGCCCTCCACCTCGATGAACGTGGTGACCACAGCCTGCCCTCCGGAGTTCATCGACGGATCGTCGAACTGCGGATCGTTGAGCAACCGGTAGCCCGGAACGTAGGTCTGCACCTCGGCGACGACGTCGCGGATGGACTGTGCGATCGCATCGCGGTCGGCGTCCTCGGGGATCGCGCAAAAGATGGTGTCGCGCATGATCATCGGAGGATCGGCCGGGTTGAGGATGATGATGGCCTTGCCCCGCTTGGCGCCGCCGATGTTCTGCACCCCAGCACTGGTGGTCTTGGTGAATTCGTCGATGTTCGCCCGGGTACCCGGACCGGCCGAGGCCGAGGACACCGACGCCACGATCTCGCCGTAAGGCACCTCGACGACGCGGCTGACGGCGTGCACGATCGGGATCGTGGCCTGGCCCCCGCAGGTCACCATGTTGACATTCGGCGCGTCGAGGTGCTCACCCAGATTCGCCGGCGGGATCACGCCCGGACCCACCGCCGCCGGGGTCAGGTCGATGGCCCGGATGCCGGCTTCGGCGTAGCGAGGCGCCGCGGCGCGATGCACGTAGGCACTGGTCGCCTCGAACACCAGGTCGGGCTTCTCGGACTGGCTCAGCAACCAGTCCACTCCCTCGTGCGACGTCTCCAGCCCCAACTTGCGAGCCCGGGCCAAGCCTTCGCTCTCCGGATCGATGCCGATCATCCAGCGTGGCTCCAGCCACTCCGAACGCAACAACTTGTACAGCAGGTCGGTGCTGATGTTGCCCGACCCCACGATCGCCACAGACTTCTTGTCAGCCATGAGCGGCTCCTTATTCGAAACTCAGTTGTACTGAACCTAACCCGCTGAACTCGGCCACGAAGTGGCTGCCCGGCGGGGCATCTATCGCACGGGTGCACGAACCCGGGAGCACGATGTCGCCGGCCCGTAACCGCACCCCGAAGCTCTCCACCTTGCGGGCCAACCAGGCCACCGCGGTGACCGGATTGCCCAGCACCGCGTCACTGCGCCCCTCGGCGACGACCTCCCCGTTGTTCGTCAGGACCGCGTCGATGGCCTTGATGTCGACGTCCTTGGGCGAGACCCGGGCTTCACCGAGCACCCAGCCGGCCGACGAGGCGTTGTCGGCGATGGTGTCGCACAGCTTGATCTGCCAATTCGTGATGCGCGTGTCGATGAGCTCGATGGCCGGGGCGAATGCCGCCGTGGCAGCGAGCACGTCGTCCTCGGTGCACCCGGCTCCTGGCAGATCGTCGGCCAGGATGAATCCCACCTCGACCTCCACCCGCGGACAGAGGTAACGGTCCGACCGGACTGGAGTCCCTTCGAAGACCTGCATCTCGTCGAGCAGATGCCCGTAGTCGGGCTCGTCGACGTTCATCATCTTCTGCATCGCCTCCGACGACAGGCCCACCTTGTGCCCGATCACCCGAGCCCCCTCAGCCACCCGCTGCCGGATGTTGATCAGCTGGATCTCGTAGGCATCCACCACGTCGATGTCGGGCTGACCGTCGGTCAACGGCGAGATCGGAACCCTGCTGCGTTCCGCCTGCGCGAGATCGGCGGCGAGTCGTTCCCGAACCTCGTCACGGAGCATCAGATGAATTCCCCTCGTTTTTCTGACCGGGCCAGTTGTTAGCTGGCCGGGCAATTCTATAACGTGTTCTACATGACTGGACAGGTGTATGACGTCGTCGTGGTCGGGAGCGGCGCCGCCGGCATGGTCGCCGCACTCACCGCCGCCCACCAGGGACTCTCGACAGTAGTCGTTGAGAAGGCCCCGCACTACGGTGGTTCCACTGCGCGGTCAGGTGGCGGAGTGTGGATCCCCAACAACGAGGTCCTGCAGCGCGACGGTGTCAAGGACACCACCGAGGCGGCCCGCACCTACCTGCACGCGATCATCGGAGACGTGGTGCCGGCCGACAAGATCGACACCTACCTCAAGCGCGGGCCGGAGATGCTGTCGTTCGTCCTGCGGCACTCCCCGCTCAAGCTGTGCTGGGTTCCCAACTACTCCGACTACTACCCCGAAACTCCGGGCGGCAAGGCCTCCGGGCGGTCGGTCGAACCCAAGCCGTTCAACGCCAAAAAGCTCGGCCCAGACCTCAAGGGCCTCGAACCCCCGTACGGCAAGGTGCCACTCAACGTGGTGGTGATGCAGCAGGACTACGTGCGACTCAACCAGCTCAAGCGCCACCCCCGCGGCGTGTTGCGCAGCCTCAAGGTGGGCGCCCGCACGATGTGGGCCCAGGCCACGGGCAAGAACCTCGTCGGGATGGGCCGCGCCCTCATCGCCCCGCTGCGGATCGGGTTGCGTGACGCGGGAGTGCCGGTGCTGCTGAACACCGCCATGACCGACCTGTACATCGAAGACGGTGTCGTCGCCGGCATTCTGGTGCGCGACACCCAGGGGCCCGAAACAGCGGAACCGCAACTCATCCGGGCGCGTCGCGGCGTGATCCTGGGCAGTGGCGGGTTCGAACACAACGAGCAGATGCGGGTCAAGTACCAGCGCGCTCCGATCACCACCGAGTGGACGGTCGGGGCCGTGGCCAACACCGGCGACGGAATCCTGGCGGCCGAGAAGCTCGGCGCCGCACTGGATGTGATGGAGGACGCCTGGTGGGGCCCTACGGTGCCCCTGGTCGGTGCACCCTGGTTCGCGTTGTCCGAACGCAACTCGCCGGGATCGATCATCGTCAACATGGCCGGCAAGCGCTTCATGAACGAGTCGATGCCCTATGTCGAGGCGTGCCACCACATGTACGGCGGGCAATACGGACAGGGCCCCGGACCCGGAGAGAACATCCCGGCTTGGCTGGTGTTCGACCAGCGGTATCGCGACCGCTATATTTTCGCCGGTCTTCAGCCGGGACAGCGGATCCCGTCGAAGTGGATGGAATCCGGCGTCATCGTCAAGGCCGACACCCTCGATGAACTCGCCGCCAAGACCGGCCTGCCGGCAGCAGAACTCACCGCGACGGTCGAGCGTTTCAACGGCTTCGCCCGCGACGGGGTCGATCAGGACTTCAAGCGGGGTGAGAGCGCCTACGACCGGTACTACGGCGACCCGACGAACAAGCCCAACCCCAACCTCGGCGAGATCAGCGAAGGTCCGTTCTACGCCGCCAAGATGGTTCCCGGTGACCTCGGCACCAAGGGCGGGGTGGTGACCGACAACGACGGCCGGGCACTGCGCGACGACGGCTCGGTGATCGAGGGCCTCTACGCTGCGGGCAACGTCAGCGCCCCGGTGATGGGCCACACCTACCCCGGCCCGGGCGGAACCATCGGGCCGGCCATGACGTTCGGCTATCTCGCGGCACTGCACATCGCCGCGACCGGGCACCGGAAGGACTGAGCAATGCCCATCAACCTCGACGAGGCGATCGGCGCCGAGCTCGAACCGGTCGTATTCTCGTGGAACAGTAGCGATATCCAGCTCTATCACCTGGGTCTGGGTGCGGGCGCCGACCCGATGGACAAGCAGGAGCTGCGCTATCTGACCGACGACACACCGCAGGTGCTACCGACATTCGGCAACGTCGCGCAGAGTTTCCACATGACCGAGCCGCCTGCGGTGAAGTTTCCCGGCATCGACATCGAGCTGTCGAAGGTGCTGCACGCCAGCGAAGCCGTTGAAGTGCCCGGCCCGATACCGCCGGCAGGCACCGGAATCGCCGTCACCCGCTTCACCGAGATCTGGGACAAAGGCAAGGCGGCAGTGATCTGGTCCGAAACGACCGTCAACGATCCGACCGGCACATTGCTGTGGAAGCAGAAACGGTCCATCTTCGCCCGCGGCGAGGGCGGGTTCGGCGGCGACCGCGGACCGTCCACAAGTCAGGCCGCCCCGGACCGAGCCCCCGATTTCGAGCTGTCGGTTCCGACTTCGCCGTCGCAGGCTCTGCTCTACCGGATGTGCGGCGACCGCAACCCGCTGCACTCCGACCCGGACTTCGCCGCCGCTGCCGGGTTTCCCCGCCCCATCCTGCACGGCCTGTGCACCTACGGGATGACGTGCAAAGCGTTGGTGGACAACCTGCTCGACGGAGATGTCAGCGGACTGAAATCGTTCGGCGCCCGGATGGCCGGGGTGGTCTTCCCCGGCGAGACACTGAAGGTGAGTGTCTGGAAGTCCGACAACTCCTACGCGGCGGTGGTGACTGCGCCGGACCGTGACGACGCAGTCGCGTTGGCGGGCGTGGAGTTTGTGCCAGCCTGACCCCTCACTGCCGACACAGCTCGGAGATGCGCGCCGCATCGTCTTGTGCGGCATCGAGGCGCTGAACCTGAGCGGGGTCATTGGCCGGTGAGCCGGCCAATTGGCCGATACCGATGTTCTGCAGCGTGTTGGCGAACGACCGCACGGATTCGGACAGCTCACTCGGCGTCGCATCGCTCAGCTGCGTCAACAGATACTGCCCTCCGCCGAGGGTCGCCAATCGGGCGTTCGCCGCGACCGCCTGCACGGCTACCGGGTCCGCGCCGAGGTCAGCGTTGGTCTGCAGCGACACCGCGTTGCGCACGGTGTCGAAGGCGCCGCAGATGCGGGCGCCGGCTTCCTCGGGGGAGTCCTCGCCACCGGACGAGGTCTCGTCGGCGGAGGACGCCTCGTCGGCGGAGGTCGCCTCGCCCGCGGACGGGGCGCTCAGCAGCGCCCAGATCGCCACGGCCAGTGCGCCGACCGCGACGACGAGGGCCACCACGACGAGCCGATCGGGACGGGATGCAGAGGTTTCCGACATTGGGCGATCATAGCCTCACGTGAGTTACGTCAAAGTCTCGTGCCGACAACCTCTTTGACAGCAGAGAGAGCGCCGGCCACAGCTGTGGCCGGCGCTCTTCCTGTCGTCGTCAGTGTCGCTGGAGGTCAGGCGCTGTCGCCGCCGTCACTGTCACTGTCGCTGTCACTGGATTCTCCCGACTCACCGTCCTCGCCGCCGACGCCGCCCGCGCCCCCGGCGCCGGGAGTGGCGGTGCCGTTGGTCGAGTCCGCGTCGCCGCCGTCACCACCGTTTCCGGGATAGCCGAAGAGTCCGCCGTTGCCGCCGTCGCCACCGTCGCCACCGGTGGCGTCCTCCTCGGCCTCGGCGTTACCGCCGTTGCCGCCGTCGCCGCCGCCTTCACCGAACACCCAGGTGTGGCCGCCGTCGCCGCCACGCCCGCCGGTCGCTTCGCCGTCGGTGCTGAGCGCGTCACCGCCGTTGCCGCCCTCACCGGCGTTGCCGACGCGGGATCCGCCGCCCTCGCCGCCGTCACCGCCGACGGCGTCGGCGCCCCCGTTTCCGACCGCGTTGCCGCCGTTGCCGCCGAGTCCGCCGTTACCGGTACCGGTCCATCCACCGGCACCGCCGGCGCCACCGGTCGCGGTCTCACCGTCGGCATTGGCCTCGGCGTCACCACCGTCGCCGCCGTTACCGCCGAGGCCGCCGGTCATGGTGCCGGTGCCACCGCCGTCACCACCCAGTCCTCCGACGGCACTGCCGTTCTCCGAGACGGCGTCACCGCCGGCGCCGCCGTGGCCGTCGGTGCCGACGAACCCGCCGGCCGCACCGCCGTCGCCTCCTGCGCCGCCGATCACATCGTTCTGCAGTGACTCGTCGATCTCGGTGTCCGGGTTGTCGGCGATATCCCTGGTGTTGGTGTAACTGCCGCCCGCACCACCGTTACCGCCGGTGCCGAATCCGGCGCCGCCGCGACCACCGTCACCACCCGAGTACCCGACATAGACACCGGACGAGGACTTGACGGCACCGTCACCGGCGTCACCACCGTCACCGCCGAAGCCGAAGAAGTAGCCGCCGCTGCCGCCGTCGCCACCGGCAGAGGCCGCATAGCCTTCGCTCGCAAAGCCGTCACCGCCGTGGCCACCGTTGCCGAACCACCACCCGGCGTCACCGCCCTTGCCGCCGTGCAGGCCGTTACCGCCGTCGCCGCCGAGCAGGCCGCCGTTGCCGCCGTTGCACGCCGCGCCTTCGCAGCCTTCCACCGCGTCCAGGCCGTTGCCGATGAGCCAGCCGCCGTCGCCGAACATGGGGCGCAGCGCCGGGTTCGCGTCGGTCACCTCCTGGGCCGCGAGCGCACGCTGCTCGCGATCGCGGCGATCACTGCCGCCGTTGAGCGAGAGGAAGAGCGTGTCTTCCTCGTTCGACACCAGCTTGATGTCGTACTGCGTCGTCGCCGGAGTGGCGTCCTGAACCGCGAGGAACGCGCCGAGGCCCGCGAACGCGGCGCCGGTGACTCCGGCGGTCAGGTAGGCGCGGATCGCGGCCGGACGCGCACGGTTCTTGGCATGCTTGGCCATGGAAACCCCCTATACAAGTTTCGAGGTGCTGCCCATCTCCCCATTTCGGCGGCAGCACCTGCATCTTTACAAAGATGTGATCAGAATTTATGGCTTTGCTGATATCCGTGTCAAGCGTTTCCCGATCTTTGCCTAGTCAAGGCTTTCGGCCGGTCTGAGCGCGAACAAAGTGCCCACGTCAACGCAGGTTTCTGACGCGCGGGCATCCGGTAAGTGAACTCACGGTGTAGACAACTCGCTGATGAACCGGGGTAATGCCCCTGCGTCCGCCTGACCCGAAGGCGGGAACGCTGACGACCAGGCCAACTCGGCGCCAGGGGGCGAGGAAAATACCCCGGTGGATATTTCCGTCGGCAGGATTTGCATCCAAAGCCATTTTCATTTGCTGCCTGGGGCGCGGCCCGCCACGCGTGGTTATTCACCGCTGCAGAAGCTGTCGGCAAACAAAACGGAATTGGCGCGGATCATGGCTGAAAAGCAGTATCAACCTTCGATGCGACCGCCGTCCGCGTTTCCGGCTATTTCTCAGCCGCATGCCCGTCGGTGCGCGGGAAGGGGCAGAGCCGTGCTTGCTCAGAGTGAGCGCCTGCTACCTTGCTCGCGGGGGGATCACCTCGCTGCTCGATGTCACGAAAACAGGAGGACATGACGTGAAGATCAAGCCCGTTCTGGCGGCTATCACCACCGCAACCGCCGCGACTGTCGGTCTTGCGGGCGCGCCGACCGCCGCCGCTGACGCAGACATGCAGTATCTCGGCGAGCAGGGCGAACTGGTCAACGGCGACGTCGTGCAGGGCTGGACGGTCTCCGGCCTGAAGCCCAGCACCGACACGATCCCCTACCCCGTCGCCGGGACGCTGTGGGAGGCCACCGCCACCGACGAGGCCATCTCGGGCAACGTCATCCCCATCGTGGCGAACCTGAACGCACGCGCTGAGAGCGGACAGACCTATCGGGTGCTGTTCGGTGTCGCCACCCCGCAGGGAGTCAACCCCGCAACGTTGGCTCAAGGCGAATCCACCACAGGCAAGGTCTATTTCGACGTCACGGGCGATGCGCCAGACAGCGTTGTCTACAACGCCGGCGGCACCGACATGCTGGTGTGGGTCGAGGCACCGCCCGCTCCGCCCGCGACCAGCTCCACCGGTGGAACCTCGCCATCGACAGGTACGTACACCGCGCCGGCCGAGGCGGAGACCACGGAAACGCCGGCCTCCGAAGGCGACACCGGCGAGGCCGCACCGGAGGGTGCCGAGGCGACGATGACGCCGGCACCGGCGGGCAGTTCCGGCACCCCGCTGCCCGAAGGAAGCTCAGGAACCCCGCTGCCCGAAGGCAGCTCGGGCACTCCTTTGCCGGAAGGCAGCTCGGGCACCGCGCTGCCCGGCGAGGCCACCCCGGCACCGGTTCCGGCCGCTGCCGATCCCGCCGCACCGGCCGGCAGTGCGGGAACGCCGCTGCCCGAAGGCGCCTCTGCCGCACAGGCACCGTCCGGCAGTTCGGGGACGCCGCTGCCCGAAGGCGAGCAGACCGCCCCCGCCGCCCCGGTCACCACGACGGTCGTGGCGCCGCCCCCGGCCTGACGGTTTCCCTGCGCCCTGCGGTCGGGTCAGGAGTGCGACGACCACCACGCGTAGAGCTGCACCATGTTCGGACCCTGCGGGCCCGACTGGATCTCGCTCAGCAAGAGCTGCGAGTCGGTCGTCCATGCCACCGTGGAGGTGTTCTCGTCGAAGCCGCACACCAGGGTGCCCGCCACCTGCTGCGGGGTCGCGTTGCGCCGCCAGGGACCCGGTGACTGGATGTTGCCCGGGCAGTCCACCACCGCCAACGCGTCGAGCACCTCGGCGAACATCACCTCGAGCGCGTCCTCGTCGGTGGCCAGTGTGTACGTCGCCGACAAGGGGCCCCCGGGATCCTCGTTCTTCTGACACCTGATCGCCGCCGAGGCGCCGTCGCGCGGGGCCACCTCCTCGCAGGCACCGGGGGGATAGCCGCGCGGAAGGATCCCGCGCAGGCGCTCGGCCGCCGCGTCGGACGCCTCCGTCTCGGGAACCTCGGAGCCCCGAGGCGTCCCGGAGGCGATCGAACCCGTCGGGGTGTCCTCGGAATCCGGCGACGGCCAGAACAGCCAGGCGAGCACACCGAGCGCCAGCACCGCGACCGTGGCCACGGCCACCAGCAGCACTGGGCGCCGGTCCTTGCGCACCGGCCGTGGATTCACCGACAGCGGCGCATCGAAGCGACGCTGACCCGCAGCACCGGCCGCCGGCGCTCTGTTGTCGACCGGTAGTGGCCCGGTGTCGTCGTCGGGCGCCGGCTCGTCGGAGCTCATCGGGCCAAGCCTAGTTGGCCCCACGGTCCAGACGGGTGAGCCACACCTTCGTGGCGACCCCGGCTCAACCCAGGATCAGGCCGGAGGTCGGCACCCCGGTACCCGCGGTGACCAGAACATGCTCCACGTCCGGAACCGGGTTGACCGACGTGCCTCGCAGCTGCCGAACCCCTTCGGCGATGCCGTTCATGCCGTGGATGTAGGCCTCACCGAGCTGCCCGCCGTGGGTGTTGATCGGCAACCGTCCACCGACCTCGATCGCTCCACCGGCGATGAAATCCTTCGCCTCTCCTTTAGCGCAGAAGCCGAGCTCCTCGAGCTGGATCAGCGTGTAGGGAGTGAAGTGGTCGTAGAGGACCGCGGTCTGGATGTCTGCGGGAGACAGGTCGCTCTGCTCCCACAGCTGGCGGCCCACCAGGCCCATCTCCGGCAGGCCGAGCTCCTCGCGGTAGTACGAGTACATGGTGAACTGATCGGCCCCTGCGGCCTGAGCAGCCGCTTCGATGGTCACCGGGCGGTGTTTGAGGTCTTTGGCCCGCTCCGGTGTGGTGACGACGATGGCGACACCACCGTCGGTCTCCTGGCAGCAGTCGAGCAGCCGCAGCGGTTCGGCGATCCATCGCGAGTTCTGGTGGTCCTCGATGGTGATCGGCTTACCGTAGAAGTGCGCCTTCGGGTTGTTCGCGGCGTGCTTGCGGTCGGCGACCGACACGGCACCAAAATCTGCGCTGGTGGCGCCGTATTCGTGCATGTAGCGCTGCGCGATCATCGCCACCGACGCCGCCGGCGTGCTCAGACCATGCGGGTAGGACCAGCTGTACTCGACGCCGCGCGAATCGGCGTTGACGGTCAGACCCGTCATCACCTGTCCGAACCGGTGTTCCGAGCGCTCGTTGAAGGCCCGATAGGCGACCACCACTTCAGCGACCCCGGTGGCCACGGCCAGCGCCGCCTGCTGGACGGTCGCTGCCGCCGCACCACCGCCGTAACCGATCTGGCTGAAGAATGTCAGATCACCGATTCCGGTGGCCCGCGCCACGGCGGTCTCCAGGTTGGAGTCCATGGTGAAGGTGACCAGGCCGTCGACGTCCGACGGCGCGAGCCCGGCGTCGTCGAGCGCGTCGAGCACCGCCTCGGCCGCCAGGCGAAGCTCGCTGCGGCCGGAGTTCTTGGAGAAGTCGGTCGCACCGATACCGGCGATCGCGGCCTTGCCGGAGAGCATCAGCGGTCCTCCAGTTCTTGTGATGAGTGCTCGCGCGAAGAACCGACATCGAGTGTCGCGGTGGCGATGACGTGGTTGCCGAGGCTGTTGGCACCGACGACCTTCACGGTGGCGACACCGTCGTCGACGGCGGTGACCTCACCGGTGAACGTGATGGTGTCGTAGGCGTACCACGGCACCCCGAGGCGCAACCCGATCGAGGTGATCCGTGCCGTCGGGCCCGCCCAGTCGGTGAGGTAGCGCTGCACCAGACCGGTGTCGGTCAGGATGTTGACGAAGATGTCCTTGGAGCCCTTGGCCTGCGCCTTGTCCCGGTCGTGGTGCACGTCCTGGTAGTCGCGGGTCGCGATGGCCGTCGACACGATGAACGTCGGGTCGCCGTAGATCTTGAGTTCGGGCAGGGTGGCGCCCACCTCGAGAACCGGCGCCGCGCCGGCGGCGGTCATCGGGCGGCCTCCCATGCGTACAGGGTCCATGCGGGGCTGATGTCGCTGTCGGGGAAATCGATATACGTTGCGCGCACGGGCATTCCGATCTGAACTTCGCTGGGATCCACGCCACGCAGTTCGCCGAGCATCCGCACCCCCTCGTCCAGCTCGACGAGGGCGATCACGAAAGGCAGGCTCCGGCCGGGCACCTTCGGCGCGTGGTGCACCACATAGCTGTAGACCGTGCCGTTGCCCGAGGAGACGAGATAATCGGACGGCGCCACTCCTTCTTTGTGGTCCTTCCAGACCGCCGGCACCGGCGGATGCTGCAGGGAACCGTCTGGGCGCCGCTGGATCCGCAACTCATGGGCGTTGACGCCGTCCCAGAAGAACTGGGTGTCCTTGGAGGAGGCCGGCCGCATCAGCTTGTCCGGGTCCAGATCGTCGGGGACGTCCGACGTCGCCTCGGCCCGAGGCTTGAACTTCATGATGCGCCAGTTCATCTCGGCGACCGTCTCGTCGTCGGCCGAACCGTTGGGCACTGTCCAGGTGATGAGCTGGTTGATGAAGAAGCCCTCGCCCAGCGCGGTCTGCTTGGGTCCCACCACATCGGTGATCTCGGCGTGGACGGTGAGTTGCTCACCCGGGGTCAGGTACCTGTGGTAGGTCTGCTCACAGTTGGTCGCCACCACTCCGACATAGCCGGCGTCGTCGAACAGGTTCATCATCTTCGACAGCGGATCGTCGTCGGCGCGGCCCTGTCCGAGGCCGCCCATCGTCCACACCTGGATCATCGCCGGTGGCGCCACGATCCCGGCGTGCCCGGCGGCCTTGGCGGCCTCCTCGTCGACGTAGATCGGATTCTTGTCGCCGATGGCGTCCACCCAGTGATGAATCATCGGCTGGTTCACCGGATCCCGGCCGGTTCGCGGCTCGCTCTTACCGTCCGCCTTGATCGCGTCGATGCCCTGCTGGAGATCGGCGCTCACCGGATCACCCTCGGCACCTTCAGGCCCGAGGCGGAGATCATCTCCCGCATCACTTCGTTGACCCCGCCGCCGAACGTGATGACGAGATTGCGTTTGGTCATCTTGTCCAGCCAGTCGAGCAGTTCAGCGGTCTCGGTGTCGGCCGGGTTCCCGTAACCTCCGACGATCTCCTCGGCCAGCCGGCCCACCTCCTGGATCCGTTCGGTGGAAAAGACTTTGGTGGCCGCGGCGTCGGCGACGGCGATGGTCTCCCCGGAGGCGGCCACCTGCCAGTTCAGCAGTTCGTTGACCCGCCAGATCGCTTTGATCTGCGCCAGCAGCCGTTGCACCGCGGGCTGGTCGATCGGGGTGACCCCGTCAGAACCCGGCTTCGAGGCCCACGTGTGCACCTGGTCGTAGATGCCGGCGATGCGTCCGGCGGGCCCCAGTCCGACCCGCTCGTGGTTGAGCTGGGTGGTGATCAGCTTCCAGCCGCCGTTCTCCTCACCGACCAGCATGTCGGCGGGCACCCGCACGTCGTTGTAGTAGGAGGCGTTGGTGTGGTGCGCCCCGTCCGACAGGATGATCGGCGTCCAGGAGTAGCCCGGATCCTTGGTGTCGACGATGAGGATCGAGATGCCCTTGTGTTTGGGCGCATCCGGGTCGGTGCGGCACGCCAGCCAGATGTAGTCGGCGTCGTGGGCGCCGGTGGTCCACATCTTCTGCCCGTTGACGATGAACTCGTCACCGTGACGAACGGCTGTGGTGCGCAGCGAGGCCAAGTCGGTGCCGGCCTCCGGCTCGGAGTAGCCGATCGCGAAATGGATGTCACCGGAGAGGATCCCGGGCAGGAACTTCTTCTTCTGCTCGTCGGTGCCGTACACCTGCAGCGTGGGTCCCACGGTCTGCAGCGTGACCAGCGGCAGCGGGACGTCGGCGCGGTTGGCCTCGTTGACGAAGATCTGCTGTTCAACCGGGCCGAAACCCAGCCCGCCGTACTCCTTGGGCCAGCCGACACCCAGCTTGCCGTCCGAACCCATCCGCTTGATGACCGTGCGATAGGCCTCGTTGTGCCGGTCGGACTCCATCGCCGCGGCTTCTTCGGGCGTGATCAGCGTCGAGAAGTACTGGCGCAGTTCAGCTTGCAGCTGGCGCTGTTCAGGGGTGAGTTCGATGTACATCAGGCTCCCACCAGATCGAGGCGATGCGTCGGACCACCCAACAGCCGGGTGAGGTCCTTGATGGAGGAGTAGTAGCGGTCCATCGGGTAGGTGATGTCCATTCCCATGCCGCCGTGCAGGTGGTGGCACAGCCGCATCGCCGGCGGCGCCTGCGAGGTCAGCCAGTACCCCAGGATGGCGAGATCGTCGTCGGCGTCGAGTCCCTCGGACAGCCGCCACGCCACCGAGTCGGCGAGCAGCGAGATCGTGCGCGAGGCGATGTACACCTCGGAGAGTTGGGCGGCCACGGTCTGGAACGTCGACAGCGGCCTGCCGAACTGCTCGCGGGTGGCGACGTAGTCGGCCGTCAGTCGCAACGCACCGGCCACCAGACCGGCCGCGAGCGCCCCGGTGACAGCGAGCACGAGCTGGTTGACCCGCGTCACCGACGCGCCGGCGAGGACGTCGGCTCCGTCGACGGCGACGCCGTCGAAGGTGACCACGTACTCGTCGGAGCCGTTGGACGCCGGCGTCTTCGCAGCGGTGACGCCGTCCGCGCCGGCGGGGACGACCACGACGCCGCTGTCGGTGGTGACGAGCAGCCAGTCCGCCTGCTGCGCATACCCGACCGCGACCTTGGTACCGGTGAGCTTGCCGTCAGCCAGCGCGACACCAGGGTGCTCGGGCAGGGCTCGCCCGGGTTCACTCAGCGCCAGCGACAGCACCGACCCCTTGCCCACGCCGGCCAGGTAGCGGTCCTGCTGGGCGTCGTCGGCGAGATCGAGCAGCACCGCCGTCGCACCCAGCGTCATCAACGCCGGGCTGACGGTGCCGTGCCTGCCGATCTCGGTGAGTGCCGCCGTGATCTCTGCCAGACCGACGCCGTCACCGCCTAGGCGTTCCGGGACGGCCAGTGCGGTGACCCCACCGCTGACGAGCGCGTCCCAGCTGTTGTCGCGACCGAGCACCGACGTCACCACGTCGGCGACCGCCTGCTGCCCTTCGTCTGGACTGAAGTCCACCCGAATCCTCCTTGATCCCGGGAAAGGTCAGTTACCTCGTCAGCTGGTGACCGGACATGTGCCGGTGAAGTCCACCTGCCAGTGCTTGATGCCGTTGAGCCACCCCGACCGTAGCCGCTCGGGCTCGCCGATCGGCTTCAGATCAGGCATGTGGTCGGCGACGGCGTTGAAGATCAGGTTGATCGTCATCCGGGCCAGGTTCGCGCCGATGCAGTAATGGGCTCCGGTGCCGCCGAACCCGACGTGCGGATTCGGGTCGCGCAGGATGTTGAACGTGTGCGGATCGTCGAAGACCTCTTCGTCGAAGTTGGCTGAGCGGTAGGACATCACCACCCGCTCCCCCTTCTTGATCTGCACGCCCGACAGCACGGTGTCCTCCAGCGCGGTGCGCTGGAACGCCGATACCGGGGTGGCCCAGCGGATGATCTCGTCGGCGGCGGTCTCCGGGCGGTCCTTCTTGTACAGCTCCCACTGCTGCGGGTTGTTCGCCAGCGCGACCATGCCGTGGGTGATCGAGTTGCGGGTCGTCTCGTTGCCGGCCACCGCCAGCATGATGACGAAGAAACCGAACTCGTCGTCGGAGAGCTTCTCGCCCTCGATGTCGGCCTCGATCAGCTTCGTGACGATGTCCTCGGTCGGATTCTTGCTCCGCTCCTCGGCCATCTTCATCGCGTAGGTGATCAACTCGAAGGAGGACATGGCCGGGTCGATGTCGGCGTACTCCGGGTCTTCGCCGCCGGTCATCTCGTTGGACCAGCGGAAGAGCTTGTCGCGATCATCCTGCGGGACGCCGAGCAGTTCGGCGATGGCCTGCAGCGGCAGCTCGCAGGAAACCCGCTCGACGAAGTCGCCCGTGCCCGCGGCCACGGCCTCGCGGGCGATGTTCTGAGCCCGTTCGTTCAGCTCATCCCGCAGGCGGCCGATGGCGCGGGGGGTGAAACCACGCGAGATGATCTTGCGCAGCCGGGTGTGCTGCGGCGCGTCCATGTTCAGCAACACGTTCTTCTGCAGGTCGATCGCGTCGCGGGTCATCTCCTGCGGCCACACCGGGATGGCGCCGTCGGGCGAACTGCCGAAGATGTCGCTGCGCTTGGACACCTCCTTGACGTCGGCGTGCTTGGTGACCAACCAGTAGCCTTTGTCTCCGAAGCCACCCGTGCCACCGGGCACGTCAACCCAGTGAATGGGCTCGGACTTGCGCAGCTCGGCGAGTTCGTCGATGGGCAGGGCTTTGAGGTTGACGTCCGGATCGAGGAAATCGAAGTCCGACGAGATCGGGCATGAGGACGGTCCTGGCATACGTGCGCACTCCTGTAGTTGCAACGTGTTCTAGTGCCAGTAAAACATGCCTCCACCGCAGATCAAAGGCGTGCGTGCATCGTCGCTTGTCAGAGTAATGAAACGTGTTCTAGCCTGGCGGAATGGGTAACCCTGTCATCGTCGAAGCCACTCGCAGCCCGATCGGCAAGCGCAACGGTTGGTTGTCAGGTCTGCACGCGACCGAATTGCTGGGCTCGGTGCAGAAGGCACTGGTCGAGAAGGCCGGTATCGACCCCGGCACCGTCGAGCAGGTCATCGGCGGATGTGTCACGCAGTTCGGCGAGCAGTCCAACAACATCACCCGGGTGGGGTGGCTGGTGGCCGGGCTGCCGGACCACGTCGGCGCAACCACCATCGACTGCCAGTGCGGCAGCGGTCAGCAGGCCAACGGGTTGATCGCCGGCCTCATTGCCACCGGCGCCATCGACGTCGGCATCGCCTGCGGCATCGAGGCGATGAGCCGTGTCGGTCTCGGCGCCAACGCCGGACCCGACCGCAGCATCATCCGGCCGTCGTCCTGGGACATCGACCTGCCCGACCAGTTCACCGCCGCCGAGCGGATCGCCAAGCGGCGCGGCATCTCCCGTGAGGACATCGACCGCTTCGGCCTGGATTCGCAGCGCAAGGCCCAGCAGGCCTGGGCCGAGGGTCGATTCGACCGCGAGATCAGCCCCATCGAGGCCCCGGTGCTCGACGAGAACAAGCAGCCCACCGCCGAGCGGGCGCCGGTCACCCGCGATCAAGGTCTGCGCGACACCACGCTGGAGGGCCTGGCATCGCTGAAGCCCGTCATGGAGGGCGGAATCCACACCGCTGGAACCTCGTCGCAGATCTCCGACGGTGCCGCGGCGGTCCTGTGGATGGACGAGGACAAAGCCAAAGCGCTCGGCCTCAAGCCCCGCGCCCGCATCGTCAGCCAGGCGCTGGTCGGAGCCGAGCCCTACTACCACCTCGACGGCCCCGTGCAGTCGACGGCAAAGGTGCTCGAGAAGGCCGGCATGAAGATCGGCGACATCGACATCACCGAGATCAACGAGGCATTCGCGTCGGTGGTGCTGTCCTGGGCCCGTGTGCACGAGCCCGACATGGACACCGTCAACGTCAACGGTGGCGCCATCGCGCTCGGCCATCCGGTGGGCAGCACCGGCAGCCGGCTGATCACCACCGCGCTGCACGAACTCGAGCGCACCGACAAGACCACCGCGCTGATCACGATGTGCGCCGGCGGGGCACTGTCGACCGGGACGATCATCGAGCGGATCTGAGCGTGCCCGTGATCGCCGACACCGACCGCATCGCGGCGGCACAGGCCTACATCAGCGCCCTGGCCAGCCACGACGCCGACGCCGTACCCTTCGCGCCCGGCTGCACCAGGGTGGAGGTGGGCCTCAAGACCGGATTCTCCGGAAACCATCTGCGCCGCAGCCTGAATCGAGGACTGCAGTACCGCGTGATCGAGTCGGTCAGCACTCCCGAGTTCAGCGTCGACGGAGACACGGTGCGGGCGCGCTTCGACCTGTCGACCAAGCCGTCGCTCGCGGGTCGCAAGGTCGGTGCGCACATCGACGAGACGTTCCTCATTCCCGCCGACGACCCGTCGGGGCGCGCGCAGATCCATCACATCAACGCGTCCATCCGACCGTTTCTGACCAGATAGGGTCTTGCCGTGGCCACTGCACCCAAGGGCTTGAATTCCAAGCAGACCGGAACCGTCATCAAATGGATGTCGCGTTTCAACACGTGGATCTACAAGGCGACCGGTGGCCGGCTCGGCTACAGCTGGCGCGGCGGGTCCAACCGGTTCTCCGCTCCGCCACCGGTGGGCATCCTGACGACGACCGGACGCAAGTCGGGACAGCCGCGGGACAGTCCGCTGCTGTTCCTGCGGGAGGGCAACCGCATCGTTCTCGTCGCCTCGCAGGGCGGTCGGGCCACCAATCCGATGTGGTACCTGAACATCCAGGCCAATCCGCGGGTGAAGTTCCAGATCAAGAACGAGGTGCTCGAGTTGACGGCCCGCGACGCGACCGACGCCGAGCGTGACGAGTACTGGCCCAAGCTCGACGCCATCTACCCCGACTTCGCCAACTACCGGTCCTGGACCGACCGGAAGATCCCGATCATTCTCTGCGATCCGGTCTGAGAACGCGCCCACTTAGACTGGCGTCATGGCGACGCCTGCGCAGCAACGAGAGTTCGATCTGCACTTCTACTTCGACCCGGTGTGCCCGTTTGCATGGATGACCAGCAAGTGGGTGCGGATGGTAGCGGCGCAGCGGGACTACCGGGTGGACTGGCGATTCGTCTCGTTGCGAATCCTCAACGCGCACATCGATTACGCCAGTCACTTCCCGCCGGAGTACGAGGCCGGACACACTGCGGGGTTGCGGCTGCTGCGGATGATGACGCGGGTGCGCGCCGAGCACGGACGGGCCGCGGTGGGCAGCCTCTACGAAGCGATCGGCACACACATTTTCGACACCCGCCACGACGTCGACCCGCTCACGGCTGCCGCGCAGGGGGCCGAGCGCCTCGTAGCCCCGCTACTGGCCGACGCCGGCCTTCCGGCTGACCTGGTCCGCGCGCTCGACGATGCCGCCCTCGACGAGCAGGTGCGCGCCGAGACCGACGAAGCTCTTTCCCTCACCGGACGCGACGTGGGCACCCCGATCCTGCATTTCCAGCCGCCGGAGGGCACGGCGTTCTTCGGCCCGGTGATCAGCCGCCTACCCGATCCGGACGACGCGATCACGCTGTGGGACCACGTGATCGGGCTCGCCGAGTTCGCGGGATTCGCCGAACTCAAACGCTCGCTGCGCGAGCTGCCGCAGCTGGCCGGTCTCGGGGTTGACGTCGGTGAGGTCGGCAAGCAGGAGGACTGGCACGCCGGAAGCCGCCGGCTGAAGAGGTGACGCCGTTCAGGCGCCGTAGACCGGCACCGGCGGGCGCGCCTTGGCCAGCAGGTCGCTGACCACCGGACCGAGTTCGGCCGGATCCCAGCGGGCGCCCTTGTCGATCTCGGGACCGTGTGCCCACCCCTCGGCGACGCGGATCTTGCCGCCCTCGACCTCGAACACCTTGCCGGTGACCTCGCGCGCCTCGGCGCTGCCCAGCCACACCACCAGCGGGGAGACGTTCTCCGGCGCCATCGCATCGAACTCGGCGTCCTGGGTGGACATCATCTCGGCGAACACCGTCTCGGTCATACGGGTACGCGCCGACGGGGCGATGGCGTTGACCGTCACTCCGTAGCGGCCCATCTCGGCCGCGGCCACCAAGGTCAACGCGGCGATGCCTGCCTTGGACGCGCTGTAGTTGGCCTGTCCGACGCTGCCCTGCAGACCGGCGCCGGAGCTGGTGTTGATGATGCGCGCGTCGACGGTGTCCCCGGCCTTGGACTTGGCCCGCCAGTAGGCACCGGCGTGTTTCATCGTGGCGAAGTGTCCCTTGAGGTGCACGGCGGTGACCGCGTCGAACTCCTCTTCACTGGTGTTGGCGAACATGCGATCCCGCACGATCCCGGCGTTGTTCACCAGGATGTCGAGTCCGCCGAAGTTCTCCACGGCGGTCTGGATCAGCCCCTCGGCCTGTCCCCAGTCAGCGACGTTGGCTCCGCTGGTGACCGCTTCTCCGCCGGCGGCGACGATTTCGTCCACGACGCCCTGCGCAGCACTGCCTCCCCCGGCGGGTGATCCATCCAGACCCACACCGATGTCGTTGACCACCACGCGGGCGCCTTCGGCGGCGAAGGCCAGCGCGTGCGCCCGGCCGATCCCACCACCTGCACCCGTCACGATGACCACGCGGCCGTCAAGCAGTCCCATTGCCAGAGTCTCCTTCTACTTTCTGATATCGGCGGTGGTGGTCGACAGATAGTGCGGCGGCTCGCCGCCGCCGTGCACCTCGAGCGACGCACCACTGATGTATGACGCCGCATCGGACGCCAGAAACGCGGTGGCCCAGCCGATGTCGGCCGGTTTGGCGAGCCTGCCCAGCGGAACGTTCTGCGAGATCGCCGCGATGGAGTCAGCGTCGCCGTAGAACAGGTCGGCCTGTTCGGTCTCGACCATGCCGACGATGACGCTGTTCACGCGGACCTTCGGCGCCCACTCGACGGCCAGCGTGGCGGTGATGTTCTCCATGCCGGCCTTGGCCGCACCGTAGGCCACCGTGCCCGGGGTGGGACGCCGTCCGCTGACACTGCCGATGTTGACGATCGCGCCGCCCGACTCCTGGCCCTGCATGACCTGGTTGGCGTGGGTCGAGACCGACAGGGCGCCAAGCAGGTTCAACTCGAGGATCTTGCGGCTGAACTTGGCCGATGCCTCGGCAGCAGGTACGTGCGGTGAGCCGCCGGCGTTGTTGATCACGACGTCGAGGCGGCCGTGATCGGCGACGATCGTGTCGATGAGCGCCTTGACGGCATCGTCGTCACGGATGTCGCACGGATGGAACTCCCACGGCGACTCGTCTCCGGGGCGCCGTGCGCAGGTCACGACGGTCGCCCCCTGGCCGGCGAACACCGCGCTGATGCCGGCACCAACGCCGCGCACACCCCCCGTCACCAGCACGACACGACCTTCCAGGCCCAGCTTGACAGCACTGTCGACGGCGTCAGTCACTGTGCTAGCGTACCAAGCAAGTGCTTGCTTAGGTAGCCGCCCCAGCAGACCCAGGAGTTCAGCGATGAGCATCGCCACGAAAACCGTGGAACCGGGCATCGTCTCGGTCACCGTCGACTACCCGCCCGTGAACGCCATCCCGTCGCGCGGCTGGTTCGAGCTCGCCGACACGATCACCGCGGCGGGACGCGACCTCAGCACCCATGTCGTCGTGCTGCGCGCCGAGGGGCGCGGTTTCAACGCCGGCGTCGACATCAAGGAGATGCAGAACACCGAGGGCTTCACCGCGCTGATCGACGCCAACCGCGGGTGCTACGAAGCGTTCCGGGCGGTGTACGAATGCGCGGTGCCGGTCGTCGCGGCCGTCAACGGCTTCTGCGTCGGCGGCGGCATCGGTCTGGTCGGCAACGCCGACGTGATCGTCGCCTCGGACGACGCGAAGTTCGGGTTACCCGAGGTCGAGCGCGGCGCGCTCGGCGCGGCCACCCATTTGTCCCGGCTGGTTCCCCAGCACATGATGCGCCGACTGTTCTTCACCGCCGCGACCGTGGACGCGGAAACGCTGCGACATCACGGTTCGGTGCACGAGGTCGTGCCGCGTGCCGATCTCGACGAGGCGGCGCTGCGCGTCGCGCGCGACATCGCCGCCAAGGACACCCGGGTGATCCGAGCCGCCAAGGAGGCGCTGAACTTCATCGACGTGCAGCGCGTCAACTCGAGTTACCGCATGGAGCAGGGCTTCACGTTCGAGCTGAACCTAGCCGGCGTCGCCGACGAGCACCGGGACGCGTTCGCGGGAACGTCGAAGAGGGAGAAGGCGTGATTCGGCGGGTAGGAGCGATGGGGCCACGCGCGCAGCGCAGGGGACGACTGGGGGAAATATGAGCGACAAGAGAAGCACGATCGATGAGGCGGTCGCCTCCATCGAGAGCGGCATGACCGTCGGCATCGGCGGATGGGGCTCACGGCGCAAGCCGATGGCGTTCGTGCGGGCACTGCTGCGCACCGACGTCACCGACCTGACCGTGGTCGCCTACGGTGGCCCCGATCTGGGTCTGCTCTGCTCGGCCGGCAAGGTCAAACGCGCGTACTACGGCTTCGTGTCGCTGGATTCGCCGCCGTTCTACGATCCGTGGTTCGCCAAGGCGCGCACGTCCGGCACGATCGAAGCCCGCGAGATGGACGAGGGCATGCTGCGCTGCGGGCTGCAGGCCGCCGCCCAACGACTCCCGTTCCTGCCGATCCGGGCCGGCCTCGGCAGCGACGTGCGGACCTTCTGGGGAGATGAACTCAAGACGGTTCGCTCGCCTTACCAGACCGGTTCCGGCTACGAGGAACTCATCGCGATGCCGGCGCTGAACCTCGATGCCGCTTTCGTGCACATGAACCTCGGCGATTCGGCCGGCAACGCGGCCTACACCGGCATCGATCCGTACTTCGACGATCTGTTCCTGATGTCGGCGCAGCGTCGCCTGCTGTCGGTGGAGAAAGTGGTCAGCACCGAGGAACTGGTCAAATCGGTTCCGCCGCAGGCGCTGCTGATCAACCGGATGATGGTCGACACCGTCGTCGAGGCGCCGGGCGGTGCCCACTTCACCACCGCCGAACCCGACTACCGCCGTGACGAGAAGTTTCAGCGGCACTACGCCGAAGCCGCCGGCAGCGACGAGAGTTGGTCGGCGTTCGTGCAGCGGTTCCTGTCCGGCAGCGAGGCCGACTACCAGGCCGCCGTTCGCGCGTTCGCCGAGGAGCAGAAGGAGGCACAGAAGTGATGTCCGCAACCCGCGCCGAGGTGTGCGCAGTCGCCTGTGCCGAATTGTTCCGTGACGCCGGCGAGATCATGGTCAGCCCGATGACCACCATCGTGTCGGTCGGCGCCCGGCTGGCTCGGCTGACCTTCTCCCCCGACATCCTGCTGACCGACGGCGAGGCGCGGCTCATCGCCGACACCCCCGCCATCGGAGCATCCGCGGCGATCGAGGGCTGGATGCCCTTCGGGCGGGTGTTCGAGACACTGGCCTGGGGCCGACGCCATGTGGTGATGGGCGCCAACCAGATCGACCGTTACGGCAACCAGAACCTGTCGGCGTTCGGACCGCTGCAACATCCCACCCGCCAGATGTTCGGGGTCCGGGGCGCACCCGGCAACTCGATCAACCACGCCACCAGCTACTGGGTGGGCAATCACTCCAAGCGGGTGTTCGGTGACTCCGTCGACATCGTGTCCGGAATAGGTTGGGACAAGGTCGATCCCGACAACCCGGCCTACCGCTTCGTCAACGTGTACCGGGTGGTGACCAACCTCGGCGTGTTCGACTTCAACGGCCCGGATCACCAGATGCGCGCAGTGTCGCTGCATCCCGGCGTGACGGCCGAACAGGTCGCCGAGAACACCTCCTTCGACGTGCACGGGCTCGACACCGCCGACACCACACGGCTTCCCACGGGTGACGAGCAGAAGCTGCTGCGCGAGGTCATCGACCCCAAGTCGCTTCGCGACAAAGAGGTTCGGTCATGAGGACTTGCGCGAAGAACGGAGTTCCAGCGTGACGTCGCGGCTGAAGACCCCGCTGACCGAGCTGGTCGGCATCGAGCATCCGGTCGTGCAGACCGGCATGGGCTGGGTGGCCGGCGCTCGGCTGGTGTCAGCGACGTCCAACGCCGGTGGGCTGGGAATTCTGGCCTCGGCGACCATGACCCTCGACGAACTCAAGATCGCTGTCGGCAAGGTCAAGGCCGCGACCGACAAACCGTTCGGCATCAACATCCGTGCCGACGCCGGCGACGCGAACGACCGCGTCGACCTCCTGATCAGCGAAGGAGTCAAAGTCGCCTCCTTCGCCCTGGCTCCCAAGCCGGACCTCATCGCCAAGCTCAAAGATGCCGGCGTGGTCGTCATCCCCTCGGTCGGGCTGGCCAAGCACGCCAAGAAGGTCGCCGGCTGGGGCGCAGACGCCGTCATCGTGCAGGGCGGCGAAGGCGGCGGCCACACCGGACCCATCGCGACCACGCTGCTGCTCCCGTCGGTACTCGATGCGGTGGCCGACACCGGCATGCCGGTGGTCGCCGCGGGCGGCTTCTTCGACGGCCGGGGACTCGCCGCCGCGCTGTCCTACGGGGCCGCGGGTGTCGCCATGGGCACGCGCTTCCTGCTGACGTCGGACTCCACCGTCCCCGACTCGGTCAAGCAGCGGTATCTCGCGTCCGCACTCGACGGGACAGTGGTCTCGACCAAGGTCGACGGCATGCCCCACCGGGTGCTGCGTACCGGGTTGGTCGAGAAGCTCGAGAGCGGCTCACCGCTGCGCGGTCTGTCGGCGGCGGTGCTCAATGCCCAGAAGTTCAAGAAGATGTCGAAGATGTCGTGGCGTTCGATGATCAGCGACGGCATGGAGATGCGCCACGGCAAAGACCTGAGCTGGTCGCAGGTGATCATGGCGGCCAATACGCCGATGCTGCTCAAAGCCGGCCTGGTCGAGGGCAACACCGATGCCGGGGTGCTGGCGTCCGGGCAGGTGGCGGGCATGCTCGACGACCTGCCGTCATGCGCCGAGCTGGTCCCCGCGATCGTCGCCGAGGCCGTCGAGCAGCTGCGGTCGGCGGCCACCCTCATCACTGAATGAAGCAATCAGCTTCATTTATCTAGAATGAAGCTATGATCTTCATATGGCTAAATCGAAGCAATATGCTTCATCGCCGATCGCAACGCTGCTCGGCGACGTCGTCGACTCCCGCCACCATCCAGATCGGCGACAGTTGCACCAGCGCATCCAAGCGGCCCTGGAAACGGCCGCCGACTCGGCGCTGGACCGGCCCTCCGTCACCGTCGGCGACGAGTTCCAGGGCTCGTATCCCAGTGTCGGGCAGGCCATCGACGCGGCGCTGACCCTGCGACTCGCGCTGGCCCCCGCCATCGACGTCCGGTTCGGGATCGGGTGGGGCCCCGTATCCGTGCTCGAGCCCGGGTCCGGCATCCAGGACGGACCGGGGTGGTGGGCCGCTCGCGAGGCCATCGAAGCGACCGCGGCCACCCAGCAGCAGCACGGGCTGCGCCACGTACGCACCACGTTCCGGAACGCGACGGACTCCGGCCCGGATCCGCACGCGGTCAACGCCGCCCTGATGTGTCGGGACCATCTGCTTGGATCGCTCGATGAACGGGCCGTTCGCCTCCTTGCGGGACTGCGGGCCGGATTGCCGAAAAAGGAGTTGGCGATGACGGAGGGCATCAGCGCCTCGGCAGTGTCCCAGCGCGCCGGGGGGGACGGCTTGGATCTCATCCTCCTGGCCGCTCGTGAGCTCGCGCATATCCGGTGAGCGCGCTGGCGGTGCTGCTGATCGCGGTGGGCTGTGCTGACATCTGCGCCGTACTCACCGACCGCCGCTGGCCCGCCCTGGTGGCCGGACCGCTGGTGGTGGCCGGCTTCGCCGCCCTGGGCGCGCTGTGGCAGCCGGGAGACATCGCGCTAATGCTCTGGGCGGCCACTATTTCGGTGACGTGGGTCAGCCTGGGCGCGCAGGCCGACCGCACCGGAGAGCATCGCGGCCGCGCACTGACCGTGTTCGCGGCCGGGGTCGCGGCGCCCCTGCTGCTGGCCGGATGGGCGTCGCCGGTCGCCGGCCCGGCCCAGGCGTGGTTGCATTGGGTCGGCGCAGACCACCTCGACCCGGGCCACGTCCTGACCCTCGTCGGGGTCGTCGCCGTGCAGTTGGTCACCGCAAATCGGTTGGTCCGCCTGCTCCTCGGTTCGATCGGCAGCCTGCCCGCACCCGGCGCCGGCGCATCCTCCCCGTCGGACCGGCTCAAGGGCGGTCGGCTCCTGGGACCGATGGAGCGTCTTTTGATCGTCGGGCTCGGTGTCAGCGGCGAGCTCGGCGCCGCCTCTCTCGTCGTGGCCGCCAAGAGCATCATCCGGTTCCCGGAGCTCAATGCCCAGCGCGACATCTCCGACGGGGTGGGCATCGACGAGGTCACCGAGTACTTCCTGGTCGGCAGCTTCGCCAGCTGGCTATTCGCGTTGGCCGGGCTGACGCTGGCCACCACCTGAGGCCGCATCGCCGGCCGGCCGGCATCGCCGAAAAGGCCACGGCCAGGCATTCGGCTTCCTAGACTCGGGCCGGTGAAAACCAACGCGGCGATCCTGTGGGAGTACGGCGGTGACTGGACGGTCGAAGAAATCGACCTCGACCCGCCCGGTGACGGCGAGGTGCTGGTTTCGTGGGAGGCCACCGGCCTGTGCCACTCCGACGAACACATCCGTACCGGCGACCTGCCCGCCCCGCTGCCCCTGATCGGTGGACACGAAGGGGCCGGGATCGTGCGCGAGGTCGGTGCCGGTGTAGTCGGCCTGGCGCCCGGTGATCACGTCGTCGCATCCTTCCTGCCGGCCTGCGGCCGCTGCCGGTTCTGCTCCACCGGTCACCAGAACCTGTGCGACCTCGGTGCGATGATCATGGCCGGGACCCAGCTCGACGGCACCTATCGCCGCCATGTGCGCGGGCAGGACGTCGGGGTGATGGCGCTCGTCGGGACGTTCTCGCAGTACGGCACGGTGCCCGAAGCGTCGATCGTCAAGATCGACGACGACATCCCGTTGTCCCGCGCCTGCCTGCTGGGCTGCGGGGTGACCACAGGGTGGGGTTCGGCGGTCAACACCGCCGACGTGGCACCCGGCGACACCGTCGTGATCATCGGGTTGGGCGGCATCGGCAGCGGCGCGATCCAGGGTGCGCGGCTGGCCGGAGCCGAGAAGATCGTCGTCGTCGAACCAGTGGAGGCCAAGCGGGAGTTGGCGTTCCGATTCGGCGCCACCCATTTCGTCACGTCGATGGAGGAGGCCACCGCGCTGGTCGCCGACCTGACCCGCGGCGTCATGGCCGACTCCGCAATCCTGACCGTCGGCCTGCTGGAAGGCTCGATGCTCGAGGAAGCCGCGAACATCATCCGCAAGGGCGGCGCGGTGGTGATGACAGCGCTGTCCACCATGGCGGACAATCAGCCGACACTGGGCATGATGATGTTCACGCTGTTCCAGAAGCGGCTGCTGGGCAGCCTCTACGGCGAGGCCAACCCGCGCGCCGACATCCCGCGGTTGCTGTCGCTCTACCGCGACGGCAAGCTGCTACTCGACGAGACCGTCACCCACGAGTACAAGCTGGCCGAGGTCAACGAGGGGTACCAGGACATGCGGGACGGACGCAACATCCGCGGCGTCATCCTGCACGACCACTGACGTTCGGGCTCAGAGCCTTTCGATGATCGTGACGTTGGCCGTACCGCCGCCCTCGCACATCGTCTGCAGGCCGTAGCGGCCACCGATGCGCTCCAAGTTGTTCAGCATCGTCGCGAACAGCTTGGCGCCGGTGGCACCCAGCGGGTGTCCGAGGGCGATCGCGCCGCCGCTGGGGTTCACCTTCTCGGGGTCGGCCTTGGTCTCCTTGAGCCAGGCCTGCACGACGGGCGCGAACGCCTCGTTGATCTCGACGGTGTCGATGTCCTCGATGGTCAGGCCGGCCTTGTCCAGCGCGTAGCGGGTGGCCGGGATCGGGCCGGTGAGCATGAACACCGGGTCGGCGCCGCGCGCACTGATGTGGTGGATGCGGGCACGGGGCGTCAGGCCGTGGTCCTTGACCGCCTGTTCCGACGCCAACAACACGGCGCTGGCGCCGTCGGAGATCTGGCTGGCCATCGCGGCGGTGAGCCGACCGCCGTCCACGAGGGTCTTCAGGCCGGCCATCTTCTCCAGCGACGTATCCCGTGGGCCTTCGTCGGTGACGAAGCCGTCGACCGGGATGATCTCGTTCTCGAAGTACCCGGCCCGGATGGCGGCCTGGGCGCGCTGGTGGCTGGTCAGCGCGAACTGCTCCATGTCCTCGCGGGAGATGTCCCACTTCTCGGCGATCATCTCCGCGCCGCGGAACTGGGAGATCTCCTGGTCGCCGTAGCGGTGCAGCCAACTCTTGGATTCGTTTGTCGGGGAAGTGAACCCGAACTGCTCGGCAACGGTCATCGCCGAGCTGATCGGGATCTGGCTCATGTTCTGCATGCCGCCGGCCACGATCAGATCCGCGGTTCCCGACATGATCGCCTGCGCGCCGAACGAGATGGCCTGCTGGCTGGAACCGCACTGCCGGTCGACGGTCACCCCGGGCACCTCCTCCGGGTACCCGGCCGCGAGCCAGGACAGCCGCGCGATGTTGCCGGCCTGCGGGCCGATGGCGTCGACACAGCCCGCGATGACGTCGTCGACGGCGGCCGGATCGACGTCCACGCGGTCGAACAATCCCCGCCAGCCGGCGGCTCCGAGGTCCACGGGGTGCACCCCGGCCAGGGAGCCGTTGCGCTTGCCGATCGCGGTACGCGCGGCATCGATGACGTACGCCTGAGATGTGACAGCCATTGTTCAGTCTCCTTGTGTCGTGGTGATACCACCGAGAACGATCGAAAGATATTGCTGACCAACCTGTTCGGCGGTCAACGGGCCCCCGGGCTGATACCAGCGGACCGAAACCCAGGTGGTGTCCCGGATGAACCGGTACACCAGGTCGACGTCGACGTCGGGACGGAACAGACCCTGTTCGATGCCCTCGGTGAGCACGTCGACCCACATCTTGCGCTGTTGCCTGTTGCGTTCCTCCACATAGGCGAACCGCGGTTGTGACGACAGCCGTTTGGCCTCGTCCTGGTAGATCACCACCTCGGCATGACGGGTGGCGATCGCCTCGAACGACGCCATGAACAGTCCCTTGAGCCGCTCCAGCGGGTTCGGTTCGGTCGCCACGATCTGCTGGTATCGGTCGAACAGCCAATCCAGGAAGCCGCGCAGCACCTCGTCGACCATCTCCTCCTTCGAGGAGAAGTGGTGGTACAGGCTGCCGGACAGAATGCCGGCTGAGTCGGCGATGTCACGCACCGTCGTCGCCCGCAGGCCCCGCTCGGCGAACATCGCCGCGGCGAGGCGCAGGAGCTCGTCGCGTCGGGTGTTCGCCGGAGCCGCGGGGCGCTGCGCGGTCATGGGTGCTGGCTCGAGACCGAGATCACCTCGCCGGTCAGGTAACTGGAGTAGTCGCTGGCCAAGAACGCGATGGTGGCCGCCACCTCCCACGGCTCGGCGGCCCGGCCGAACGCCTCACCCTGGGCGAGCTGGTCCAGCAGCTCGGAGCTGCTGGTCTTCTCCAGGAACTTGTGCCGGGCGATGCTGGGCGACACCGCGTTGATCCGCACCCCGAACTCGACCGCCTCGACGGCCGCACAGCGGGTCAGCGCCATCACCCCCGCCTTGGCCGCCGCATAGTGGGATTGCGAATGCTGTGCGCGCCAACCCAGCACGCTGGCGTTGTTGACGATCACGCCGCCGTGCGGTGCGTCGCGGAAATAGCGCAGCGCAGCGCGGGTGGCCCGCATGACCGAGGTGAGCGTGACGTTGAGAACCCGGTCCCACTCGTCGTCGCTCATGTCGACCACCGGGGTCTGGCCCCCCAGACCCGCGTTGTTGACCAGCACGTCCAACCGGCCCGCCTTCTCGACCGTCTGGGTGATCAGCGCGTCGACGGCCTCGGTGGAGGTCACGTCGCAGACGACGGCGTCGACCTTGCCGAGCCCCAGCGCGGCGAGCTCGTCGCGGGTCTCGCCGAGTCGGCGTTCGTGGTAGTCGGAGACCACGACGTCGGCACCCTCGGCAAGTGCGCGGCGGGCCGTCGTCGACCCGATGCCGGTGCCTGCTGCCGCGGTCACCAGCACGACCTTGCCGGTCAGCAGACCGTGGCCGGGGATCTCCTCGGGCGCGATGGACAGGTCGGTCACGGTCGAGCCTCCCGGGGCAGGCCGAGCACGCGCTCGGCGATGATGTTGCGCTGGATCTCGTTGGACCCGCCGTAGATGGTGTCCGATCGCGAGAACAGGTACAGCCGCTGCCATTCGTCGAACTCGCCGCCCGGCAGGGTCAGGCCGGCCATGCCCTGGACGTCCATCGCGATCTCGCCGAGTTCGCGGTGCCAGTTGGCCCACAACAACTTCGACACCGAGTCTTGGCCCGGCTGTTCCTCGTCCATGGTCGCCAGCGCATACGAGCGCATCGCCCGCAGCCCGGCCCACGACCGGGTCAGCCGTTCCCGGATCAGCGGGTCGTCGGCTGCGCCCGTCTTCCTGGCCACCTCGACGAGGTTGGAATGTTCCCGGGCGTAACGGATCTGCTGCCCCAGCGTGGAGACACCGCGTTCGAAGGTGAGCGTGCCCATCGCCACCCGCCATCCGTCGCCGGGCTCACCGACGACGAGGTCAGCGTCGGTGCGGGCGTCGGTGAAGAAGACTTCGTTGAACTCGGAGTCTCCGGTCAGCTGGATGATCGGGCGGATCTCGACGCCCGGTTGATCCAGCGGGACCAGCAGATAGGACAGACCGGCGTGCCGCTTGGAGCCCTTCTCGCTGCGCGCCACGACGAAACACCATTGCGCCCAGTGCGCCAACGAGGTCCAGACCTTCTGGCCATTGATGACCCAGTGCCCACCCTCTTCGTCGAGCACCGCGGTGGTTGCGACGTTGGCGAGGTCGCTGCCCGCGCCGGGCTCGGAATAGCCTTGCGACCACAGCTCGGTGACGTCGAGGATCTTCGGCAGGAACCGCTGCTGCTGCTCGGGGGTGCCGTAGGCGATGAGCGTGGGCCCGACGAGCTCCTCGCCGAGGTGGTTGACCTTGTCGGGGGCGTTGGCCTTGGCGTATTCCTCGTAGAACGCCACGCGGTGGGCGACCGACAGCCCGCGGCCGCCATGCTCGGTCGGCCAGCCGAGACAGGTCAGGCCCGCAGCGGCCAGATGCCGGTTCCACGCCAGCCGTTCCTCGAATGCCTCGTGCTCGCGACCCGGCCCGCCCAGCCCCTTCAGTGCGGCGTATTCACCGACCAGATTCTCGGCGAGCCAGTCGCGGACCTCCGACCGGAACTCCTGGACCTCTATCACCCTTGTAGGCTAACCTACCAAGCACTTGCTCGGGTACCCGATCCCCAGAGGAGTATCGATGACGACCTCTCCGAGAACCACTCCCGCGGTTCTCGACCGGATCGCCCGCGAGCTGCCCGACCACGACGCAGTGGTGACACCGACGCAGACGCTGACGTTCGCCGTGCTGCGCAGCCACGTCCGGCAAGCCGCCGCGGCGATGATCGACCTGGGTGTCCAGCCCGGCGACCGGGTGGCGATTTGGTCGCCGAACACCTGGCACTGGGTGGTGGCGTGCCTGGCCACCCACTGCGCCGGTGCGGTGCTGGTCCCGTTGAACACCCGTTACACCGCCAGCGAAGCCACCGACATCCTGGCGCGAACCGATGCTCCGCTGCTGTTCGCCTCCGGTGAGTTCCTGGGCACCGACAAGGCCGCCAGCGTGGACCGTGCGCAGCTGCCCGCGCTGCGCCACATCGTGCGGATCCCGGTGGACTCCGACGACGGGACGTGGGAGGAATTCGTGGCCCGGGCCGCCAACGTCGAGCTGACCGACGTCGACGCCCGTTCCGCGGCAGTAGGCCCCGACGATGTGTCCGACATCCTGTTCACCTCCGGTACCACCGGGCGCAGTAAGGGCGTGCTCTGTGCGCACCGCCAGTCGCTCGACGCGTCGGCAGCCTGGGCGGCCTGCGGTCAGCTGTCGGAGGCCGACCGGTACCTGTGCATCAATCCGTTCTTCCACAACTTCGGTTACAAGGCCGGAATCCTGGCCTGCCTGCAGACCGGCGCCACGCTGTTCCCCGAGTTGACGTTCGACCCCCAGGCCGCCATGCAGGCGGTGCAGCAGCACCGGATCACCGTGCTGCCCGGACCTCCGACGATCTATCAGACGCTGCTCGACCACCCCGAACGCGGGAACTATGACTTGTCGTCGCTGCGGTTCGCGGTCACGGGTGCGGCCACCATCCCGGTCGTGCTGATCGAGCGGATGCAGAATGAGCTCGACATCGACATCGTGCTCACCGCATACGGATTGACCGAGGCCAGCGGGTTCGGCACGATGTGCCGCGCCGACGACGACGCCGTCACCGTCGCGACCACCTCGGGTCGCCCGATCGCCGACTTCGAGCTGCGCATCGGCGAGCAGGGGGAAGTGCTGCTCCGCGGACCCAACGTGATGCTGGGCTATCTCGACGACCCCGATGCCACCGCCGCGGCGATCGACGCACACGGCTGGTTGCACACCGGCGATGTCGGTGAACTCGACGACGCGGGCAACCTGAAGATCACCGACCGCCTGAAGGACATGTACATCTGCGGTGGGTTCAACGTCTATCCCGCCGAGGTGGAACAGGTGTTGGCCCGGCTCGACGGCGTCGCCGAGGCCGCCGTGATCGGGGTCCCCGACGAACGCCTCGGCGAGGTCGGCAAGGCCTTCGTCGTCGTGCTGCCCGGAGCCGACCTGGCCGAACAGTCGGTGATCGACCACACCCGCGAACATCTCGCGAATTTCAAAATCCCCCGCTCGGTGGAGTTCATCGACGCGCTGCCGCGCAACCCCGGCGGCAAGGTCGTCAAACCCCTTCTCCGACAGCGAAGCGAAAGGGCCTGACGTGGATCTCACGTTCGACGACGCCACCGACGAGTTCCGCGCCGAGGTGCGGCAGTTCTTCGCCGCGAACACCGACGCCTTCCCGACGAAGTCGTACGACACCGCTGAGGGTTTCGAACAGCATCGCCGCTGGGACAAGGTGCTCTTCGATGCGGGGCTGTCGGTCATCACCTGGCCGGAACGCTACGGCGGCCGAGACGCGTCGCTGCTGCAGTGGGTGGTCTTCGAAGAGGAGTACTTCCGGGCCGGTGCACCGGGTCGAGCCAGCGCCAACGGCACCTCGATGCTGGCGCCGACGCTGTTCGCGCACGGCACCGAAGAACAGCGCGACCGCATCCTGCCGAAAATGGCCAGTGGTCAAGAGATCTGGGCCCAGGCCTGGTCCGAACCCGAATCCGGCAGTGACCTGGCGTCGCTGCGCTCGACGGCCACCAGGACCGACGGCGGGTGGCTGCTCAACGGCCAGAAGATCTGGAGCTCCCGCGCGGTGTTCGGCGAGCGGGCGTTCGGCCTGTTCCGTTCCGACCCCGAAGCGCAGCGTCACAAGGGCCTCACGTACGTGATGTTCGACCTGAAGGCCGACGGTGTCACGGTCCGACCGATCGCCCAGCTCGGCGGCGACACCGGGTTCGGTGAGATCTTCCTCGACGACGTCTTCGTCCCCGACGAAGACGTCATCGGCGAGGCCAACGACGGCTGGCGAGCGGCCATGAGCACGTCCAGCAACGAGCGCGGAATGTCGCTGCGCAGCCCGGCCCGCTTCCTGGCGCCGGCCGAGAGACTGGTGGCCCAGTGGAAACAGAACCCGGATCCGGCATTCACCGATCGGGTGGCCGATGCGTGGATCAAGGCGCAGGCTTACCGGCTGCACACCTTCGGCACTGTCACGCGCGTCAGCAACGGCGGGGAACTGGGGGCGGAGTCCTCGGTCACCAAGGTGTTCTGGTCCGATCTCGACGTCGCGCTACATCAGACCGCGCTGGACCTGCGCGGAGCCGACGGCGAGATCGCCGACTCCGTCACCGACGGCCTGCTCTTTGCGCTGGGCGGCCCGATCTATGCCGGTACCAACGAGATTCAGCGCAATATCATCGCCGAGCGGCTGCTGGGCCTGCCCCGAAAGTAGATCGACGTGAATTTTGAGATCGACGAACAGCAGCGCGACTTCGCGGCGAGCATCGACGCGGCACTCGGTGCCGCCGACCTGCCGACCGCCGTGCGGTCGTGGGCTGACGGCGACACCGCACCCGCCCGTAAGGTGTGGGCCCAGCTGACCGACCTGGGTGTGACGGCGTTGATGGTCCCGGAGAAGTTCGACGGCATCGACGCCCATCCGGTCGATCTGGTGGTGGCCATGGAGCGGCTGGGCCGGTGGTGTGTGCCCGGCCCGGTCGTCGAATCCGTTGCGGTGGCACCGATTCTGCTGGGCGACGACGAGCGTGTCGGCGCGTTGGCATCCGGTGAGCTCATCGCCACCGTCGCGCAGCCGCCATGGGTGCCGCGCGCCGTGGACGCCGCCACCGCCGGCCTCGTGCTGCTGGCTGGTGACGGCGAGGTCGCTGAGGCGAGCGTCGGCGCCGAACACGAGTCGGTCGATCCGAGTCGAAAGGTCTTCGCGGTCGAGGCGTCCGGTGACGGTTGGTCGGCCGACACGGCGTTGGCCTTCGAGTTCGGCGCGCTGGCCACCGCCGCGCAACTGGTGGGTGCCGCGCAGGGCATGCTCGATGCCGCGGTCGCCTACGCCAAGCAGCGCAGCCAGTTCGGCACGGTGATCGGCACCTACCAGGCCATCAAGCACAAGCTGGCCGACGTGCTCATCGCCGTCGAACTGGCCCGCCCGCTGGTGTACGGGGCAGCGCTGTCTCTGGCCGACCGCTCCCCCGACACCGCCCGCGACGTGAGCGCGGCCAAGGTGGCCGCAGCCGATGCCGCCCTGGTATCCGCCAGGTCCGCCCTGCAGACCCACGGGGCTATCGGCTTCACCGCCGAACACGATCTGTCGCTGCAGTTGCTGCGGGTCCAGGCGTTGCGACCCGCATGGGGTGATCCGACCTGGCATCGACGGCGAGTACTGGAGGCCCTGTAGATGAGCGAAGAACGCGAACTGCTCCGCGAGACCGTCGCTGCGCTCGTGGAGAAGCACGCCACACCGGACGCCGTTCGCGAGGCGATGGCTTCCGAGCGCGGTTACGACGAGGCGCTGTGGACGATGCTGTGCGAGCAGGTGGGCGCCGCGGCGCTGGTGGTGCCCGAAGAGCTGGGTGGCGCGGGCGGCGAACTGGCCGATGCCGCCGTGGTGTTCGAGGAGCTGGGTAAGGCGCTGGTGCCGACCCCGCTGTGGGGCACCACCCTGGCTGAGCTCGCGCTGCTGTCGGTCGACCACCCCGACGGCGAGACCCTGGGAGCTCTGGCCGAGGGGACCGCGATCGGTGCGGTGGTGTTTGACACCGACGAGCGCTTGCGCGAGGAGCAGACCGGCACCGACGAGCGCTTGCGCGAGGAGCAGACCGGCCGACGTTATGTGGTCCACGGCGACGTCGCCGATGTCGTCATCGCGGCCGACGGTGAGACGCTGACCCGGTGGACGGAGTTCACCGCAACCCCGTCAGTGTCCATGGATCCCACGCGGCGGCTGGCCGTGGTGGAGCCCGAGACCACGTCGGTGGTGGGTGCCGACCCCGGGCTGGCCGACACCGCCGCGATTCTGCTGGCCGTCGAGCAGATCGGCGCCGCGACGCGATGCCTGGACCTCACCGTCGCCTACACGAAGGACAGGGTGCAGTTCGGTCGCCCGATCGGCAGCTTCCAGGCCCTCAAGCACCGGATGGCCGACCTCTACGTCGCGGTGCAGTCGGCGCGGGCTGTGGTCGCCGAGGCGGTCGCCGACCCGTCACCGACGTCGGCCGCGTTGGCCAGGCTGGCTGCCAGCGAGGCGTTCTCCGCGGTGGCCGCCGAAGCGGTGCAGATGCACGGCGGCATCGCGATCACGTGGGAAAGCGACATCCAGCTCTATTTCAAGCGCGCGCACGGCAGCGCTCAGTTGCTCGGACCCCCGAGACAGCAGGTGCGCAGCCTCGAATCCGAGGTGTTCTAGCCTGGACACCGTGACTTCTGCGGACGCGAGGAGCAACAGGGGCCCAGCTCTACGCTCCGGTATCCCGCCGTTCTACGTCATGGACGTCTGGTTGGCAGCAGCCGAGCGTCAGCGCACCCACGGTGATCTGGTCAACCTGTCGGCCGGCCAGCCCAGCGCAGGCGCGCCGTCGGCGGTGCGCGAGGCCGCCGTCGCGGCGTTGACCCGCAACCAGCTCGGCTATTCGGTGGCGCTGGGCATTCCCGAACTGCGCACCGCGATCGCCGAGTCCTACCGCGCTCGGCACGGGCTTGCCGTCGACGCCGATGATGTCGTCGTCACCACCGGTTCTTCGGGTGGCTTTCTGTTGGCGTTCCTGGCTTGCTTCGACGTCGGCGACCGGGTGGCCATCGCCAGCCCCGGATACCCCTGTTACCGCAACATTCTCTCCGCCCTGGGATGTGATGTCGTCGAGTTGCCCTGTGGTCCCGAGACCCGGTTCCAGCCGACGGTCGAGATGTTGGCAGCCGTCGATCCACCAGTCTCGGGTGTCATCGTGGCCAGTCCCGCCAATCCGACCGGCACGGTCATTCCCCCGCAGGAGCTCGCCGCGATCGCAACGTGGTGTGACGCCAACGGGGTGCGCCTGATCAGCGACGAGGTCTACCACGGCCTGGTGTACGAGGGTGCGCCGGCGACGAGTTGCGCGTGGCAGACGTCGCGGGAATCTGTTGTGGTCAACAGCTTTTCGAAATATTTCGCGATGACGGGCTGGCGCCTGGGCTGGCTGCTGGTGCCGCAGGAACTGCGCCGCGCGGTCGACTGCCTGACCGGCAACTTCACCATCTGCCCACCGGTGCTCCCCCAGCTGGCCGCCGTGTCGGCGTTCACGCCGGAGTCGGTGGCCGAGGCCGAAGCGCTGCTCGACGGTTACAGCGCCAACCGCCGACTGCTCCTCGACGGCCTGCGCGCCCTGGGCCTGGACAAGCTCGCACCCACCGACGGTGCGTTCTACGTCTACGCCGACGTCTCCCACCTGACCACCGACTCGCTGACCTTCTGCGAGAAGCTGTTGGCCGACACCGGCGTCGCCATCGCCCCGGGGGTGGATTTCGACACCGTGCGGGGCGGAGCGTTCGTGCGGTTGTCGTTCGCCGGACCGACCTCTGACATCGAGGAGGCGCTGCGCCGACTCGGCGCCTGGCTGACCTGAGCCGACTCGGCGCCTGGCTGACCTGAGCCGGTCAGCCGGCGTTCGGGGTCAGGTCAGTGCTTCGATCAGTTCTCCGACGGTGTGCGCCGACTCCAGTGGGTGTCGCAGCCGGCCCGACGGATTGACGGTGTAGCGGTTGCGCCGGCCTTCTTTCGACTTGTCCAGGTAACCGTCGGCGATGAGGTCCGCCACGATCGCTTGGACGGCGCGCTCGGTGATGCCGATCAGCTGACTGAGTTCCCGGGCGGTCAGGGATTCCCCTTGCGCCAGACAGAGCAGCACATGGGCGTGGTTGGTCAGAAACGTCCAGGTGCGCGGCCGCTCGGCACCGACTTCCGGCAGTCGCCCGGCCGATCCGGTGCCCGCAGCGCGCCGGGTCGGCCGGTCCGTGCTCGGCGCGCGCCGCCGCGTCGTCGTCGTTCGCGTTCGCTTCGTCGCAGCCACCGCGCCATGATACTGCCCTGTTCACGAAAGCCGTTTCATCAATCGCGGGACGCGACTCCTTTCGCATCGTCGACGGCGTCTCGGTTGCGGGTTGCCACCAGGCTCCAGCCGATCGACACCGCCAGCGTCACCACGATGACCGACAGCGTCAGTGGTATGGGCAGCTTGCCCACCGGCGTTTCCGACAGGATCAGCTTCACCCCGGCGAAGGCGAGCAGGAATGCCAGGCCGTAGTGCAGGTGGATGAACCGGCGCATCAACCCGGACAGGCAGAAATACAGACTGCGCAGACCCAGCACGGCGAACGCGTTCGCCGTCCACACCAGGAAGGTGCTGGTGGTGATCGCCAGCACCGCGGCGACGGAGTCGATCGCGAAGATCAGATCAGTGGCTTCCACGGCGACGAGAACCACCAACAGCAGCGTCGCCACCCGCTTTCCGTCGATCCGCGTGATCAACCGGTCACCGTGGTAGTTCGGGTCGACCGGAATCACCCGACGAACCAGGCGCACCAGGAGGTTCTTCTCGGGCTGGAGATCCTCGTCGTGCTTGAAGGCCATCTTGTATGCGGTGTAGATCAGGAATCCACCGAACAGGTAGGCGGTCCAGAAGAACGCAGTGAGCAGTTCGGCGCCGACGAAGATGAACACCAGCCGGAACAGCAGTGCACCGATGACGCCCCAGAACAACACCTTGTGCTGATAACGGTCGGGAACGGCGAAGTAGGTGAAGATCAGGGCGAAGACGAACACATTGTCGACCGACAGCGCCTTCTCGATGAGATATCCGGCGTAGTAGGTTCCTGCGACCTCGCCACCGTAGGTCCACCACAGCACCGCTCCGAAACCGAGTCCCGCGCCGATCCACAGGATCGACCACACCGCTGCCTCGCGGAATTCGATGACGTGGTTGTCGCGATGCATGAACAGGTCGATCGCCAGCATCACGACGATGGCGGTCATGACCGCGACCCACGCCCACACCGGTACCGCCAAGGGTTCGGTCATCACTTCTCCTGACCTGCGGTTGCGCGTCGGAGAGCGGCGGGCTTTTCCGTTGTTATTTTCGCGAAGATTGACACACGAGACACAATACACGTACTGTCCTTCGTATGTTAAGCGGAATCGCGCAGGCTGCCCTGGCCACCACGGTATTGGCGCCGCTGACGGCCGCATTGCTCGCCGCGTTGCTCGGCGCACGGTGGCCCGAGCAGCTCGTGCGACTGGGTGCGGCCATCGCCTGCATCGGCTTCCTCGCCGGCGTGGGTCTGACGGCAGTACTGCTGAGCGGAACCGAAACCGTAATCGGAACTGGTGTTTTCAGCCTGCAGGTCGATCCGGTCGCCGCGATCATGGTGCTGCTGATCTTCGGGGTCAGCGCGGTCGCGCAGACCTACGCGGTGCGCTACCTGGCCGGCGACCGCCGCGGCGGTTGGTTCGCCGCGGGAGCATCGCTGCTGACCGCGAGCTCGGCGGTGATGGTGACGGCCACCGCACCCGTGGGGATCGGGGTCGGCTGGACCGGGGCCGGGATCGCGCTCTGCGCACTGCTGGCCACCTACTGGCATCTGCCCGCTGCGCGCGACGGCGTCCGCCGAACGGCCCTCGCCTTCGTCATCGGTGACGTCGCGCTGTGGTCGGCCATCGGCCTGGTCACGCTCGACGCGTCCGCCGACGGGATCGTCGCCGCGGTGGCGGCTGTCCTCATCGTCACCGCCGCGCTGTCGCGGTCCGCTCAGATACCCTTCCATCGCTGGCTGCCCGCCACCCTGGCCGCACCTACTCCGGTGTCGGCACTGCTCCACGCGGGCGCCGTCAACGCAGGAGCGCTGCTGCTGGTGCGCCTGCACCCGGTCTACGACACCGCTGTGGCCGGCGCTCTCGCGATCATGGCGGGCACCGCCACGTTGCTCTACGGCGCCGCCGTGATGCTGGTGAAACCGGACGTCAAAGGCGCACTGGCACATTCAACGATGGCGCAGATGGGATTCATGATTCTCACCTGCGGGCTGGGCCTCTGGGCAGCAGCGGTCATCCATCTTGTCGCCCACGGCTTCTACAAGGCCACGCTGTTCCTGTCCTCCGGCTCGGCGATCGCGGGACTGCGCCGTGACGCCGCAGTTCCCCACGACATCGCGGCAGACGGCCGAGGGCGAACTCTCGCCAGGAGCCTCTCGGTAGCACTGCCCACCGGGGCCCTTCTGACCGCGCTCGCGGTGATCCCGGCGGCACCCGCCGACCACGCCGCCGAGTACGCCCTGCTGATCTTCGCGTGGGTCACCGGCGCGGCTGCCACCTGGGGGTGGCTGCGCCGACGCCCCGGTCTCGGTGGCGTCGCCATCGCCGCGTCCTTCCTGGTGCCCGCCGCGGTGGCCTACCTCGGCCTGATCCGGGCGGTGGGTCACTTCCTCGAACCCGCGCTCCCCGCTCCCGCGGGGCCGAGCACCACCGCCTGGGTCGTCGTCGCAGCCACGGTCACGCTGCTGACCGCGGTCGCGACAATCCGCTACAGGTCTGGCGGCCTGCACGGCGCCATCTACACCCGAGTCCTCGCCGCCGGACACGTTCCGACCACCACGACAGGAGACCATCGATGACCACAGTCGCAGCAGCACCGACCGCGGCGGCCCGCCGCGCACAACTACGCAGCGACGTCCGACTGGCTGCCCGGGTGGTTCCCACCCACTACCCGCTGGAGACCTTCATCGCGGTCAACCCGCTCAGCGGCATGCTCGGTATGCCGTTCGAACAGGCCATCCGCCGTGCGGGCGACCTGTACGGAGCACGAGGAACACTGCCCGAGAGCACTTTCCGTACACTGCACCACCAGGGCCGGATCACCGACGCCGACCTGGACCACGCGCTCGTGCGCCGCCACCCCAACCTCGTCGACGAGCCGCCGGTGCTCTTGGGCGGACGGCACGTCGGCGCCACCGAACTGTTGCGCGCGGACCTCCTGAACGGGGTGGAGTACCCGAACCCGCTACGCCGGTACCGCACCCGCGCCGAGCAGTGCGCCCCTCGCGTCGCAGCGCACGTCGACACGCAGGTTGCGAAATGGTGTTCGGCCTTCTTCGGCGCGGCCACCTGGCCGATGCCGGGCCGCGACAACGGCTTCTACCACGCGTGGCGCACACTGGCCCCGAAGGACCGCACTCTGCCCCGTGCGGCGCGGACCGCCCTGGCCTCGGCCGCCGAGCGCGCCGACGACGCAGTGTTGTCCGCGCTCGACGCGCTCGAGATCGACGATGACAACCGGATCACCTACCTGCAGGCGCATCTGACCAAGCTGCCGGGTTGGGCCGCGCACGTGCAGTGGTGCGGGGACCGGGCAGCGGGCATCGACCTCGTCGACTACCTGGCGATGCGTCTGCTGTACGAGACCGCGCTGTTGCCCGACGAGCACCCGGGACCGGTTGCACCCGCAGAGCGGCCCGCCCCCCCGACCGCGCGAGATCGACTCGCCCATCTGCTGGATCTGTGGAACATCACCCCGGGGGACGAGAGCGAACTGACCGCCGCAGCCCGCATCCTGGCACTGCTGCCGGTCACCACGCGGGAGATGATCTGGCAGAACGCTTTCGAGGGCGCCTACCGGGACCGCCTCCTGACAGACCTGGCAGCCAACCCGCCGGCCGTGATCGAGCCGGCGCACACCCACCTCGTCACCTGCATCGACACCCGGTCCGAAGGATTGCGTAGGCACCTGGAGACGTTGCAGGGCTACGACACCTACGGCTTCGCCGGCTTCTTCGCGGTCGCCATCAGGTACACCGGCCTGCTCGGCGGTGCATCCGCCGACCTGTGCCCGGTGCTGATCTCACCCGCCCACGAGATCAACGAGAACGCCGATCAACCCGAGTCGGCTGCGGTGTGCCGCCACATCCGCGGCAACCAGCAACTGGCGGGAGCAGAGTCGGCGTTCCACGCCGCCAAAGACGCGATGGTCGCGCCCTACGCGCTGGCCGAGGCCGCCGGCTGGATCGCCGGGCCGCTGGCCGCCGCGAAGACCTTCATGCCCGCCGCCGCGGGCCGGTTACGCCGCCGGTTGCACGATCTGGTCACGCCCCCAGCTCGGACACACGTCGACGTCACCGATATGCCGCTGCACGAACAGATCCTGTTCGCCGAGGTGATGCTCACCGCGATCGGACTGACGCGCGGGTTCGGCCGACTCATCGTCCTGTGTGGCCACGGCAGCACCACGGAGAACAACCCCTACCAGGCCTCTCTGGACTGCGGCGCCTGTGGTGGTCAGGCAGGCGGACCGAACGCCCGAACCGCCGCACGGGTCCTCAACCGAGCCGAAGTCCGAGAAGGATTGCGCGAGCGCGGAATCGACATTCCGGAGCACACCGTCGCCGTCGCCGCGCTGCACGACACCACGACCGACGTGGTGACGATCCTGGACACCCACCTGGTTCCCACCGACCATCATCTCGACGTCGCCCGGCTCACCGCCGACCTGCGCCGCGCCGGTGCCGCGCTCGCCGCCGAGCGGACCGCGACGCTTCCCGGCGCGACGGGGCGCCGGGGAGCGGCCCGCGGTGTCGCCCGACGTTCGGTGGACTGGGCGCAGGTCTATCCCGAATGGGGCCTGGCCGGCAACGCTGCCATGGTCATCGCTCCGCGCCCGGTAACCCGTGGAATCGACCTGCAGCGACGGGCATTCCTGCACTCCTACGACGCAGCGGTCGACCCGGAGGGCGCGGCACTGGAGACGATTCTCACCGCACCGCTGGTCGTCGCGCACTGGATCAACTCGCAGTACTACTTCTCCACCGTCGCGCCCGACGTCTTCGGCGCGGGGTCGAAGACCATCCACAACGTGGTCGGCGGGTCAGGTGTCATCGCCGGTCACACCGGCGACCTGAAGCTCGGGCTGCCCGCGCAATCGGTCGCTGTCGGCGATCAGCTGGTGCACGAACCGCAACGGCTCCTGGCCGTCATCGAGGCCCCGCTGGAACTGATCGACACCGTGATCGCCCGCAACCCGATCCTGCAGCAACTCTTCGGAAACGGGTGGGTCAGCGTGGCCGCCCGTGCACAGCCTGGCGAGCCATGGCAGCGCTGGACCCGGTCGGGCTGGCGACTGTGGCTCGACGACAACTGTCCTGCAAATGATCTGACGGAGGTAACACTGGGATGACAACCGCCCTGACGAAGATGACGAAAGTCGAGGTCGTGGTGGCCGGCAAAGACGCCCCGGCGGTGCGTGAACTCATCGGCTCCGTCGGCGCCACCGGCTTCACCAGCCTCTCGGGTGTGTCGGGCCTCGGCCACCACGGCTATCACCAGGGCCGGCTGCTGTTCAACCAGCAGGCCACCCTCGAACTCATCATCACCGTCGTGCCCCAGGAGAGGGCCGACGCGCTCCTGGCCGGGCTCCGGCCGCTGCTCGACGCATCCTCCGGGGTGATGTTCGTGACCGAAACCTATGTCAGTCGCCCCGAGTACTTCAGCTGACCCGAGATGAAAGGACTCTCAATGAAGATGTCAAGCCGCCGATTCGGTGATCTGGGGTGAGTGGGGTTGCCAGGTGCGGTTGTCGCGGATGAGTGCGTAGAGGACGTTGGTGCGGCGTCTGGCCAGGCACATCGTGGCTTGGATGGGCCGTTTGCCTTCGTCGCGTTTGCGCTGGTAGTAGGTCTGAGAGTGCGGGTCGCAGCGGATGGCGGTCAGGGCGGACATGTACATCACCCGGCGCAGTCGTCTGCTGTAGCGCTGCGGAGTGTGCAGCCGTCCGGTGCGTTTCCCCGAATCGCGGGGAACGGGAGCCAGTCCGGCCCAGGAGGCGAGTTGGTCGGCCGAGCCAATCAGCGCCGGGTCGCCGACGGCGGCGAGGAATTCGGCGCCGAGTCGGAAGCCGATGCCGGGCATGCTGGTGATCACCTCGGCGAGTGGATGGCGGCGAAATCGGCCCTCGATGTCAGCGTCAGTGGCTTTGATGCGGTCATCGAGGGAGATCACCCCCTGCGCCAGTTCGGCGACCAGCGCGGCGGCGACCTCTTCGCCGGGCAGGCGCACGGTCTGGGTCTTCGCGGCGGTGACAGCGGTCTCGGCGATGGTGGATGCATTGCGCACCCCGGCCTCGGTCAGGGTCTTCGTGATGCGCGACAGTCCGCTCTGCCGAATGGCTTTCGGTCGCTGGTAGCGCGACAACAGAACCACCCAACCACGGTCCTGGGTCAGTTGAGCCGCTCGCTCAAGCGCCGGGCACACCGCCACCAGTTGCTGACGCAGTCGGTTGATGGTGCGGGTCCGATCAGCCACCAGGTCCGCGCGGTGAGCGGTCAGCATCCGCAGTTCGGTGACCAGGTCATCGTGGGGATGCAACACCGGCAGATCGGTGCCGCGCATGCGCGACTGATCGGCGATCACCCGGGCGTCTTTGGCGTCGGTCTTGGCTTCGCCACCGCGGTAGGTTCCCGAGGCCTGCCATACCGCGCGGCCAGCCAGGTAGCGCACCGACTTGCCGGCGTCGGCCAACACCGTCAACAACAGGCTGGCATACACCGTGGTCAGGTCGACCGCCCAGGACACCTGCTCTGCCATGGCGCCGATCTCGGCCACCAGTGCCCGGATGGGTTGCTCGTCGTTGACCAGCTTGCGCGAGAGCTTCACCGCGCCGGTGTCGTCGACGACTACCACCCAGTGATGTTCCTTGCCGACATCCACACCAGCCCACAACTGGCTCATTGTCATCGATCCTCTTTTCGCTTGTCTACCAACATGATCCCCACGGACGACCCCGCCGGCATTTCCTTAAACAAGCGATCAGATCGCAGATCTCAATCAGCGGCCAGAGAAGTCCAGGCAAGTCGGGCGGCCAGTCCTTTCAAGCCGCACTCGAAAGCCGGCAAAGACCACATCAGCCTCACCCGACCCACCCGGGTCGCAGAACAACGTAACAACACGACGCAACTGCAACTACGAACTTAAGGGAACACCGCACATGTCCAATCCGCAAGAGACCTGGAACCGACTCCGCGCCGGAGCCGACGGACTGCACGCTCCGAACGACACCGACATGGATCGACCCGTCGCCGCGGTGTTGCGCTGCGCGGACGCCAAGATGGCCGGGGCCGGCGTATTCGGCCAGCCTGCAGGGTCACTGGTCGACCTGAGTTCGTGGGGCCTGACTGTGGACACCAGCGTGCTGGCCGGGGTCGACTTCGCCGTCGAAACCGCGGAGGTGCCGCTCATCGTCGTGCTCGGACACGACGACTGTGCGGCGATACGCGCCGCGGTCAAGGCGTGGAATCACGCCGAACTGCCCGACGGTGCGATGCGCGCCGCGGTCGAGGGAGTGCTCATGTCGCTGGTGGGTCGCGGCGCATCCGTGGAATCCCATGCGCATGTCGCGGCCGCGCATGCGGTCGAAACCGGTCTGTCGCTGCTCAAGCGTTCTCCCGCGCTGACGCATCGGGTGGACAACGGGACGTGCGGAATCGTCTGCGCCACCTACGACGGGGCGGTTCTCCGGGTGCATGCGACCATGGGGGATGTCAGGGACGCCAGCACTGCGCTCGTGGAATGCGTGTGAGGAGGCCGGCGTCCGGAACCTGTCAGCCCATGCCGGACGACGAACGTCGCCGACGTGAGATCGCGTCCACACTGGCGGCCAACAGCAGCACACCGCCGGTGACCAGGAAGTTGATGTAGGACGACTGGTTGAGCAGGCCCAGCCCGTTGGCGATGGTGGCCACGACCACGCCGCCGATCACGGCGTCGATGGCCCGGCCTCTGCCGCCGAACAGGCTGGTACCGCCGATGACCGCGGCGCCGACGGCATAGAGCAGCGTGTTGCCCGCCCCTGAGGACGCCGACACCTTGCCCGCATAGGACGCGGCGATGATTCCGCTCAGCGCCGCCAACGACGAACAGACCACGAACACCGAAACCCGGATCCGGTCAACCGAGATCCCCGCCCGGCGGGCCGCCTCGGCATTGCCGCCGACGGCATAGATGTGGCGTCCGTAGGAAGTCCGGGTGAGCACCACGGTCGCGACGACGAGGAGGACCAGAACCAGCGGCAGCACGTAGGGAATGCCACGGATCTCCACGCTCGGGTTGACGCTGCGGTTGACATTGAGCACCACTGTCACACCGAAAACGACTGCGGCTATGGCTGATACGCGCGCCAGGATCACCCCGCTCGGCGGGTGCGAAAGCCGCAGCGCCTTCTTGCGCCGAAGCTGGAAGGCCTCCACGCCGGCGTAGCCCAGAACCACTGCCAGCGCGAGCGCCCATCCGACTGGCACGGACAGGTTCTCGATGGTCAGACCGCGGATCACCGGATCGTCCACTCGGACCGAGCCCCCCTCGCCGATCAGCTTGAGCGTCACCCCCTGCAGTCCGAGGAAGAACGCCAATGTCACGACGAACGAGGGAATCCCGAGGCTGGCTCTGAGTACGCCGATGGCCAGCCCGATCAATGCGCCGCACGCCGTGCCGACGAGGATCGCGACCCACCACGGCCAGCTCAAGTTCACCACGGTCAGCGCCATGGCACAGGCCGCGACTCCGCCGGCCACCCCGGCCGACAGGTCGATGTCGCCGAGCAGCAGCACGAACACCAGACCCATGGCCAGCACACAGATGGCGCCGGCCTGGGTGATCAGGTTGGCCAGGTTCAACGCGGACAGGAAGCGGTCATTGGCGAGTCCGAAGACGACGAACAGCACGACAAGGCCGAGAATCGCAGGCAGCGAGCCCATGTCACCGCCACGCACACGTCGCCAATACCCGACCATCGCGCTACGGAGTGTCTGTTGTTCGCCGAAGTCGCCGGCGAAGTCCCTGTCAGCGAGGCCGACAGCAGGTCGAGATCGGAAAGTTGTCATCACGGGTTCCTCATGTGTCTTGTCACGGTTGTGCACGGCGCCGGCGCTCACACCGATTCGGTCAGCGAGGCCAACCCGAGGTCACCCGACCGGCCGGCGGTGATCAGTTCCACGACCTGGGCGTGACTCACCTCCGAAGCCGCGACGTCGGCGGCGACCCGTCCGAGGTACAGCGCACATATCCGGTCGGCCACGGCGAAGACGTCGGACATGTTGTGCGAGATCAGAACCACTCCGAGTCCTTGATCGGCCAGTCGGCGGACCAGATCGATCACCTGGCGGGTCTGCGCCACCCCCAGCGCGGCGGTGGGTTCGTCGAGTAGAACGACCTTGGAGTTCCACAGCACCGACTTGGCGATCGCCACGGTCTGGCGTTGCCCGCCGGACAGGCTCGACACCGTCTGGCGTACCGACTTGACGGTGCGCACCGACAGCGACGCCAGCGCATCCCGCGCCATTGTCTCCATGCGGGCCTCGTCGAGCAGACCTCTGCTTTTGAGCTCTCGGCCGAGGAACATGTTCTCCACGATGTCGAGGTTGTCGCAGAGTGCCAGGTCCTGGTAGACGACCTCGACGCCCAGCGCCGAGACGTCGTTGGGGCTGCGGACGGTCACCGGACGCCCCTCGAACAGGAAGGCGCCGCTGTCGATGTGATAGATGCCGGCGATCGTCTTGACGAGGGTCGACTTGCCTGCCCCGTTGTCGCCGACCAGGGCGGTCACCTGCCCGGGATACACCTGGAAGTCGACGTCATGCAGCACGTGGACGACACCGAAACTCTTGTTCACTCCGCGTAGTTCGAGGATCGGCTGCGCGTCGGCGGTCATCGGAGATCAGGCTCCTGCCTCGGTGCACAGCGACGCGAACTGACCCGAACACACCTCATCCTTGGACTGCCCGCCGTCGTCGAACACCACGTTGAGGTTGTCCTTGGTGATGGATTTCGGGGTCAGCAGCACCGAGGGGACGTCACGGCCGCCGGTGTCGTCACGTGAGGTGCTCGTCGTGTTCGGCTGCTCACCGTTGGCCAGCGCGATGGCCACATCGGCGAGCGCGTTGGCTTCCTCGGTCGCGGACTTGTAGACAGTCATGCACTGCGATCCGGCCAGGATGTTCTGCAATCCCTCGACCGTCGCGTCCTGGCCGGTGACCGGTACCTGGCCGGCGCGCTTGTTCTTCTCGAGAATCGAGATGACCGAACCGGCGAGACCGTCGTTGGCGGCGTACACCCCGTCGACGCGACCGTCGGCCGCGGTGTAGAGCTGCTCGAAGATCGTCACCGCTTTGTCGTTGTCCCAGTCCGGCACCGACTGCTCACCGACGATCGTGACGGTGGGAGTCGCGTCGATCACCGAGTGCGCGCCGTCGCTGAACAGTGTGGCGTTGTTGTCGGTCGGAGAACCGTTGAGGAACACCACGTTCGCCGGCCGGCCGCCGAGGCAGTCCACCAGACCCTGGCCCTGCAACTCCCCGACCTTCGTGTTGTCGAACGACACGTAGACATCGGCGGAGCCACCCAACGTCAGGCGGTCGTAGTCGATGGTCTTCACGCCCTGGGTCGCGGCCTTCTGCTGAATCGATGCCCCACTGTCGGAATCGAGGTTGACGATGGCCAGGACGGTCACTCCATCAGCGATCATCCCGTCGGCGATGGTGGCCATCGTGTCCGCCGAACCCTCGGCATTCTGGATCGTGTAATCGACCCCGGCGTCCTGGAAGGCGGCTTCCAAGGCGGGACGGTCCTTGCTCTCCCAGCGCACCGACGATTTGGTGTCGGGAAGAATGACCCCGACCTTGCCGGCGCCGCTGTCCGAGGAGTCCGAACCCGAACTGCATGCGGTCAGAGCCAGTCCCACGCCGATGATCACGCCAACTGAAAGTATGCGAAGTCTTCTCACGAGTTCCCTCCCGGTCGATGATTTGGTTGGTGGTCGATATCGGTCCGCATGCCCCGTCACCTGGCTCCCATCAGATGTTCGAGAGCCAACTGTTGGAGTGCGACGAATCCGCAACCCTTTCCGCCGAAGTAGGCGTCCGTGTCGAATTGTTCGTAGGCGGTGGGGTCGGCGATCAGATCGGCGTAGGACTCGCCTGCGTCGAGGGTGGGCCGGCGCAACTCGTCCACCTTGGCCGCGGCCATCGCGGCCAATACCTCAGGATCGGCGCGGAATGCGGCCGCGCGCTGCCGTAACAGCAGGTACATCCGCATGTTGGCCGCAGCGGAGGCCCAGACACCGTCGGCATCCTCGGTGCGGCTGGGCTTGTAGTCGAAGTGTCGCGGCCCGTCGTAGGCAGGCCCGCCGCCGGGGGCACCGTGTTCGAGGAGGTCCACCAGCGCGAAGGCATTGGCCAGATCACCATGGCCGAACACCAGGTCCTGGTCGAACTTGATCCCGCGCTGACCGTTGAGGTCGATGTGAAACAGCTTGTCGCTGTAAAGCGCCTGGCTGATCCCGTGCATGAAGTTCAGCCCGGCCATCTGCTCGTGACCAGTCTCGGGATTGACCCCGACCATGTCGGGATGAGCGAGGGTCTCGATGAAGGCCAGCGCATGTCCCACCGTGGGCAGCAGAATGTCGCCTCGGGGTTCGTTGGGCTTGGGTTCGATGGCGAAGCGGATTCCGATACCTTGATCGATCACGTACTCGCACAACAGATCAACCGCTTCTCGATACCGTTCGAGCGCTGCTCGCACGTCCTTGGCCGAGTCGTATTCGCTTCCTTCACGACCACCCCACATGACAAAGGTGTGCGCTCCGAGTTCTGCGGCCAGGTCGATGTTGCGCAACACCTTGCGGAGGGCGAACCGACGCACTGCACGGTCGTTGCTGGTGAACCCGCCGTCCTTGAAGGCCGGCTGGGTGAACAGGTTGGTCGTCACCATCGGCACGACCAGACCCGTCGCGTTCAATGCCGAGGACAGTCGGTCGATCATCCGGCGCCGCTCGGAATCCGAACTTCCGAAAGCAAAGAGGTCGTCGTCGTGCAGTGTGACACCGTATGCACCGAGATCCGCGAGCCGTTCCACGGCCTCGGTCACATCCAGCGCCGGCCGCGTCGCGACGCCGAAAGGATCATTGCCTTGCCAACCGATCGTCCACAGACCGAAGGAGAACTTGTCGGACCGGCGTGGGATGAGGGAGTCCGACGCGGCGCGGGATTCCAGGACGGTCATCGCGGATGCTCCTCAGAGATCATGAGCTGTCGGTGCGGGCAGCATTGCCCAGACCATTTGGTTTTGTTCTCCGTCCGAACATAAGATGTGGCCTGCGACACTGTCAAGGCCGAATGCAAGGGGTGGTTGTGGCGTTGAAGCCGACCGGAAATGGCAGCTCGGCCCGAGTCGGGACCAACACCGATGACGTCCGCCGGCGCAATTTGTCGACCGTGTTGACCCTGGTTCACCGGCATCGCGCCCTGACCCGCGCCGAACTCACCCGGCACACCGGGCTGTCCCGCTCGACCACCAAGGATCTCGTCGAACAATTGGTCGCGGCCGGACTCGTCGAAGAATCGCCTGCCGCGTCGCCGTCCCAGGTGGGCAGACCGAGTCCGGTCGTGCGGCCGGGACACAAGGTGCTGGCCGCGGCAGTGACACCGGAAGTCGACGCGGTCACCGTCGGCCTGGTGGGCATGGGTGGCGCAGTCCTGCGAGTGCTGCGCTGTGCCACCGATCGGGCGCCCACCCCTGAGGACACCGTGGCGATCGTCGCGGAGGCGCTTGCTGAGATCCGCCGCACGTTGAGCGACGCGCAGTCCATCACTGCCGTGGGAGTCGCGGTCCCCGGTCTGGTACACAGCCGGCAGTCAGCCGTTCAACTGGCACCCAATCTCGATTGGCATGACGCCGAAATCGGTCCGATGCTCAGCGCCGCAACGGAATTGCCCGTGTACGCCGCCAACGATGCCAACGCCGGGGCGATCGCCGAGCATCTGTTCGGTAATCATCACAGCGCCGAGCACCTCATCTATGTCAATGGCGGCCCGAGCGGCATCGGCGCCGGCTTCGTGGTGGCCGGCGGCCTGCTCGAAGGACTGGCCGGTTATGCCGGCGAATTGGGCCACACCTTTGTGGGGGGCACCGGCGAGTGCCACTGTGGCAGCATCGGCTGCTTGGAGACCGAGGTGACCCACGCTCCGCTCGCCCGCCTGTTGTCCCAATTGGACGACGAGTCAAGCGGACCCACCGAACAGAGCTCGGCTGAACCGGATCACGACGAGCGGCGGGTACTCAGCGGGCAGACTCGGGCCTTGGCGATCGCCCTGGGCAATGCGGTCAACATGCTCAACCCCGGCCTGATCGTGCTGGGTGGCTTCCTGCGGGTCTTCCCCCGATACGCCGCAGATGCTCTGCGCGCCGAGCTGGCCCGCCACAGCATGACCGCCCCTCGGCAACTGGTCCGTGTCGTTCCCGCCACGCTGGGGGCTGACACCCTGATGATCGGCGCCGCCGAACTGGCATTTGGTCCCGTGCTCGCCGACCCCGGAAGGAACTGACGATGCCCCTTGTCGCCGGTATCGATTCGTCCACACAGTCATGCAAAGTCTTGGTGTGCGATGCGGACAGCGGGGAGATCCTGCGCTCGGCGTCCGCGCCGCATCCCGATGGCACCGAGGTCCATCCCAACCGTTGGTGGGAGGCGCTGGAGCAGGCCATCAGCGCGGCCGGTGGCATCGCCGATGTGGCGGCAGTCTCGGTCGGCGCCCAACAGCACGGCATGGTCTGCCTGGACTCCCGCGGCCGAGTCGTTCGAGACGCGTTGCTGTGGAACGACACCCGGTCTGCTCACGCGGCCGCGGAACTGACCGACGAACTCGGAGGCCCGCAGGCGTGGGCGCGTCGCACCGGGGTGGTGCCGGTCGCGGCTGTCACAGCGACGAAGCTGCGCTGGTTGGCCGACCATGAACCACACCACGCCGACGCGACCGCGGCGGTGTGCCTGCCCCACGACTGGCTGACCTGGCGGCTGAGTGGCTCCTCGGATATCGCCGATCTGCGCACCGATCGCAGCGACGCGAGCGGAACCGGGTACTTCTCCGCGGAGAGCAACACCGTCCAGACCGACCTGTTGGAACTGGCCTTCCGCGGGCGGCGCCCCGTGGTTCCGCAGGTCCTCGGCCCCCGGGAATCAGCCGGCACCGCCGCCCACGGGGCGCTGCTGGGTGCCGGCGCAGGCGACAACGCCGCTGCCGCTTTGGGATTGGGGGCAGTTCCCGGTGACTGCATCGTTTCCCTGGGCACTTCCGGGGTGGTGAGCGCGGTGGCCACGACCGCTCCACACGACGCCGACGGCCTCGTCGCGGGTTTCGCTGATGCGACGGGACGTCAGTTGCCCCTGGTATGCACTCTCAACGGCGCCCCGGTACTGGCCGCCGTGGCGGCGATGCTGCGGGTGGACTTCACCGAGTTCGACCGCCTCGCGCTGTCCGCACCCCCGGGCGCCGACGGGATGGTGTTGATTCCCTATTTCGACGGCGAGCGTTCACCCAACCTGCCAGACGCTTCCGGCGCGCTGCACGGCGTCACCTCCCGGAACATGACGTCGGCGAACATCGCCCGTGCCGCGGTGGAGGGCCTGCTCAGTTCGATGGCGTTCTGCGTCGACACCATCGGCGGTCAAGGAGTCGACGTCGAACGAATCATGTTGGTCGGAGGTGGCGCCCGATCCGAGGCCGTTCGGCAGATTGCGCCCGCGGTGCTGGGGCTCGACGTTCACGTGCCGCGGCCGACCGAGTACGTCGCACTCGGAGCGGCTCGTCAGGCGGCCTGGGTTCTCGGCGGTCAGTCCTCCCCTCCGTCGTGGACGGTGGGCAGCCCAGCCGTGTACACGGCCGACTCAACGCCGCACGTACGGGAGCGCTACGACTCCGCACAGAAGCTGACGTTGAGGTGATGTGTCGGTGCCGGGGTGTAGCGTCGGTTTTGTGTTCGAAAGTTTGTTCGATGTCGATCCTGGCGCGTCGGAGGCTGAGCTGCGCGCCGTCATCGAGCGCTGCGAGCACCTGAAATCCGCCGCGGCCGCCGCCCAAGCCCGCGCGACCGCGCTGTGGGCCGCCCAACGCGCCGACGCCGAGAAGACCGCCGGGATTCCGGCCGCGCGGCGGGGGCAGGGCCTGGCCAGTGAGGTCGCCCTGGCCCGCCGCGACGCCCCGGCCTGCGGGGCCCGCCACCTGGGGTTCGCGCGGGCCTTGGTGTCCGAGATGCCCCACACCCTGGCCGCCCTGCAGGCCGGGGTGCTCTCGGAGTGGCGGGCCACCCTGATCGTGCGCGAGTCGGCCTGTTTGAGTGTCGAGCACCGCGCTGAGTTGGACGCCGAACTGTGCGCCGACCCCACCCGGCTGACCGGGTGGGGAAATCAGCGCATCACCGCCGAAGCCGCGAAGATCGCCGCCCGGTTGGATGCCGCCGCGGTCGTCGAGCGGGCCCGCAAAGCCCCCGCGGATCGGGCGGTGTGGACCCGCCCGGCCCCTGATGCCATGGTCTATGTCACCGCGCTGCTGCCCGTGGCCCAGGGCGTCGGCATCTACGCGGCGTTGAAACGCCAAGCCGACCTCACCTGCGACGGGCGCTCGCGCGGACAGGTGATGGCCGACACCCTCTACGAACGCGCCACCGGCGAGTCCGCCACCGCGCCGGTGGCGGTGGCGCTGAACCTGGTCATGGCTGACACCGCCTTGTTCGGCGCCGACACCAGCCCCGCCTGGGTGCAGGGCTACGGCCCTGTGCCGGCCGCGGTGGCCCGTCATCTGCTCGCCGACGCCGCCACCGCCGCCCAAACCGAGGCCAAAGCCACCCTGCGCCGCCTCTACCGCCACCCCACCTCCGGACAGTTGGTGGCGATGGAGTCACGGGCCCGGTTCTTCCCGCCCGGGCTGGCCCGGTTCATCGACGTGCGCGACCAAACCTGCCGCACCCCCTACTGCGACGCCCCGATCCGCCACCACGATCACGCCACCCCCGACCGTGCGGGAGGGTCGACCAGCGCACGCAACGGTCTGGGCACCTGTGAAACCTGCAACTACGCCAAAGACGCCCCCGGCTGGACCGTCACCACCACCGATGACGACGGCACCCACACCGCCACCTACACCACCCCCACCGGCGCGACCTACTACTCCCTGGCCCCACCAGCCCCCGGAACCCCCATCACCCGCCGCAGCATCATCGAAGACGGACTGAGCATCAACCTCATCACCTTCGACGCTGCGTGAGGTACCAGTCGAGCAGCGCCGGATCGTCGACGGCGCTGCGCTCGACGACCTTGGCTGAATCACCGCCCTGGAAGAGCTTTTTGACGGGCACCTCGAGCTTCTTGCCAGTGCGGGTGTGCGGCACTCCCGGCGCGACGATGATGTCGTCGGGGACATGCCGCGGAGAAACCTCGGTGCGAATGGTGTCCTTGATCGTCTCGCGCAACTCGTCGGTCAACTCGAGTCCGTCGGCCAGGACGACGAACAACGGCATCCAGTAGCCGCCGTCGGACTGCTCGGCGCCGATCACCAGCGCCTCGACCACTTCGGGAAGGCTTTCGACGGCCTGGTAGATGTCGGCACTACCCATGCGGATGCCGTGCCGGTTGAGGGTGGAGTCGGAGCGCCCGTGCACGATCACGCTGCCGTGATCGGTGAGGGTGATCCAGTCCCCGTGCCGCCATACGCCCGGGAACATCTCGAAATACGCGTCGCGGTAACGCTGCCCATCAGGGTCATTCCAGAATTTCACCGGCATCGAAGGCAGCGGCTTGGTGATCACGAGTTCACCGACCTCGCCGCGTACCGGTTTGCCGGATTCGTCCCACGCCTCCAACGCGCAGCCCAGATAGGGGGCGGACAGCTCGCCCGGCCACACCGGCACGGTGCGCACCCCCCCGGCGAATGCAGACACCACGTCGGTGCCGCCACTGATGGACGCGACCTGCACGCCCACGTGTTCGGCCAGCCACAGCGATGAGGCCGGCGGGAGTGACGACCCGGTGATACCGACCGTCCGCAGCGCGGACAGGTCGTGGCTCTTGCTCGGATGCGCATCGGCCTTCATGCAACCCAGCACATAGCCTGGGCTGGTGCCCAGCACTGTGGCCCGCACCCGGGAGGCGATGCCCCACAGCGCATCTGGTGTCGGCGACGAGGGGCTGCCGTCGTAGCAGACGATCGTCGCACCCACCAGCAGGCCGGCCACCTGGAAGTTCCACATCATCCAGCTGGGGCTGGTGAACCAGAAGAACGTGTCGTCGCGATCCATGTCCGACTGCAGTGCAACGGCTTTCAGATGTTCCACGACAACACCGCCGTGACCGTGCACGATGCCCTTCGGCAGGCCGGTGGTGCCCGACGAGAACAGAATCCACAGCGGATGGTCGAACTCGACGGGGACGGTGTCGACGGGCTGGTCGCTGTGGGCGGCAAGGTCGTCGAGACCCAGCGTGGCCACCAGGGTCGGTAAACCGGCACTCAGCGCCGCGACGTCCTCGTGTTTGTCGCGGTACTTCCCGGCGAACACATAGCCGTCCGCGGCGATCAGCACCTTCGGTTCCAGCTGCCCCAGCCGGTCCAGCGCCGCCTTGGCCGAATAGTCCTGCCCGCACGCGCTCCACGCCGCCCCCACGGATGCGGTGGCCAGGAACGCGATCACGGCTTCGGGGATGTTGGGCAGGTAGCCCACCACGCGATCCCCCGGCTCGACCCCGTGGGAACGCAGCGTCTGGGCGAGGGCGGCCGTGCGGCCGAGCAGTTCGTCCCAGGACATCTCCCGGTCCGGCTCCTGCTCGCTGACGTGGACGATCGCCGGGCGATCGGCACGTGCGTGGCGGATCACCTGATCGACATAGTTCAGCGACGTGCCCGGGAACCACCGGGCGCCGGGCATGTCGACGGACTCCACGACGGTCTCGCCACGTTCGCCGAGTTCGAAGTAGTCCCACAGCGCCGCCCAAAAATCGTCGAGATTCTCGACCGACCAGCGCCACAGCGCGGCGTAGTCACCGAACTGCCCACCGGTGCGGGCTTCGACGAACCGCGCGAAGTCGGTGACCCGCGCATCGGCGATGTCCTGCTCGGTCGGTTCCCATTGGGTTTGAATTGCCGGCCCGCCGGCGTGTGGTTGAACTGCCGGACCCTGCTCGCTCACCGGGCGCTCCACCCGCCGTCCATCGTGTAGGACGCCCCGGTCACCATGCCCGCGTTCGGCGACGCCAGCCACCCCACCAGCGAGCCGACCTCCTCTGGCTCGACAAGACGTTTCACCGCGCTCTCCTTCAGCAGGATCTCTGTCACCACCTCGTCCTCGCCGATGTTATGCGTTCGGGCTTGATCGGCGATCTGCTTCGTTACCAGAGGGGTACGCACGTAGCCGGGGTTGACGCAGTTGCTGGTGACCCCGTGCGGACCGCCTTCCAGCGCCGTGACCTTGGACAAGCCCTCGAGGGCGTGCTTGGCGGTGACATAGGCGGCCTTGAACGGCGATGCACGCAAGCCGTGGATGGACGAGATGTTGATGACGCGGCCGAACTCGTTGCGGTACATGTGCGGAAGCGCGGCCCGGATCAGCAGGAACGGCGCCTCGACCATCAGGGTCATCATCAGACGGAACCGGTCCGGTGGAAAGGCCGCGATCTCGCTGACGGTCTGCACGCCGGCATTGTTGACCAGGATGTCGGTGTGCAAGTCCAGGTCCTCGAGCGCCCCGACATCCAGCAGGTCCAGCGTCCATGCGGAACCACCGATCTCGTCGGCGACACTCTGCGCGCCCGCCTCGTCGATGTCGGCGACGGTCACCTTCGCACCGCGCTGCGCCAGTTCCCGCGCACACGCCGCCCCGATTCCGCCGGCGCCGCCGGTGATGAGAGCCGAACGGCCGTCGAGGTCGTTCACCGCGCCCCCGCCTCCGCCAGCTGCTCGCGGTCGGCGGCGTCGATCATCGCCAGGTCGACACCGTTGGTCTCGCGCATGAACAGCGCTGCCACCAAGGTGATGATCGCGGCGACTGCGAGGTAGATCGCGATCGGTACCCAGGAGTCATAGATGTCGAGCAGCTTCACGGAGATGATCGGGGCCAGCGACCCCGCCACGATCGAGGTCACTTGATACCCCAGCGACACACCGGAATACCGCATGCGGGTCGGGAACATCTCGGCCATGATCGCCGGCTGCGGCGAGTACATCAGGGCGTGGATCATCAGGCCGAGAACGATGGCGCCGATGACGAACAGGTAGTTGCCGGTGTCCATCATCGGGAACCCGATGAATCCCCACGCTGCCGCACCGATGGCGCCGACGATGTAGACCGGACGGCGACCGATGCGATCGGAGAGCCGACCCACCTGGGGGATGATCAGGAAGTGCACCCCGTGCGCGATCAGCAGCCACAACAGGATGTCGCCGGTATCGGCGCCGACCTGCTGGCTCAGATAGGTGATCGACACGATGACCACGAGGTAGTACATGATGTTCTCGGCGAACCGCAGGCCCATCGCGGTGAACACGCCGCGCGGGTAGCGCTTCAGCACCTCCACGACACCGTAGGACACCGCCTTCACGCGCTCGACCTCTGCTTGGGCCGCCACGAAGATCGGTGCGTCGGTGACCTTGGTGCGGATGTAGTAGCCGATCAGCACCACCACGGCCGACAGCCAGAACGCCACACGCCAACCCCAGGACAGAAACGCCTCGTCCGACAGCGTCGTGGTCAAGACCAGCAAAACGACGGTGGCGAGCATGTTGCCGACGGGCACGGCGGCCTGCGGCCAGCTGGCCCAGAATGCGCGCTGCCGGTCGGGGCTGTGCTCGGCGACGAGCAGCACGGCGCCACCCCACTCTCCCCCGACGGCGAAGCCCTGGAGGAACCGCAGCACCACGAGCAGGGCCGGCGCCCAGTAACCGATCTGACCGAACGTCGGTAGGCATCCCATCAAGAAGGTGGCGGCACCGACCAGGAGCAGGCTGAACTGCAACAGCTTCTTGCGGCCGTACTTGTCGCCGAAATGCCCGAAGACCACACCGCCGAGGGGTCGGGCGAGGAAGCCGACCGCGTACGTCAGAAACGCCGCCAGGATCGCGTCGAGCTCGCTGCCGGTTTGGGCGAAGAACACCTTGTTGAACACCAGGGTCGCCGCCGTGCCGTAGAGAAAGAACTCGTACCACTCGACGACGGTGCCGGCCATCGACGCGGCGACAACGCGTTTCAGTCCGGTGCTGACCTTGCCCCCCGATGCATCGGAGCTTTGTTGGGTGGTCATCGGTACTCCCTCCTCTGTGACAGCCGCCACACTCAGTCGTGAGTATTCATGCAGGTGCCCCGGCCGAGCAATGACCAAACCTGCAGGAAGCATCTGCGAAAATGCAGACATGACCGGACCGAGCCGACGACCCAGCGCCGATGACCTGCTGATCCTGTTGGCGGTCGGACGCACCGGTAGGTATACGACCGCCGCCGACGAACTCGGTCTCAACCACACGACCATCAGCCGACGGATCGCTGCGCTCGAGCTGGCCGTGGGCGGGCGGGTGCTGGCCCGTGTCTCGGGCGGTTGGGAGCTGACCGAGCTGGGGCGCGAAGCACTCGCCGCGGCGGAGGCGGTCGAAGCCGCGGTCCGCTCGTTGAGCACCGAGGCCGGCGGAAAGCGGGCGCTGGAAGGCGTCGTCCGCGTCTCTGCCACCGACGGATTCTCGGCTTATATCGCCGCGCCCGCTGCCGCAGCCGTACAGCGTGAACACCCCAATGTGGCGGTCGAGATCGTCGCGGCGACCCGGCGCGCCAGCCAGCAGCGCTCTGGCCTGGACGTCGAGGTGGTGGTCGGTGAACCGACCGTGCACCGCGCCAAAGCCCTTCGCCTGGGCGACTACTGCCTCGGGCTGTACGGGTCCCGCGACTATCTCGCCGACCACGGCTCGCCGGCGAATGTCGCCGATCTGCAACGGTTCCCGTTGGTGTACTTCATCGACTCGATGCTGCAGGTCGACGATCTGGATCTGGCACCCAGCTTCGCGCCGGCCATGCGGGAGTCGGTGACGTCGACCAATGTGTTCGTCCATGTGGAGGCCACCCGGGCGTCAGCGGGTCTGGGGCTGTTGCCGTGTTTCATGGCCGACCGCCACCCAGATCTGGTCCGGGTTCTGGCCACCGAGGTGTCGATCCGGCTCACGTACTGGCTTGTTACCCGCGAAGAAACCCTGCGGCGACCCGAGGTGTCGGCCGTCGTCGAGGCGATCGGAGCCCGGATGGCCGACCAACGCACCGTCCTGCTCGGCGCCCACTAACGTCGGCGGTATGCCCTTCCTGGACCACCCCCGCGGCCGCGCCTACTACCGCCACTGGGCAGCGGAGCAACCGCGCGCCGCGGTCATCTTCCTGCACGGATTCGGTGAGCACACCGGTCTGTACCACCGCTACGGGTTCGCCCTCAATGCCGCCGGAATCGACCTGTGGGCCGTCGACCAGTTCGGGCACGGGCTCAGTCCCGGTGACCGTGGCGACTTCGGCACGATCGAGGACAGTTCGGCACTGGCCGACGCGCTGACCGAGTTGGCCGCCGACCGCCACCCCCGTGTGCCGCTGGTGGCGCAGGGTCATTCCTTCGGCGCGGTCGTCACGCTCTTCCGGGTGCTCGCGCACCCTCAGGCATACCGGGCCGCGGTGGTATCGGGCGCACCGGTGGTCGCAGTCCCTGCCCTCAGAGACGCCAACACGACCTTCGATCTCGACCCGGCCCTGTTGTCAGCAGACCCGTTCTACGTCGACTCCCTGATCAACGACCCCCTGGCGTTTGTCGGCGCCGACGGAGTCGCCTTGGTCCGCGAGCTCGACCGCGGGTGGGACCGCTTCGGTGCCGAGCTGCCCGGACTGACCGTTCCGACGCTCGCCGTGCACGGCAGCAACGACATGATCGCGCCCGTCGGCGCGGTGCGCGCCTACGCCGAACAGATCGACGCGCTGCGGTTCGTCGAGTTCGCCGGCGCACGTCACGACATTCTCAACGAAGTTCAACACCGCGACGTGGCTGCCGCCGTCGTTGGCTTCATCGCAGATCAACTGGGGTGAGCGGGGTTCATCCACAGCAGTTGTGCACAGTGTGGATGAATCACACCCGTGTAACTCCCTGCTCAGAGCCAGGTGTCGTCGGTCGTCGCGGTCAGGAACGCCTCGAGGTCGTTGCGCCAGTCGGCGGGCGAATTCTTGTCCGGTTCGATGCCGGTGTACTGGCCTTGGTAGAACAGCAGCGGACGCGGCTTCTTGCGCGGGACGTCGGACAGCGACTGCACCGCACCGAACACGACGAAGTGGTCGCCACCGTCGTGCACCGACGCCACGGTGCAGTCGATGTGCGCCAGTGACCCGTCGATGATCGGCGAGCCGAGCTTGGACGGCGTCCAGTCGATGCCGGCGAACTTGTCCGGCTCCCGGGAGCCGAACCGACCCGACACGTCCTTCTGGTTCTCGTGCAGGATGTTCACGCAGAACGAGCCGCTCGCCTCGATGGCCGCCCACGACCGTGACATCTTGGTCGGGCAGAACAGCACCAACGGAGGGTCCAGGGACAGCGCGGCGAACGACTGGCAGGCGAACCCCACCGGAACGTCGTCGTGCACCGTCGTGATGACGGTGATACCGGTGCAGAACTGGCCCAGCACACTGCGGAAGGTGCGGGGGTCGATCGGTGGGCTACCCACTACCGATGGCTCCTCGTGTCGGCGCCCGTCATCAACTCTTGAAGCCGACGCTGAAGTCGTGTCCCCACAGCGACACCGCGGTGCTCTCCCGCGCGACCCAGCTGTGGTCGTCCACCTCGAGACCCTCGCAACCGAACTCGACGTCGAACCCGCCGGGCGTCTTCATGTAGAACGACAGCATCTTGTCGTTGACGTGGCGCCCCAACGTCGCCGACATCTTGACCTTGCGCCGCAGCGCCCGGTCCAGGCACAGGCCGACATCGTCGGCGTTCTCCACCTCGACCATCAGATGGACGATTCCGCTCGGAGTCTCACCGGGCATGAAGGCCAGGCTGTGGTGGCGCGGGTTGACCCCGAGGAACCGCAGCCACGCCGGCTCCCCGTCGGCGGGCCGGCCCACCAGCTGCGGAGGCAGCCGCATCGAGTCGCGCAGGCTGAAGCCCAGCACATCGCGGTAGAAGTGAAGCGTCTCCGCGTCGTCGCGGGTGGTCAGCACCACGTGCCCGAGGCCCTGTTCCTCGGTGACGAACTTGTGGCCGTAGGGGCTCACCACGCGGCGGTGTTCGAGCGCGACACCGTGGAACACCTCGAGGGTGTTGCCGGATGGATCGTCGAACACGATCATCTCGTCGACCCGGCGCTCGGCCTTCTCCGCGGAGGTGCCCTCCTTGTACGGGACGCCCTGCAGGTCCAGACGGTGCCGGATCTCCTGCAGGCCTGCGGCGTTGCTCGTCTCCCAGCCGGAGACCAGCAACCGGTCGTGCTCGCCGGGCACGATCACCAGGCGTGCCGGGAACTCGTCCATACGCAGGTACAGCGCACCCTCGGTGCCGCCGGACCCCTCGACCATGCCGAGCACCTTGAGCCCGTACTCGCGCCAGGCCCCCATGTCGGTGGCCTCGATACGCAGGTACCCCAATGAGCGGATCATCGCGAACCCCCCTCAGCGACGTCGGACAGAAAATCCACGGTGAGCTTGTTGAACTCGTCGAACTTCTCGAGCTGCGCCCAATGTCCGCACTGGCCGAACACGTGCAACTGGACGCGGGGAATCTGCTTGAGCGCCACCAGGGCCCCGTCCAGCGGGTTGACCCGGTCCTCACGGCCCCAGATCAGCAGTACCCGCTGCCGGAGCTTGTAGACGTCGCGCCACATCATGCCGAGCTCGAAGTCCGCACCGGCGAACGACTTGCCCATCGCCTTGGTGGCGGCCAACGACTCAGGCGTGCTCGCGATCTGGAAGCGTTCCTCGACCAGTTCGGGTGTGATCAGGCTCTGGTCGAACACCATGATCCGCAGGAACTTCTCGATGTTCTCCCGCGTCGGATCGGCGGCGAAGCGACCGAGCAGCTTCACGCCCTCGGTCGGGTCGGGCGCGAACAGGTTGACGCTCAGCCCGCCCGGGCCCATCAACACCAGGCGGCCTGCCCGCTTCGGATTGTCCAGGGCGAAACGCACCGCGGTGCCGCCACCGAGTGAGTTACCCACCAGCGCAGCCCGTTCCAGACCCAGGTGATCGAACAGGTTCAGCAGCGCGGTGGCGCTGTAGCGGTTGTACTGCTCGTGTTCGGTGTGCTTGTCGGAAAGCCCGTAGCCGGGTTGATCCACGGCGAGCACGTGGAAATGCTCGGCCAGCACCGGGATGTTGCGCCCGAAGTTCGACCAGCTCGATGCACCCGGGCCGCCGCCGTGCAGCAGCACGATGGTGGGCGACTCCGGGTCACCTGCCTCGTGATAGTGCAACCGCATGTCCTCACGGACCTGCGCATAGCGGGAGGTCGAATCGAACGTGATCTCTTGCTGCTGAGCAGTTTCGGCGGCGAAGGATGTCATCTAGACCATCGTGTCCTGGGGTGGCAGGCCGAAGGCCTCGTTACCGAAGATCAGATAGGCGCGCTCGGGTTCGTTCGCGGCGTGCACCCGGCCCGCGTGTGCGTCCCGCCAGAACCGCTGCACGGGCTGGTCGAGCTGCAGTGCCGTCGCACCGGACGCCTCGAACAGCAGATCGATCGATGCGATGGCGCGCGCGGTCGCGCGAACCTGATCGCGGCGTGCGCTGGCACGCAGCGAGAACGGGATCTCCTCACCGGCCTGCAGCAGCTTGTATTCGTCGGCGACGTTGCCCATCAGCTGACGCCAGCCGGCGTCGATGTCGCTGGCGGCCTCGGCGATACGGATCTTGGCGAACGGATCGTCCTTGGACTTCTCGCCGGCGAACGCGGCGCGCACCCGCTTGCCCTGATGCTCGACATGCGCCTCGTAAGCGCCGTAGGCCATCCCCATGATGGGAGTGCTGATGGTGGTGGGATGCATGGTGCCCCAAGGCATCTTGTAAACCGGTGCGGTGTTGTTCTCGTATCCGCCGGCGGTCCCGTCGTTCATCGCCCGGTAGGACAGGAAGCGGTGACGCGGGACGAACACGTCCTTGACCACCACGGTGTTGCTTCCGGTTGCCTTGAGGCCGACCACGTTCCAGACATCGTCGATGCGGTAGTCGCTGCGCGGGATCAGGAAGCTGCCGAAGTCGACCGGCTTGCCGTCCTTGATCACCGGACCGCCGAGGAACGCCCAGGTGGCGTGGTCGCAGCCCGACGACCACTGCCAGGCGCCGCTGACCAGGTAGCCACCGTCGACCACGGTGCCCGCACCCATCGGCGCGTACGACGACGACACACGCACGGTCGGATCGTCGCCCCAGACGTCGTCCTGAGCCTGCTGATCGAACAGCGCCAGGTGCCAGTTGTGCACACCGAGGATCGACGAGACCCATCCGGTGGAACCGCACGCGCTGGCGATGCGACGCACTGCTTCGAAGAACTGCGTCGGGTCGCACTGGAGTCCGCCCCACTGCTCAGGCTGGAGCAGCTTGAAGAACCCGACCTCGTCGAGTTCGGCCACTGTCTCGTCGGGCAGACGCCGCAACTCCTCGGCGGCCGCGGAACGCTTGGCGATCCGCGGGAGGAGATCGTCGATGCCCGATAGCACCGATTGCACGTCGCGCTGTTCAATGGACGTCACGGGTATGCCTCCCAGGGAGTGCGGACTGACGGTATTGAGATTAGAACACGTTACGATTTGTGTCGAGCAGCGGTGCCCTGCGGCCGCTGGACCTGCGGACATTCATTTCTGTAACCTGTTCTAGTTATTGGGGTGGCGTCAGATGACGGTGCCAGTCGAAAGGGAGGCGCACGAGTGACGGACGTCAAAGCCGACGAACCACTGGGCACCCATGTGCTCGAACTGGAGATCGCCGAGGTCATCGACGAAACCGCTGACGCCCGATCCCTGGTGTTCACCTCTCCCGCCGACGCCCCCGTCGCACCGGAGAAGCTGCGCTACGAACCCGGGCAGTTCCTGACCCTGCGGGTGCCCAGCGATCTGACCGGTTCCGTCGCCCGGTGCTATTCGCTGTGCAGTTCGCCGTTCACCGGCGACCCGATGACCGTCACCGTCAAGCGCACCGCCGACGGCTACGCGTCGAACTGGCTGTGCGATCACGCCCAAGCCGGCATGAAGGTGCATGTGCTCGCACCCTCGGGCACCTTCGTGCCCAAGTCGCTGGACACCGACTTCGTGCTGCTCGCCGCCGGCAGCGGCATCACGCCGATGATGGCGATTCTGAAGTCGGCGTTGGCGGAGGGCAGCGGCAAAGTCACACTGGTCTACGCCAACCGCGACGAGAACTCGGTCATCTTCGCCGCCGCCCTCCGCGAGCTCGCGACCGCATACCCCGACCGGTTCACCGCCATCCACTGGCTCGAGTCGGTGCAGGGCCTGCCCGCGGTGGCGGGACTGGCGGAGCTGGTCGCCCCGTTCGGCACCCGAGAGGCCTTCATCTGCGGCCCGGGACCGTTCATGAAGGCCGCCGAGGAGGCGTTGACCAGCTCCGGGATGTCCCCCGACCGCATCCACATCGAGGTGTTCAAGTCGCTGGAGTCCGACCCCTTCGCGGCCGTGGTGCTCGAGGACGATGACAGTGACGAGGGACCGGCCACCGCGGTGGTCACGCTCGACGGTCAGAAACACGAGGTGTCCTGGCCGCGACGCGCCAAACTGCTCGACGTACTGCTGGACAAAGGGCTCGACGCGCCGTTCTCGTGCCGGGAGGGGCATTGCGGCGCGTGCGCCGTGGTGAAGAAATCCGGCGACACCGAGATGGAGGTCAACGACGTCCTCGAGGACTCCGATCTGGAGGAGGGGTTGATCCTGGCCTGCCAGGCCCATCCCCTGTCGGATTCGGTCGAAGTCACCTACGACGAGTAGCTAGGGATTACCTTCGTGACGATGAACCGGCTCGCAGCAGCATGCACCGCCGTCCTGATGGCAGCGGCGGGGCTCGTGCAGCCCGCAACGGCGGCTGCCGCAGCCAACTCAGGCACCTCGTCGATCCCGGTCGACGGCGCCACCCAGATCCAGATGAACGTCACCGCCGACTGTGTGGCGGCGCAGAACCGGTGCTTCTTCAACACCACCGCGAACCTGATGACACCGACCGGCCCCACCGGGTTCCCGGGCGACACCTGGGCCCGTCAGACCATCACGATCCGCAGTTCGGATCGCGACGTGTGGCAGGAGGCGTGGTACAGCGCCCCGTCCGGGACGCCGCGGGAACTCAAGGGCGCCAACCACAACAACGTGCTGTCGAAGATGTACAAGGCGATCAACGACGTCCAGATCTCCATCACCTACTTCGGCGGCGGCCCCATCGAGCGGTTCAAGTCCGACGGTGACACCGCGCCCACCCAGTGGAGTACCGGACTGCCCGCGACGGGGTCGGACTTCATCGCCTGTTCGCAAATCCAGGTTGTCTACAGCGGGGTCAACCTCACCACCCCGACCGCCTGCGCACAGACCACCTTTGGATAGTGCGCTCGCGCACGCCTTCGGCTAGCGCGCTCGCGCACGGGTTCGCCTCAGCGCGGCAGGCCCAGCAACCGCTCGCCGGCCATCGTCAGCAGGATCTGCTCGGTGCCGCCGGCGATGGTCAGGCAGCGGGTGTTGAGGAAGTCGTGCACCTGCGTGCTGTCCACGATGCCCGCACCCTCGGCCAGCTCCATCCGGAACTCGGCGAGCCCCTGGCGGTAACGCACCCCGATGAGCTTGCGGGCGCTGGCCTGCGGGCCGGGATCCTCGCCGACCACGGCCAACTGGGCGATGCGCTGGTCGAGCAACGATCCGACCTGAGCGGTCACGATCAGCTCGCCGAGCCGATCCTGTTGCGCGGCATCCAGTTCGGCGACCGAGTGGAGCAGCTCCTCCATCGGGTTGCCCAGGGCGGTGCCCTGCGCCATCGCCACCCTCTCGTTGGCCAGCGTGGTGCGTGCCAGCCGCCAACCCTGGTTGACCTCGCCGACCACCATCTCGTCGGGGACGAACACGTCGTCCAGGAACACCTCGTTGAACACTTCGTCGCCGGTGATCTCCCGCAGCGGTCGCACGACCAGGCCCGGTGAGGTCATGTCGATCAGGAAGTAGGTGATGCCCTTGTGCTTCGGTGCATCCGGGTCGGTTCGCGCCAGGCACACCCCCCAGTGCGCCTGCTGCGCCGACGACGTCCACACCTTCTGCCCGGTCAGCTTCCAGCCGGGCCCCGTTGCGCCGCTCGCGGACAGGCCCTCGGCGCGCACGGCCTTGGTACGCAGCGCGGCCAGGTCAGAACCCGCCCCGGGCTCGCTGAACAGCTGGCACCAGCGCAGATCACCGCGCAATGTCGCCGGGACGAACTGCTCGATCTGCTCCTGGCTGCCATGTTCGAGAATCGTGGGGACCGCCCACCACCCGATCACCAGGTCCGGACGCACCACCTCGGCGGCGGCCAGCTCCTGGTCGATCAGCAACTGCTCGGCAGGCCCGGCGGCCCGACCGTAGGGCCGGGGCCAGTGCGGTGCCAGCAAGCCGGCCTCGGCCAGCGCCACCTGACGCTGCTCGGCGGGCTTGGCTGCGACGTCGGCGACCGCGGCGGAGATCTCGGGGCGCAGATCGGCCACCGAGTCGAGATCGATGTGCAGGTCGCGACGAACACCCTGCTGGGTCAGGGCAACGACCCGCCGCAGCCAGCGCGAGCGGCCGCCGAGGAACTGCGCGATCGCGTAGGCGCGCCGCAGATACAGGTGCGCATCGTGTTCCCAGGTGATGCCGATACCGCCCAGGACCTGGATGCAGTCCTTGGCGTTGACTTTCGCGGCCTCGATACCCACCGACGCCGCCAGTGCGGCGGCCAGCGACAACTGCGCATCCTCGGACCGACCCGACGAATCCGACGCGGCCCGGGCCGCGTCCGCGGCGGCGACCGAGGCCTGCTCGGAGCGCAGAAGCATCTCGGCGCACATGTGCTTGATGGCCTGGAAGCTGCCGATCGGCTTGCCGAACTGCTCACGGACCTTCGCGTACTCCGTGGCGGTCTGCAGGCACCACCGGGCCAGGCCGGCGGCCTCGGCGGAGAGCAGCGTGACGGTCAGGTCGACGATCCGCTGCGCGGGCACGGCGAGTTCCTCGGCGGTGGCGCCGTCAGTCACCACCCGCGCCAGCGGGCGGGAGAAGTCGGTGGCCGCCAGCGGTTCCACGGTGACGCCGTCGGCGGCCGCGTCGACCAGCACCCAGGTGTCCCCGGCCGGCAGCAGCATCACACCACCGGCAGACCCGCCCAGGACGTACTCGGCCGTGCCTGACACCCGCCCGTCGGAGTAGGTGAGGTCGGTGGACAGGGCCACACCCGCGGTGCGCTCCCCGGAGGCCAACGCTTCCAACAGTTCGGCGTGTGAATCCGACAACACCAGGGTGGCCACTGCGGTGGAGGCCACCGGGCCGGGGACCATCGCGGCGGCCGCTTCGTCGAGCATCGCGCAGAGGTCGGCGACGGTTCCGTCGGCACCGCCGTGCTCTTCGGGCAGTGCCACACCGAACGTGCCTAGTTGGGCCAGACCGTCGTAGGCCGGGCGCCACGCGTCGGGATCGCCCTGCTCGACGTCGCGCGCGGCCTCGACCGCCCGGGATCCGGCCGCCCAGCTCCGAACCAGTTCACGCGCGGCGGACTGCTCGTCAGTGAGGGTGGCAGACGAGTTCGTGGACCTAGCCGACACCGTGACTCCTAGCGTTTGGGCGAGAAGACCCTGCTTCCCACTAGAACGTGTTCTAATATTGCCAGCGTTGGACCGTCAAGTCGACCGCCATCACAGCAGGGCACGTCGGTGTCGTCACGGCACGGAGGTGAGCAATCGGGGATCGGCATGCGTATCGTTTCCAGCGATACCGCATCACGAAGGAGCCGCACGTCGCATGTCAGGGACGTCAGAATTGTCGGGTACGCCGGCCCGCGCCGCATCGGGCGCCGGTGCTGACACCCGGCCCCGCCAGGTGATGAACGTGGCGGTTCTGGCTGAATCCGAACTCGGCTCCGAAGCCCAACGTGAGCGACGCAAGCGCATCCTGGACGCCACGCTGGCGATCGCCTCGAAGGGCGGTTACGAGGCCGTTCAGATGCGGGCGGTGGCCGAACGTGCCGATGTCGCGGTGGGCACCCTATACCGGTACTTCCCCTCCAAGGTGCATCTGCTGGTCTCGGCGCTCGGACGCGAGTTCGAGCGCATCGACGCCAAGACCGACCGCGCGGTGCTCGCCGCAGGCGCCACCCCATATCAGCGACTCAACATCATGGTCGGCAAGCTCAACCGCGCAATGCAGCGGAACCCGCTGCTCACCGAGGCGATGACCCGGGCCTTCGTGTTCGCCGACGCCTCGGCCGCCGGTGAGGTCGATCACGTCGGCAAGCTGATGGACTCGATGTTCGCGCGCGCGATGAGCGAGGGTGAACCGACCGAGGACCAGTACCACATCGCACGGGTGATCTCCGATGTCTGGCTGTCCAATCTGCTGGCATGGCTGACCCGACGGGCGTCGGCCACCGACGTCGCCAAACGCCTGGATCTGGCCGTGCGACTGCTCATCGGGGACGGCGACCAGCCTAAGATCTGAAGGCGTGAGCGACCTGCCTCCCGATCTGTCCAGCGCGCTCGATGCCGCTGCGAAACTACCCCGGCTTCTGGTCACCTCCGACTTCGACGGCACCCTGTCCCCGATCGTCAGCAACCCGTCCGATGCCCGCCCCCTGCCCGAGGCCGGACGCGCCCTGATCGGGCTCGCGGAGCTGCCGTCCACCGCGGTCGCGCTGATCTCCGGGCGTGCGTTGCGTGACCTGCGGGCGTTGTCCTCGATGCCAGACGCGGTGCATCTGGTGGGATCCCACGGCGCGGAGTTCGACTCCGGCTTCTCGCACGACATCGACCAGGAACTGTTGCGCAGCATCACCGAGACGCTCGAGGAGATCGCGTCCGGCCGGTCCGGGGTCACCGTGGAGACCAAGCCCGCCAGCGTCGCGTTGCACGTGCGCAACGCGTCGCCGAGCGACGGGGAGGCCGCGCTGGCCGCGGCCTGGGAGGCCGCCGCCGAGTGGGACGCCCATGCCACCACCGGCAAGGCGGTCCTCGAGTTCGCCGTGATCTCCACCGACAAGGGCGAGGCGATCGACATCCTGCGGGACCAGCATGCCGCGTCGACCGTGGTGTTCTTCGGGGATGACGTCACCGACGAGAAGGCGTTCCGGCGGCTGACCGACGGTGACATCGGTGTCAAGGTCGGGCCCGGGGACACCGGGGCGGGTTACCGGGTCGACTCTCCGGATGACGTCGCGGTGGCACTGCAGTATCTGCTGGACGCGCGTAGCGGCATGCGCTTTGCCTGATCGGCAATAATCTTTGCCGCGCTGGTGCTGCTGACGCACAGTGGTGTCATGCCTGAATCTCCTTCCCCCACAGCGACCGCCGACGAATGGGACGAGCGTTACAGCTCGCTGGCCGACCAACTTCCCGACATGGCGCCGAGCGCGGCGTTGATCCGCGAGGTCGGCGACCTGGCCCCGGGCACCGCACTCGAGATCGGTTGCGGTCTGGGCGCGGATGCCGTCTGGCTGGCGAGCCGCGGGTGGCGGGTGACCGCGCTCGACGTCTCCCAGGTCGCCCTGGACCGCGCCACCCAGCGAAGCCGCGAGGCCGGGGTCGAAATCACGTGGCACTGTGGCCGCCTCGAGGATATGCCGTTGCCGCCCAACGGTTTCGATCTCGTCACCGCCCACTATCCGGCGCTGCGCCATTCGCCGGGACACGACGCCGAACGCGCCCTGCTGGCGGCGGTGGCCCCGGGCGGCACACTGCTGGTGGTGCATCACGCCGACGTCGACGTCGAGAAAGCCAAGTCCTACGGCTTCGACCCCGCGGATTACCTCGGACACGACGACGTCGTCGAATCGCTCTCAGACGGGTGGGAAGTCAGCGTGGACCGCCGGCACCCTCGGGACGTACCCGCCGGACTCGAGGGACAGCACACCCACGACGACATCATCAGGGCACGCCGACTGACCCGCTAGGCCGGCGGACCGGAGGTCCGCCCCCGCATCACCTCGGTGTCGAGGACCTCGATCACCGGCAATCCCGACCGAGGCGGGTCGTGCAGCAGTTCCCCTGCCCGGCGGCCCTTTTCGACACTGGGTTGCACGACCGTCGTCAGGCCCCGCTGCAGCGCCTCCGGCACACCGTCGAAACCCGTCACCGTCATCGAACCCGGCACGTAGACGCCGCGGGCCCGCAGGTGATCCATCGCCGAAAGCGCCAGCACGTCGGCGGTGCACATCAGCGCGGTGATGCGCGGATTGGCCGCCAGCGCGGCGTCGGCGCCGGCACCTCCGGATGAGGGCAGGTGTTCATAGCTTTCGACGACGGTCAGCGATGCCGGGTCCAAGCCCGCCGCCGTCATCGCGTCACGCACGCCCCGGATGCGCTCGCTCTGGACGTGGAAGTGCGGGCTACGCACCCGCTGCGGATCAGCGATCGCGGGGGCCGGGCCGGCGTCCGGCCAGTCGCGGCCGAGCCGCATCGTCAACAGCCCGATCTCGCGGTGACCGAGCTCGAGCACATGCTCGGTGAGTTGGCGCATCGCTGCCCGGTCGTCGATGCACACCCGGGACACCCCGGGCACGTCGCGGGGCTGGTCGACCACCACCACCGGCAGATGACGCTCCAGGATCGCCGGCAGGTAGGGGTCGTCGTCGGAGGCCGAGTAGACGACGAAACCGTCGACACCGGCGGCCAACACCGCGGCCGAGCCGTCGGAGACACTGCGGTCGGGCCCGACCGCCACCAGCAGCAGTCCCTGCCCCACCGCTTCGCACGACTCGGCCAACCCGGCGACGAAGTCGAGCGCGGCCGGATCCCGGAACGAATAGTTCAGCGGCTCGGTGATGACCAGCCCCACTGCGCCGGCCTTGCGTGTACGCAGCGAGCGTGCCACCGGGTCCGGACCGGGATAGCCGAGCGCCTTGGCGGTGGACAGCACGCGTTCGCGTAGTTCGGCCGACAGTTGGTCGGGCCGGTTGTAGGCGTTGGAGACGGTGGTCCGCGAGACCTTGAGCTCAGCCGCGAGTGAGGCCAGGGTCGCGCGGCGCCTCGGCGCTGGACTCCTGGACATGCTCCCCGAGATTAGTGGACGCGCCGGGTTGCGCTGCGGAAGTCCGCTTCGGGCGCGGCACGCGAGCGCCCAGCCAGACCACCAGCCAGACCACCAGCCAGATGCCGCAGGCGATAGTGACCACCAGAAAGCTGGGCGGCAGATTGAACATCGCGGACAGCGCGAGGCCCGCCCAGACGGAGAACACCCCGATGCCCGCCGATACCGCCATCGCGTACACGGGGCGCGCGGTGAAGATCAGAGCCGTCGCCGCGGGAGTGACGACGAGGGCGAACAGCAGCAGCGTGCCCACCGCCTGCACCGCCATGGTCACCGTGAAGGCCAGCAGCACCATGAACACCACCGACAGCCCGCGGACCGGAACCCCCTTGGCCTCGGCCACCTGGCTGTTGACCGAGGTGAACAACAGCGGCCGGTAGATGAACGCCATACAGGCCGCCAAGACCAGCAACAGCCCGAGGAACCCCCCCAGCTGCTCGTTGGTGATGGCCAGCAGGTTGCCGAACAGCACGTTGGTCAGGGTGGACGAGTTGCGAGTGGCCAGCGAGTTGAAGAACAGACCCAGCCCGGTGGCGAAGGCCAGCACGGTACCGGTCGCGACGTCACGATCGGAGGCACGTTTGCCCAGGGCGCCGATCGCCAGCGCACCCCCGACGCAGAACACCCCCAGCCCCAGCACCGCCGGCAGCCCGAGCAGCACCGCACCGGTGGCGCCGGGCAGCCCGATGTGGGCCAGCGCGTGCGCGGCGAACGAGGAGTTGCGCACCACGATGAAGTAACCGATCAGGCCCGCCGCGAGCGCGACGATCGTCCCGCCCAGCCAGGCGTTGCGCATGAACGACGAGCCCAGGATCTGCACCCAGTTGTCCTGATAGCCCATCGCCACGAGGGACTGGGTCATCGGTTGCTCCGCAAAGTCATCGGTTGCTCCGCAAAGTCATCGGTTGCTCCGCAAAGTCATCAGTCGCTCCGCATGTACAGCTGCCCCTGCAGCGTATGCGCCACCTTGATCCGCGTGCCGTACATGTGGGTGAGCAGATCGGAGTCCACGACCTGGTCGATCGCCGCGTGGTGGGCGTGGCCGTCGAGCAGGTAGATCGCACTGTCGAGCACCGCCAGCAGGGGATTGAGATCGTGGGCGACCACCAGGATGGTCACCGCCAGTTCCCGCTTGAGCCTGGCGAGCAGTTCGACGATCTCGTGCTGGGTACGAATGTCGAGCGAGGCCAGCGGTTCATCGAGGATGAGCATGCGGGGGTGAGCCACCAGGGCGCTGGCCAGCGCGATGCGTTGACGTTGCCCACCGGACAGCTCTGACAGCCGACGGTCGGCGAAGTCGGTGGCCTCGACCCACTTCAGGGCTTCGTCGACACGTCGGCGATCCTCCGCGCGGGGCCGCGCGAAGCCCCACCGTCGCCCCGTGAGCCCCAGCAACACGGCGTCCCTGGCCCGGATCGCCTCGGTGGCGTTGACGTCGTAGTGCTGAGGTACGTAGCCGATCTCGTCGTTACGCGCACCCGGGCGGGAGCCGTACACCTGCACCGTTCCGTGCGCGACGGGAAGCAACCCGAGGATCACCTTTAGCAGCGTGGTCTTGCCGGAACCGTTGGAGCCGATGACGGCGACGAACTGACCGGCCTCGACCCGCAGCGTCGAATCCGACCAGATCGTGCGCCCACCCCGCACAACGCTGACGTCGTCGAACGCCAGCGCCGGCACGGCTACCGGCTCATGCTGGGACACCGAGCGCCTCGGCCAGGGCGTCGAGCTGGCCGACCTGCCAGGTCTGGAAGGACTCGGTGTTCGGCGGAACCGTCTCGGTGACATCGACGACGGGGACTCCGGCCTGCTCGGCGGCCGCCCGGATCTGCTCGGGCACCGACCCCTCGGTCTGGGTGTTGTAGATCAACACGTCCACCCCGCGGTCGCCGAGCAGACGTAGGAAGGCGTCCAGGTCGGCCGGAGACGGCTCGGCCTCGTTGGCCGACGCTGCCTGGTAACCCTCCGGCGTGCGGTTCTGCATCCCCAGCGCGTTAGCCATGTCGTCGAATACGCTCTCGGTCGCGGCGTAGGTCCTGCCCTGCGCGCCGGACCTGATCGTGGCGATGGCGTCGTTGTAGGGCTTCATCACGTTCTCGAACTCGCCGTGCCGCTCGTCGAGGTAGTCGGCGGCATCGGGCGCCAGTTCCTTGAGGTGCGCTGTCACCGCTTCGGCCACCTCGTTCACGACCATCGGGTTGTACCAGACGTGCGGGTTGCCCTCACCGGCGTGGTCGTGGCCTTCTTCACCTTCATGGCTGTGCCCGGCTTCGCCCTCGTGGTCGTGGCCGGCTTCGCCCTCGTGTCCACTCAGTTCGACGGCGTTGATCACCGGGGCGTCCGGGGCCGACGAGGCCGCCAGTTTCGCCGCCCACTCGTCATAGTGGCCGCCGTTGATGACGACGAGCTGCGCGCCGTCGAACATCGCGGCGTCCGCCGGCGTCGGCTCGAAATCGTGCGGGTCCACCGACGAACTCGCCACCACGGTGGTGACGTCCGCACATGCACCGCCCACCTGGGAAACGATGTCCCCCCACTGATCGACGCTGACGACGACGTCGACCGGGGTGGTCGGGCAGCCGCCCTCCGAGGGAGGCGGGGTGCCGGCTGAGGTGCTGGACCCCTCGTCGCTCCCGCAGGACGACAGGGCAAGGGGCAGGGCGAGCGCGAAGGAGGCTGTCAGCAGCCGCACGGTCGAAGATCGAACTGAGTTCACCCGGCAACGATAACCGTTGCCAATTGGAAGCGCATACAACCGGTCGACTGGTGCGCACTAAATGAAAATGATTATCATTAAGATATGGCTACCGAAGTGTCCCCGAAACTGCCCGTCACTGTGCTCTCCGGATTCCTGGGCACCGGCAAGACGACCCTGCTCAACCACATCCTGGCCAACCGCGAAGGCCGCCGTGTAGCCGTCATCGTCAACGACATGAGCGAGGTCAACATCGACGCCGCCTTGGTGGCCGGACAGGGCCACCTCGATCGCACCGAGGAGAAACTGGTCGAGCTCACCAACGGGTGCATCTGCTGCACGCTGCGCGAGGACCTGATCGAAGCCGTCGGCGCGCTGGCGCGCCAGGGCAAGTTCGACCAGCTGGTCATCGAGTCCACCGGGATCTCCGAACCGATGCCGGTGGCCGCGACGTTCAGCTGGGAGTTCGAGGACGGCTTCAGCCTCGGCCAGCTGGCCAAGCTCGACACCTTGGTGACCGTCGTCGACGCCTCGACGTTCCTCACCGAGATCGCCCGGGGCGAGGCACTGGCTGATCGTCAGATGACCGCCGGGGAAGGCGACGCCCGCAGTGTCGCCGACCTCCTCGTCGACCAGGTGGAGTTCGCCGACGTCATCCTGCTGAACAAGACCGACCTCGTGACCCCGGCCACGCTGGCGACCGTCGAAACGCTGGTGCGACGGTTGAATCCGACGGCCAAACTGATCCACACCGACCACGGCGTCGTCGATCTGTCCGAGGTGCTCGACACCGGGCTGTTCGACCCGATCCTGGCCGCGGAGGCTCCCGGCTGGGATGAAGAGATCGCTGACGGTCACACCCCGGAGACCGAGGAGTACGGCATCAGCTCCATGACGTTCCGGGCGGACCGGCCGTTCCACCCGAATCGCCTCGCCCGGGCGCTGGGCCAGATGACCCGCATCCTGCGCAGCAAGGGGTTCTGCTGGATCGCCAGCAGGCCGAACATCGCGGCCATCTGGTCGCAGGCTGGCCCCAATCTCGTGATCGAGCCCGCCCAGTACTGGTCGAGCACCGAGATCGCGCCGGGGCAGGAGATCGTGTTCATCGGGGTCAAGCTGGACCGGGATCGGGTGCAGGAGTTGCTCACCGGGGCCCTGCTGACCGACATGGAACTGTCAGCCGGAGAAGAGGCCTGGGTCAGCTTCGACGATCCGTTGCCGGCATGGGGTGTGACACACAGTCACTCACACTGACAGGCCACCGAGGGCCGAGCCGTCGCCGAGACGATCGGCGCTGATCACACTCAGTGAGCCGTCGGTCTCGAGCACCACCGCAGCGATGTCGGCCAGGCTCCCCGCACCGCTCGCCCGCACGGCCTGGCGGATCTCATCGGCACTGATGCGCTGCTCTCGCAGCCTCTCGCCGAGAATGACGCCCTCGTGCAGCAGCAGGGTCGGCCGGGCGGTGATCACCGCCCGGCCCAGGCGCAGACGCGACGAGATCATGGCCGCGACGAACTGCAGTACCGCCAGCAGGATCAGAGCCGTGACACCCTCGGCGTAGGACACGTCCGAGCTGAGCAGAATGGTGGCCAGCGTCGAACCGAACGCCACGGTGACGACCAGATCGAAGGCGTTGAGCTTGGCCAGAGTCCGTTTGCCCGAGATCCGCAACAGGGCGACCAGTCCGACGTAGGCGGCGGTGCCGACGATCAGCACCCGAACGATGTCAGACCAGTCGTCGAACCACATGGTGCCAGCGGTTACCCAGCGGGCACCGGGTCAAACGGTGAACCTGGTCAGAGACCGAGCTTGAGCGAGGCTCCGGCGTCGACGAACAGCTGCTGGCCGGTCACGTACCGGGATTCGTCGGAGGCGAGGTAGACCACGGCGTGGGAGATGTCCGATGCGTCGATGTAGGGCACGGGCATGGCCTGCATGAACGGGAAGGTGAGTTCGGCGTCTTCGCGGGTCGGCTCCGGCAGGTCGGGACGGAACGTCTTGTACATCGCCGAGTTGTGCAGCATGTCGGTGTCGACGTTGGTGGGGTGCACAGCGTTGATCCGGATCCGACTCGGCCCCAGCGTGAGTGCCAGCGACTTCGTGTAATCGCGAATCATCTTCTTCGCCAGCCCGTATCCGTCGCCGCCGGCTCCCTGCATGCCGCCCTGTCCGTTGATGCCGGTCTGCGGGACCAGTCCCGCCACCGATCCGGTCACGACGATCGCACCGCCCGGCTTCAGGTGCGGCAGTGCTACGTGTACCGAGTTCACCACACCGACGAAATCGACATCGAACGCATCGACGAAGCCCTGGACGGGAATGTCGTTGCCCAGCGGGCAGATACCCGCGTTGGCGACCACCACATCCAGGCCGCCCAGGTCGGCGACCGCGTCGTCGAGCACCCCCTTCAGACCCACCCGGTCACGGACGTCGACCTGGGCGGCAATCACGCGCCGGCCGGACTTCTCGACGAGCCTGGCGGTCTCATCGAGATCGGCGGCCGTCGCCAGCGGGTAGGAGTTCGTGTCGATGTCCTCGCCGATGTCGACGATGACGAGATCGGCCCCCTCGTCGGCCAAATGGACAGCATGGCTGCGGCCCTGGCCGCGCCCAGCCCCGGTGACGAAAGCGACCTTGCCAGTCATTCGACCCACGGACATCCTCCTCATTTATTGAAAACGATTTTCGACAACGACCATGCCGCACTGTAGCGTGAAGTGAGCACTGTTGGAAACCGTTACCAATAACGGCCTGCTGCGGAGGCTACCGAGGAGACAACCGTTGGACGCGAGGCGACGACACACCGACAACCCGTTCACCGTGGCCGTCTGCACGGCCTGCGGCACCGACGTCACGGCGATGGTGATGCCGAAGCTGCGGCAGGTGGTGCGCAACTGCCCGCACGGAGTGTTGGTCGTGACCAATTGCTTGCTGGGCACCTTCGCCTGCGGCGGGAAGACCTCGGCAGGGCCGGGCAATTCGGGTCGGGAGGTGATGCTGGTGCTGCAGCCCTGCACGAGGGACCGGGCCCCCGTGTCGTCCATGCAGTGGATCGGTCCGGTGCGTGACGAAGTCGATGCCGACGCGGTGTGCCAATGGATCGCTTCCGGCGAGTGGGATCCGGGCGATCTCCCGACGAACCTGCGCGCCGAATTGCACATGGCCAGACTGAGCCGATCGAACTGAGTGAGCCGATCGAACTGACTGAGCCGATCGAACTGAGTGAGCCGCCTCAGCCCGTAGGGGCTGTACGCGTTGAGGAGTCAGTCTCCCGTGGCCACCGGCCGGTCCGGCTCGGCGCACCACTGCGACCACGATCCCGGAAACAGCTGGGCCTCCAAACCGATCATCTGCAACGCCGCGATCAACACCGCGGCCGTGACACCTGAGCCGCAGTACGCGCCCGCGCCGGTGCTGGCGTCGACACCGCGGTCGGTGAAGAACCCCTGCAACTCGTCATCGGTGCGGAACGTGCCGTCGACTGACAGCACCGACGTGCTCGGAGTGCTGCGGGCGCCGGGTATGTGGCCGGCGACAGGGTCGACGGGTTCGCGTTCTCCGCGGAACCGCTCCGGAGCGCGCGCATCGAGCAGTGGGCCAGCCAGTTCCGCTGTCCGGTCGGCGGTCAGAGTCGGCAGCTCACCCTGGTACAGGTCGCGATACGTGATCGTCACATCACCGAGACCGACTGTGGTGAAGCCTGTTTCGAGTTCGCCACCGGAGTCCACCCAGGCGGAGAGGCCGCCATCGAGAATGCGGACGTCCTTGACACCTGCCGTGGTCAGCAGCCACCAGGCCCGAGCCGACCCGGCGCGGTTCCAGTCGTCATAGACCACGGTGGGAACGCCGGCACGCATCCCCCACCGGCGGGCGGCCTCCTCCAGAGCAGGCCCGGACGGCAGCGGATGGCGGCCTCGACCTGACACCGCGTGATCGGTCAGCTCGTCCTCGAGCGAGACGTACACGGCGCCGGGAACATGACCGGCGGAGAACGCCTCGCGCCCGTCGGGCTGTGTCAGTTCCCAACGGACGTCGAGGACGTTCACCGGTCGGCCGGCGACGAGGTGGCGCGCCAGTTCTGACGCCGTGATGAGGATGTCAGCTCGGGGCACACCACCATCGTCGCACCGACTCGCCTAGTGGTGGTGATGCCCGACGGCCCCGCTCAGCTCGTTGGGGGCCTGCTCCAACGTCGTGGATGCCGACACTGTGCCGGACTGCAGGTCGACGAGATGGATCTGCCGAGTGGCAGGGTCCGACACGTAGACGGCATCTTCACGGGTGAACACAGCCGGGCCGCCGGCCTGCCAGTCGTCGGGTTCGGTCCACGATTCCATGATGTCGATCGCCCGGATCTGATCGCCGGTCACCTGGTCGTACACATAGAGCTTGCCGTCGGTGCCCAGGATCAGGGCTTCGCCTTGGGGTCCGCGACCCAGCGAACGGAACCAATAGCTGACCGACTCGGGCAGCTGGACAATCTGCATCTGATCGGTCGTGGTGTCGATCAGCGTGAACTGGTTCGGCCGCTCGAGCTCGGCATCGGGATCGACTTTCATGTCGCCCAGCACGACCGGCGAGTCGTCATGTCCACGGAGGTTGCCCGACCGACCGTACGGGGTGGGGCTGGGGATCTTGGTGAACGCGCCGTCGGCGTAGGTCAGCACACCGTTCTCGCAACCGAGTACGACCACCTCATCGGCGGCCACCGCCTCGCCGTGGATACCGGGGCACTCTTCGCTGCGGGCGATCTCGCGGTCACCCTGCTTGGCCACCGCGCCGGAACGGCTATCCGGGTTGCCGAGGCTGTGCACCAGTGTCCCGTCCGACAGAATCACCGCGACGCCGTGGTGGGGCTCTGGCGTGGAGAAGGTGCGGCCTTCCGGAAGTCCGCCCTCTTCGAGCGCGTGCGGATCGAATGCGGTGATCTCACCCGAACCGTCGGCGAACAACACGGTGTTCTCGCCATGCACGACGACGTGGCCCGGGTCGGAGGCGGCGAAGGTGTCGTCGGTCATTTCGCCGCCCGCCGCATCGAGAATTCGGAAGCCCTCGTCTGTGGTCACGAGCACGTGCGCCTCGTCACCGGCCGGATTGACCCGCAGGAATCCGTCGAGCGGGATGTCCTGGGCGACCTCGAGGGTCTCACCGTCAAGGACGTAGAGACCTCCGTCGTACGTCGCCACCAATGGCTCGGCGACCGGTTCGGAAGGCGCCTCCGATGCCGGTGCCGACTCCGCGCTCTGAGTGCTCTCGGCGCTGTCGGTTCCAGACGAGCACGCCACCAAGGTTGCCGCCGCGCACGACAGTGCTCCGGCGCGGTACAACCACCGCGTATCGAACATATCTGCTCCCTTCCGAGCTGATGGGTGGGCTGCGGCTATCGCAGGCCGTTGACGATGGAGTCGGTGTTGGAGCGCATCATGTCGAGATATGTCGATCCTGGAGTCCCTGGGGGACTGAGTGATTCGCTGTACAGCGGCACGATCTGGACGTCGATGTCGGCCTGCTCGGACAGCACGCGGGCCAACTTCTCAGGCTGCGAGGAATCGACGAAGATGGCCGGAACCCTGGCCGTTTCGATGGCCGCGACCAGCGATTCGAGATCCGACGGGCTCGGGGCGGCCAGCGTCGTGCCGCTGGGGACGATCGCACCGATCACGGTGAAACCGAACCGCTGGGCCAGATAACCGAGCACGTGGTGGTTGGTGACCAGCTTGCGGCGCTGGGGCGCGATGGAATCGAAGTCGGCGGCCATCGATGTGTCGAGCTCTTGTAGCTGCCGACGGTAGACCTGAGCGTTGTGCTCGACCGCCACGGTGTCGATTCCGTTGACCTCGTTGATGATTGCCCGCTCGATAACGTCGACCGCGGTGATCATGCGCTGCGGATCAGTCCAGAAGTGCGGATCGGGCGCACCCGCGGAATCCCCTTCGGTGTACCGGATCGGATCGATGCGCTCCCCCACCGCGAGCGTCGGGACCCCGCTTTCCGCAGCGCTTTCGACATTGCGGGTCACGTTCTCCTCCAGCCCGAGACCGTTGTAGACGATCAGATCGGCGGTGTTCATCGCCTCGGCTTCCTGCGCGGAGACACCGAAAGAGTGCGGGTCGGCATTCGGTTTCATGAGCACCCGGACCTCGGCGGCGTCACCGACCACGTTGCGCACCACGTCACCGAGGATGTTGGTGGTGACGACGATCTCGCTGCGGCCTGAGTCCGCTCCGCCACCACCGCACGCCGTGACCGTCGCGACGAGGGCAGCAACCAACCATGACAGGGTCCAGCGCAGACAGTTCCGCCTCACCGCCCAGCCTCGACCATCAGACCGGGAACGACGTCGGTGTGAAGCGTGCGGGCGATCCTGATCCCGTCGGCGTAGTCGATTTCATAGATCTCCCGGGCGCCGGCGTTGTTGACATAAGCACGGTCGGAGTCGATGTCGATCACCGGCTGTGGGCCTTGCTCGGGCACACCACCGGGGAACAGGGGCACCCGCGCGGTCTCCGTACGTTCGTTGACGTCGAAAGAACTCAGACTCCCATCGCGGTGCAGCACGAGCACTGAGCCATCACCCGCGGTGTTCGCGGCCACCGCGTCGGGCACCGCAATGGTCGTCCACCTGCGCTGCCGGCTGTCGAGAACCCAGACGGTGCCCGGTGACAACCCGGCGAACACATCGGCGCGATCACGGTGATCCATCTGCTGTGGCCGTTGCGCCGGCGCATCAGGTGGGAACGGCATGGCGGTGACTGTCAGGTCACCCTCCCCGCCGGTGACCCGGACTGCGCCTGCCTCACAACCGAATACCACCGCGCGCCGCGACGCCTTCGACCATGTCGGGTTGACACACTCGCCGACCAGGTCGTTCGCACCGGTGTCGTCGATGACCTGCATGCGACCCGTGCCCGTGACGGTGACGACACGGCTGCCGTAGGGCACCGCCGCAGTGACGTCCTTTCCAAGGGAAAGCCCTGCGGGCTCGACGGTGCGTTCACCGAGCTTCTCGTAGTCCAGGACCGCGACAGGCCCTTCCGCCGACTCGACAGCGACGAGTGAATTACTTGCGACTGCTGAGAAAACCGGGATGTCGAGCGTGCCCACCAGCGCCGGTTCAGTTGCAAAATAGTGGTAGTGATCGCCGTGGTCGAAAGTCCATGCGCCGGCGTCCACAATGGTCGCGCCGTCTCCGGTCTGCAGGTAGACGTACCGTCCATCCCCGTCGACCGCGGTGATCGCGCCGAAGGATCCGACGGCGCTCTCGGTCTCCTCGACAGCGTCGTACACCGCGGTGTCACCACTGGTCGGGTCCACGATGACGAGTTTCGTCAACGGGCCGTCGAGTTCCCGCGCGCCCTCGACGGCCACCTCGTCCTCTCCGGCCGCCGTCGACTGCGACGTCTCCGACGGCGCGGGACCTCCGCCCGAGCATCCGGCGACCAGGCATGCGGAGACCGCCACCACCGACGCACGCCGCCAATGCGAACGCAGCTGAGACAGCAACGTCGAGACAAAGAACATCAACACCGCAACTCCGGCGATCGTCGCACCGCCGGCGGTCTGGGCGTACCACGAGACAACCAGGCCCAGATACACCGCGGCCGAGCCGATCAGTGCGGCGAGCGCCATGACTGCGGGTATGGACCTCGCCCAAGCCAGCGCGGTCGCCGGTGGTGCTACCAGCAGGCCCAACACCAACAAGGTGCCGACCACGTGGAAGGAGGCCACCATGGCCACCGCCATCAACACGGTGAGCGCGGGGATCGCGACCTGCGGCCTCAGTCCGAGCGTGGCCGCCTTGCGAGGGTCGAATGTGACAGCCACGAACGCACGGTGCCCGATCACGACAGCGATGAACGTCAACGCCAGCGCCACCGCCAGGACGACCAGGTCGCTTGTGCGGACGGCGAACACGTCTCCGAACAGAAAGCCGGTGAGATCGACGGCGAAACTCTGCGATCGCGAGACGATGATGACGCCCAGCGCGAGCGTGCCCACCAGCAGAAGACCGATGCTGGCGTCCGACGCGAGTTTCGACGACCGACCGATCAGCGCGACACCGAGCGCCATGGCCAGTGCGGCCAGGAGGCCACCGACCATCAGGCTGCCGCCCAGCAAAGCGGCGACCGCCACACCGGGCAGCATGCCGTGTGTCATCGCGTCACCGAGAAAAACACTGTGGCGCAGCAGGACCCAGCACCCCACCACGGCGCACAGGCACGCTGCGATCATCCCGGCGACAAGAGCCCGAACGACGACGTCCGCTTCGAACGGCTCCAACAACAACTGCATGGCGTACACTTCTAGCAGTAATGAAAGTCATTTTCAATAAGACCGAGGCCTACACCGCCCGGATCCAGCTGACCGGCGTGGCGTTCAGCTATGACCGCGTCCCGGTGTTCAACGGGCTCGACCTGCAGATCGCACCGACCTCGCTCACCGTGGTGGTCGGCGCCAACGGATGCGGCAAGTCCACCCTGTTGGATCTGATCGCGGGAGTGCGACGCCCCGACCGGGGCCACGTGCATGTGAGCGTTACCGATGTCGCCTACGCCGTGCAACGCAGCCGGGCCGGCGACAACTTCCCGCTCACCGCTGCCGAAGCCGTCATGATGGGCCGCTGGCGGCGGCTGGGACTGCTTCGCCGTCCCAGCGGAGCCGACCACGCCGTCGTCGAGCACTGGATCACCGAACTCGGCCTCGCGGACATCCGGGACCGCACCCTCGGCGAGCTCTCCGGCGGCCAGCGCCAGCGCGTCCTGCTTGCTCAGGCATTGACCCAGGAAGCTCCTCTCCTACTGCTCGACGAACCCACCACCGGACTCGATGCCGTCTCGGGAGAGCTGGTGATCACCCACCTGCGCCGCCTGGCTGATACGGGCACAACCGTCATCGCGGCCACCCACGACACCGCACTCACCGCGGCGGCTGACCACCGCATCGACATCGACGGGACCGCACCGCACTAGGCTGGGGCGATGGCAGCGGGTTCGGTGGACCTCAACGCCGACCTCGGCGAGGGGTTCGGCGTCTGGACACTCGGTGATGACGACGCCATGCTCGACATCGTCACCTCCGCCAATGTCGCGTGCGGCTTCCACGCCGGCGATCCGGCGAACCTGTTGACGGTGTGCCGGGCGGCCGCGGATCGGGGGGTACGCATCGGCGCCCAGGTCAGTTACCGCGACCTCGCCGGCTTCGGCCGACGATTCATCGACGTCGAGCCTGCCGACCTGACCGCCGACGTCATCTACCAGATCGGCGCGCTCGCAGCGTTGGCCACGGCCGCCGGCACGTCCGTCTCCTACGTCAAACCACATGGTGCGCTGTACAACTCGATAGTCACCAACCGTAGCCAGGCGCATGCCGTCGCAGCGGCCGTGCACGCGGTCGACCCGTCCCTGCCCGTGCTGGGCATCGCCGGATCGATGTTCTTCGCCGCCGCGGAGGAATTCGGACTGCGCGCCGTCCCCGAAGCGTTCGCCGACCGCTCGTACCGGCCGGACGGCAAGCTCGTGTCACGCCGCGAACGCAATGCCGTCCTCGAGGATGTCGACGAGATCGCCGAGCGGGTGATCTCGATGGTGACTCACGGCCGCGTCGACGCGGTCGACGGATCGACGATCCCCATCACCGTGGAATCGGTATGTGTACACGGCGATTCGCCCGGCGCAGTACAGATTGCGGCCGCGGTGCGTCGCCGCCTCGTCGACGAGGGCGTGACACTCGCGCCGTTCAGTTAGCCGACTCGGCGTTCACGCCCTGGACGATGCTGCTGAGGAGTCCCGGGATGGCCGCATCCACCTCTGCACGACGCAGCCGCTGATGAATCAGACCGTCGACGGCCAACCGTTCGGTCACCCCCGCTTCGCGCAGGATCTTGAAGTGGTGGGTGGCCGTGGATTTGTTGATTCCGTCGTAGAGCGCCCCGCACTGCAGTGGCTTTCCCGCGTTGTACAGACGGCGGACCATCTCCAGGCGCACTGGATCGTGGACCGCGGCCAGCACCTGCTGCACCGTACCGACAGGGGCGGCGACCCCTGTGTCGTCTGCCATCCAAAGTGCCCTTCACCACACGAGGTTTGATATCGGTCAAACCCAGCGTACGCTCGGCGGGGTTCGATGTCTGTCAAACCTACTCGACGGGAAGTGCATCCGCGATGGTGGCGTTGGATCGTCCGAGCGGCCGGCAGCAGCGATGGGCCTATCCACTGCTGCTCGTCGTCAGCGGCGTGGCGCTGGGCGTATCCGGTCTCCCCGCACCGCTGTACGGCATCTACGAGAGCACCTGGCACCTCTCGCCGTTGGCGACGACAGTCGTCTTCGCCGTCTACGCGCTCGCCGCGCTCGCCGCGGTGCTCGTCTCCGGCCGAGTGTCCGACGTGGTCGGACGCAAACCGGTACTCCTGGGCGCACTGTTCGCTCTGCTGGTCGGCCTCGGGGTCTTCCTGGTGGCCGACAACATGGCGCTCCTGCTGTTGGCTCGCACCATCCACGGCGCCGCCGTCGGCTCGATCGTCGTAGCCGGCGCGGCAGCGCTGCTGGACCTGCGGCCCGACCGCGGCGTGCGGTCCGGGCAGCTCAGCGGAGTGAGCTTCAACGTCGGCATGACGATCGCGATCATCGGTTCGGCATTGCTGGCCCAGTACGCTCCTCACCCCCTGCGGACTCCGTACGCGGTCGTGGCGGTGATCTGCCTTCTCGTCGGTATCGGTGTGCTGGCATTGCGCGAACCCCACACCGCCCGCAATCCCGGCCCGATCCGCATCGCCAAACCCGCTGTTCCCGTGGAGATCCGCGGCGACTTCTGGTTCTCCGCGCTCGGCGTCATGGCCTCCTGGTCGGTTCTGGGCGTGCTGCTGTCGCTGTACCCGTCGCTGGCGGCCCGCCAGACCCACATCGACAACCTGGTTTTCGGTGGCGCTGTCGTCGGAACGACCGCCTTCGCGGCCGCTATGGCCCAGCTCGCCGCGACCCGGCTGCCTGCCAGGTACTCCGCAATCATCGGTGACGTCGGTATGGCGCTGTCGCTGGTACTCACCATCCCGGTGTTGATGACACACAGGTGGCCACTGGTGTTCGTCGCCGCCGGATTACTCGGGGTGACCTTCGGTCTGGGCTTCGGTGGATCACTGCGGCACCTGTCCGACGTCGTCCCCGCCGACCGTCGCGGTGAGACCATGTCGGCGTTCTATCTGGTGGCCTACACCGCCATGGCGGTGCCCACCCTCGTCGCCGGCTGGGCCGCCACCCGGTGGGAGCTCTCAGCCGTGTTCCCCTGGTTCGCCGGCAGCGTTGCCGCCGCATGTCTGATCGCCGCCGCAGTCGGCCTGTACGGCATGCGAACGCCGGGCTCAGCGCGTGGTCGAGGGCTCGGTGAGCTGATAGCGGATCAGTCTGGAACTGTTGGCGACCACAGCCACTGACGACGCGTTGTGCAGCACCGCGGCCAGCACCGGCGACAGCGCGCCACCCGCCCCGATGACCAGGCCGATCGCGTTCACCGCGATCGCCATCGCATAGTTCTGCCGGATCACATCGACAGCGCGGCCGCCGAGATCGCGGACGTCGAGCAAGCGGCTGAGGTCGTCGCTGGCCAACGCCACATCCGCAGTCTCCACCGCGACATCGGTGCCGCCGAGCCCCATCGCGATGCCGATGTCGGCCTCGGCGAGCGCCGGCGCATCGTTGACGCCGTCACCGACCATCGCGACGGTGTGCCCTTCCTCGCGTAACAGCCGCACCATCTCGAGCTTGTCGTCGGGCAGCACCTCGGCCCGCCACTCGGTGATCCCGAGGCGCTCAGCGACCGCCGCGGCCGCGTCCGGGTGGTCGCCGGTGAGCATGACGATCCGCCGCACCCCGTTGGCCCGCAGCCGCTGCAGTACCTCGACCGCCTCCGGGCGGATCTCGTCGCGCAGGCTGATCAACCCGACCAGCTTGCCGTCAACCGCGAGCAGCAGCGGCGTCTCGGACTGGCGGCGCAACGTGTCCACCCACTCGGTGGCCTTCTTGGTGACGCGCACCTTCTCCTGACGCAGCAGCGACGGACTCCCGAGCAGCAGCGTCCGGCCGTCGGCCCAGGTTCGCATTCCCAGCCCGACGAGCACCTCGCACTCCTCGTGCGGCGGGATCTCGATGTGGCGTTCCTGCGTCGAGCGGATGACCGCCTCGGCGAGCGGGTGACGGGAATGGATCTCCGAGCTGGCGGCGTAGGCCAGCACCTGCTCGGGTTCCCAGTCCTTGTGGAAAGCAACCAGATTGGTGACCACCGGGCGACCGATCGTCAGTGTTCCGGTCTTGTCGAACACGACGGCGTCGACACGACCGGCTTGCTCGAGGTGCGAACCACCCTTGATCAGGATTCCCCTGCGCGCGCCGTTCCCGATCGCTGCGCTGATGGCCGTGGGGGTCGACAATCCCACAGCGCACGGACACGCCACCAGCAGCATCGTCATCGCGCGGCGCACGTCACGGGTCACCAGCAGCGTGGCCGCAGACAGTAGGAACGACGCCGGAACGAACCGGCGGGAGAAGCTCTCCCCTACCGTCTGAATCGCGGCCCTGTCGTGCTGCGCCTCCTCCACCCGCGCGATGATCCGCCCGATCGTCGTCTCGGAGCCGACCGCCTCGGCGCGGACCACCAGGCGGCCCCGCATGACCACCGACCCGGCGTACACCCGGGTGTCCGCTGAGACGGCCACCGGGAGGTTCTCCCCGGTGATCGCCGACTGGTCGACGATCGCGTCTCCGTCGACGACCACACCGTCGATCGGCAACGCAACTTGATCGTGGATGACCACTTCGTCGCCGACACGCAGTTCGGCGGTCGCCATCTCCACTTCGGTGCCGTCGGCCAGCCGGACCCACGTGGTGTCCTGATTTCCCTGCAGCAGGTTCGCGATCGCCCGCCGAGTTCGCCGCAACGTCAGGTCCTGCAGGTACTCACCGATGTTGAGCAGCCACAGCACCGTCAGAGCCACGACGTTCTCGCGGAGCACCAGGCTGGCAATGGTGGCGGCACTGACCAGCAGATCGGTTCCGGCCGATCGGCCACCGCGTAGCGTCCGGAGAGCGCCCCGCAGGAAGGGATAGCCGGTGAAGATGGTGACGCCGGTGGCTGCCAGACGACTACTCGGCCCGAGCAGTGGCGGCCGAGCGAACACGTAGCGCCTGATTCCGAGCAGCGCCAGCGCGAACCCGCCGACAGTCATCCGGAGGACATCGGCGTTGGCGATGTCGGCGCTGCGGGGCGTCCGGACGGGCACCAACTCTCGGGCCACCCCGGCCGCAGTTTCGATGGCGGCGAACAGCTCACTGTGCTCGCAACGCTTCGGTGAATACCAGATGACGATCGACGCGGTGCGCGGGTAGGCGTGCACCGCGCGCACACCGGAAACCTGCTCGACCGCATCCTCGATCGCGACCGCGCGCCGCGAGTCACCGCGAAACCACGGCGCGTGCAACCGAATCCGGCCCGCCGCATCGGAGACGACGGTCAGCGCGACCACGGGATCAGTGATCGTGATCGTGGCCACTGTCGGACACCGCCGGCGGCGGAGCTTCCTCGCCGATCCGCTCGCGGGCCTCGGCCACCACGTCGGCGACCTTCAGGCGGGCCGACTCCGCACCCTCCTCGGCCTTCCGCGCGCCGCGAAGTGCCAGCGCCGTCGCCGACACCGAGGCCTCCCGCAGCGGCGCCTTGGCCAGTGCCTTCCGTACCCCGTTGTAGGCCGCGACGCCGACCGCGCCCGTCACGACGGTCGACGCCGCCTTCACCAGTAAACCCTGCAGAGCCATCAGCTCACCTTAGCTGGCGAACCGGCTGTCGGGATCGGCACGCCAGATGGTTCCTGCTGGCACAATGGCCGCCGTGGCGGTTGACGCGCAACCTCGGCGGACGCGCCTGGGATCGATGCACGTGCTCGTCGCCGTCGTCGTGGGGCTGGCGCTCGCCGGTTCGTTCCTGCGCAGCTTCGTGGCCGGAACACCCGATATCGCCACGGCCGCAACGGTGTTCTGCGGCATCTTCGTCCAGGCGATCCCGTTCCTGGCACTCGGCATTCTGGTCAGTGGCGCTGTTGCCGCCTACGTCACCCCTGATCGGCTGGCACGCTGGTTGCCACGGCGTCCGTCCGCGGCGATCCTGGCCGCCGGGGTCGGCGGCGCGGCGCTGCCAGGCTGCGAGTGCGGTTCGGTGCCCATCGCCCGCCGCCTGTTCGGGGAAGGTGCTGTCGGGGCCGCCGCCCTGACATTCATGCTGGCCGCACCGGCGATCAACCCGGTGGTGCTGGTGTCGACGGCTGTCGCATTTCCCGGAGAGCCCCGCATGGTCGCCGCCCGCTGCGCGGCATCGCTGCTGACCGCGCTCATCATGGGTGCGCTCTGGGCACGGTTCGGCCAGCCGCGCTGGATCACTCGCCGGATGCCGCACCTGCACGGCCACGACGGGTCTCGCTGGACCGTGTTCACCGAGGCAGCGCGGCATGACTTCCTGCAGGCCTCGTCCTATCTGGTCATCGGCGCCGCGGCCGCCGCGGCGTTGCACATCGTGGTACCTGAGTGGGTGTACGACCACCTGGCCGGGCAACTGCTGCTCGGCATCGCGGTGATGGCGTTGCTGGCGGTGATCCTGGCGCTGTGTTCGGAGGCCGACGCGTTCGTCGCGGCCAGCCTGTCGATGCTCCCGCTCATACCTCGGCTGGTTTTCCTGGTCGTCGGCCCCGCGATCGACATCAAGCTCTTCGCCATGCAGGTAGGCATGTTCGGCCGCGCCTTCGCGGTGCGCTTCGCGCCGGTCACCTTCGTGGTCGCAGTGGTGGTGGCCACCGGCGTCGGCCTGTTGGTGGTGGGTAACCGATGAGCCGCGAAACCGAGAACGCGCTGCTGCTGCTGGTCGGTGTCAGCACGCTGATCATCTCGGTGACCGGAACCTTCACCCGCTACGTGAAACCCTCGCTGCTGCCGTGGCTGATGGCCTCGGCGGTCCTTCTGATCGTTCTGGCGCTGGTGTCGATCGCGCGTGACATCCGCGGCGGCCCGCAGGAGGCCGAGCACGGTCACCGGCATCGCTCGGGTGTGCTGTGGTTGTTGATCGTGCCGGTCGCGCTGCTGGGTTTCGTCGTGCCGCCGGCGCTCGGCCCGCAGACCGCGCGGCCCGCCGTGCGAGAGGTCTCGACCGAAGTGCTGCGGCGGCCGTTCCCGGCGCTGCCCGCTGAGCGGGCACCAGAGCTCGCCCTGCCCGAGGTGCTGGTCCGGGTCGCGCAGGATTCGGCGAACACCCTTGATGGGCGGCTGATCACGGTTACGGGCTTCACCATGAAGGAGAGTGGCGAGGTCCAGCTCGGACGCGTGGTGATCCTGTGCTGCGCCGCCGATGCCCAGCTGGCTCGTATCGATCTGGACGGTCCGGCCGCCGCGCGTGCGGCCGCCCTCGCCGACGGGACCTGGGTACGGGTGGAAGGCACGATTCCTGCGGGACAGGGCGACTCATCGATGCGTTCCACCCCGACGATGCAGGTGGTTGCGGTCCAGGAGATCGAGGCACCCGAGAACCCGTACAGCTACTGACACCTCACAGCTCATTTTCGACACCGCACGATTGGCGAGGTATCGTCGCGTCCAATCTAGATGGAAATGGTTTTCGTTAAGCGGCGATGTTGAGGGTGACGATGAAGCGAACACCGGTGATCGTGGTGGCCGGCCAGGAGATGACCGACGACGTCTGCGAGACGCTGGCGCGGACGCCGGGCACGATCGTGGTCCGGCACCGCTTCGACGGCCACGTCGTGGTGCGCAGCGTGCGCATCGGCGACGATCTGCGACCCCACACCTCGGAATGGCCGCTGGAACTGACGAACTGCTGCGTCGACTGCACGATCCGAGAAGACCTGCTGATCCTGTTGCGCCGCCTGCACCGGCGCGACGACGTGAAGCGCATCGTCGTCCACCTGGCGCCCTGGCTGGAGCCCGAACCGGTGTGCTGGGCCATCAACAACGTCATCGTCCGGGTCGGACCGGGATACACAGATGGCCCGGCGGCCCGCGACGTCCGGATCGAAGCGGTGGTGAGCACCGTGCACACCGCCTCGTGGCTGACCCAGGCGCTGGACGACGAAGTGCTCGACGACGACCGGACCGTCGCTCAGGTCGTCGTCGGCCAGGCCGAGTTCGCCGATGTACTCGTGCTGTCCGCGACACACGACCGGACGTCGGCGGTTCTGCGCCGGCTGGCACCGCGATCGCAGCACGTGGTGGGGCCGGCACTCCTGGAACCGGCGCTGGCGGCTCTGCAATGGACCGCCCGGCGCGGCCGCGAGCACAACCCCCACGAGGCATTGCTCGCCGGGCAACCGCCACTGGGCGCCGACGGAGACGTCGAGCTGGTGGAGTTCAACGCTGACCGGCCGTTCCACCCGTTGCGGCTTCATATCGCGATCGACGATCTGCTCGACGGCGTGGTGCGGGTGCGCGGACGGGCCTGGCTGGCCACCCAGCCCGACGCCGTGGTGTGGATCGAATCCGCCGGCGGGGGACTGAAAGTGGGCCATGCCGGTGAATGGCTCGCGAGCTCAGCGGAGCATTCCGACGGATACGCCGACCCCGAGCGGGTGGCCCTGGCCGGTCTGCGGTGGGACGAGCGGTTCGGTGACCGCCACATCTCCCTGACCGCGCTCGTCTGCGGCGCGGACCCGGGCGTGATCACCAACGCCCTCTCCGGGGCCCTGCTGACCGACGACGAGATGACGCGAGAACAGGATTGGGCCACCTACGACGACCCGTTCGGCGACTGGCACGAGGACCCATGCGACGACTTCGACGCCGCCGACGACGTCAACCAGCGGCATCAGGACGACGAAGGCCACTGACCGCAGCATCAGGACGAAGGTCACCGACCGAGCCCATCCGCGCGCGCTCACGCGGGGTTGTGGATCCCCAGATGCCATGGCGCTCAGGATGTTCCAGTGCATGGGTCAAGCACTGCGGGCGTACCGCGCAGCGGTGGCAGATTCGCTTGACCTCATCCTCACGTGCGCGCCGCAGACTGCCCTGATACTGCTCGGAGGCGTAGAACAGGTCGGTGGGCAGGCCCCGGCACCGTGCGTGCCGTCGCCAGCCCCACCCGTCGGTCACCGCCCGTGCGCGCCCGAGCGCCGGTTTCCGTAGCGGCGGTTGAACTTCTCGACCTGGCCTGCGGCGTCGACGATCCGACGGCTTCCGGTCCAGAACGGGTGCGAATCAGCCGAGACCTCGACGACGACCAGGGGGTACTCCCGCACCCCCTCCGCGGTCTCCCATTCGATGGTCTTGTCGCTCGTCACGGTCGACCTGGTCAGGAACTTCGTGCCGGTGTTGGCGTCCTGAAACACGACGGGGTGGTAGTCGGGGTGAATTCCCGCCTTCATGAGCTGCCTCCGCGATCGAAACTATTTGAAAATCATTTCCATTAATACCGGCTCCGGCCACCCCAACGCAACCCCGCCTAAGGTGGCGTGATGCGTCTGAAGTTGGGCCGGCCCGACCTGGCGGCTTACCGCGGCTTCTGCGACGTCCCCGCGGCGTCGAAGGCCACCGAGTTGTCCGTGACCTGGGCCGGGGTCACCACGCTGCTGATCGACGACGGTGTCTCAGCGGTACTCACCGACGGGTTCTTCAGCCGGCCCGGTCTTCTCACGGTGGCGACCTGTCCGTTGCGGTCCAGCAGACGGCGCATCGAGTCGGGTCTGGAGCGGCTGGGCGTCCAGCGCCTGGCCGCCGTGACGCCGGTGCACACCCACTACGACCACGCCATGGACTCCGCGGTGGTGGCTGATCTCACCGGCGCCCGCATCATCGGCGGATCCTCAGCCGCACAGATCGCCGCCGGCCACGGTCTGTATCGGGCCGACATCGTCACCCCCGGTGAGCCCGTCACCGCGGGCAACTACGACATCACGTTGATCGAAGGACACCATTGCCCCCCGGATCGATTCCCGGGTGCCATCACCGCTCCCGTGGCCCCCTCCGCGCGGGCGTCGGCCTACCGATGCGGCGAAGCCTGGTCCACCATGGTCGCGCACCGCCCGACCGGCCGACGACTGCTGATCGTCGGCAGCGCCGGCTACCTGCCGGGGGCGCTGTCCGGGTACCGCGCGGACGTGGCCTATCTCGGCGTCGGGCAACTCGGCCTGCAACCGGCCGAATACCTCGTCGAATACTGGTCGCAGACCGTCCGCACGGTCGGCGCCCGCCGGGTGGTGCTGATCCACTGGGACGACTTCTTCCGTCCGCTCGACAAGCCCTTGCGCGCACTGCCTTTCGCCGCAGACGATCTCGACGCCACGATGGCGGTGCTGACCGGACTCGCCGAACGCGACGGGGTGGCACTGCACCTGCCGACGCTGTGGCACCGCGCCGACCCATGGCGCTGATCCTCTCCGTGGCCGCCCTCGCGGCCGTGCTCGGCTTCGCGTTGCGGCGCCCCCGCGGCTGGCCCGAGATCGTGGTGGCACTACCCGCGGCTGGGCTGCTGCTCGCGGTCGGGGCGACCACGTGGCAGAGCGCGCGCACCGAGGTGACCGACCTGCTCCCTGTGGTCGGCTTCCTCGCGGCGGTGCTCGTGCTGGCTCGTCTGTGCGACGACGACGGACTGTTCCGCGCGGCAGGATCAGCGATGGCACGCAGCACCCGAGGGGACCAGAAACGGTTGCTGGCTTCGGTCTTCGCCATCGCCGCGGCGGTCACGGCGATCCTGAGCCTGGACGCCACGGTGGTGCTGCTGACCCCCGTCGTGCTGGCCACCGCCCGCACCCTCGGTGTGCCCGCCCGGCCCCACACCTACGCCACCGCTCATCTGGCCAACAGCGCGTCGCTGCTGCTTCCGGTGTCGAACCTGACCAATCTGCTCGCATTCAGTGCCGCCGGGCTGTCGTTCCTGCACTTCACCGCCGTCATGGCACTTCCCTGGCTGGCGGTGGTCGCGATTGAATTCCTCATACTGCGAAAGTTTTTCGCCAAAGATCTGGCCGTGGCGCCGCGCCCGCGGGCCGAGGCAACTCCGGCTCCCTGGCCGCGCTTCACGCTCGTCGTGCTGGCTCTGACACTGGCCGGCTTCGCGCTGACCTCGCTGGCCGGGTTGTCCCCGGCGTGGGCTGCGCTGGCCGGGGCACTGGTTCTCGGCATCCGCGGCCTTGCCACCGGGCGGACAACGGTCACCAGGATCACCGTCGCCGTCGACGGGCCCTTTCTCGTGTTCGTGCTGTGCCTGGGCGTGGTCGTCGACGCCGTGATGCGCAACGGCCTGGAATCGACGATGCAGCAGATCCTGCCCGACGGGACGGGGCTGCCCGCGCTGCTCTGGATCGCCGCGGTGGCCGCGATGCTGTCCAACGTCGTGAACAATCTGCCGGCCGTGTTGGTCTTGCTGCCGCTGGTGGCGGCGATGGGGCCGCCCGCCGTACTGGCCATGCTGATCGGCGTCAACGTCGGCCCCAACCTCACCTACGTCGGGTCACTGGCGAACCTGCTGTGGCGCAACGTGGTGCGCACATCAGACGTCCCCACCGGCGCCGCCGCATTCAGCCTCGTCGGACTGTGCACGGTCCCGCTGACGCTGGTCGCCGGCGTCGCAGCGCTGTGGGCCGGTCTACAACTGTTCAACATCTGACCCTCAACGTTTCACCTGCCAGAGCAGCGGTGCGGCGGGCGCGATCACGCCTCAGCCGGGACAATGAAGAGCGTGGTGCCCTACCGCAGATACGTCGCGCTGGGTGATTCCTTCACCGAAGGCATCGGCGATCCTCACCCCGGTAGCCCGAACGGCGTGTGCGGCTGGGCCGACCGGTTGGCCGCGCGGCTGGCAAGAGCCGATCCCGAGTTCCGCTATGCCAACCTCGCTGTGCGCGGCCGGACCATGAACGACATCCTGACCGGCCAGGTCCAGGCCGCCATGCTCGCCGAACCGGACCTGGTGACCATCTACGCCGGGATGAACGACCTGATGGCCCTGCGTGTCGACATGGACGCCATGATGGCCCGCTACGCCGACGGCCTGAAGTCCCTGCAGCAGACCGGCGCCACCGTCCTCGCCTTCACCGCGCCGGATCTGGGGGCCAAACCCATGTTCCGCGGGTTGCGCGGGCGGGCGGCGATCTACAACGAACTGCTGCGCCGCATCGCCGACGACCTCGGCGTCGCGCTCATCGACTTCTGGCGCTTCGACGAATTCCGCGATCCCCGGCTCTGGGACCACGACCGGGTGCACCTGTCGGCGCTCGGCCACGAGTTCATGGCCGAGCGGGTCTTCGACTGCCTACCGGACGCCGACCCGCTGGCCTGCCCTGCGACGTCGTTTCTGGCCGCTCCGTCCGGCAGCGCGACAGTCGTCGGCAACGTGCGCTGGGCGGTGTCGTTCGCGGCGCCGTGGGCCATCCGGCGGCTGCGCCGGATCACACCCGGCATCGGGATCGAGCCGAAGTCCACCACACTGGCCCGGGTGGGCTGAGCCTGCGCTGTCAGCCCCGACGCTTTCGGGCGATGTCGGCGAGCACCACCCCCGCCGCGACCGCGGCGTTGAGCGACTCGGTGGGTCCCGCCATCGGGATCGACACCACCGCGTCACAGTTCTCCCGCACCAGCCGGGACAGTCCCTTGCCTTCCGACCCAACCACCAGCACCGTCGGCCCGTCGGCGTCGAGATCGTCGATCGTGGTGTCCCCACCGGCATCGAGACCGACGATCTGCAAACCGGCGTCCGCCCAGTTCTTGAGGGCGCGGGTCAGGTTCGGCGCCCGCGCCACCGGCACCCGCGCAGCCGCACCCGCGCTGGTGCGCCATGCCACCGCCGTCACCGACGCCGAGCGTCGCTGCGGAATCAGCACCCCGTGGCCGCCGAACGCGGACACCGAGCGCACGATCGCACCGAGATTCCGGGGGTCGGAGATGTTGTCGAGCGCCACCAGCAGCGGCGCCATCGCGTCGGCCTTCGCCGCGGCCAGCAGATCGTCGGGGTGGGCGTAGTCGTAGGGCGGGATCTGCAACGCGATGCCCTGATGCATACCGTTGGCAGCGATGCGGTCCAGGTCGTGGCGCGGCACCTCGAGGATCGCGATGCCCGTGTCGGCGGCGGTCTGCACGGACTCGGTCAGACGTTCATCCGAATCCGTGCCCAGCGCCACGTACAGCGCCGTGGCCGGCACCCCGGCGCGCAGGCATTCGACCACGGGGTTGCGCCCGAGCACGATCTCCACATCGTCCGTTTTCTTGTGCCTGCCCTGCTGCTGGCGGGCGGTCTTGGCGGCACGTTTGGCTGCCGGATGGTTGGGCCGCTGGTGGGCGGGCGGGGTGGCGCCCTTACCCTCCAGCCCACGCCGCCGGACCCCACCGGAGCCGACCGTCGGGCCCTTCTTGGTGCCGGGCTTGCGTACCGCGCCCCGCCGCTGCGAGTTGCCGGCCATTACTTGTCCGTTCCGTCGATGAGTGACCACTGAGGCCCGTCAGCGGTGTCGGTGACCTCGATCCCGGCCTGCTTGAGGCGGTCGCGGATCGCGTCGGCCTCGGCCCAGTCGCGCCGCGCCCGGGCGTCCTCGCGGCGCTTCACCTCAGCGTGCACGAGTACGTCGACGGCCGCCAGCGCAGCGGAGGTCTCATCCCGCGACTCCCACCGCTCGTCGAGCGGGTCGGCGCCGAGGATGCCCATCATGGCGCGGATCGACATCGCCCGGTTCAGCGCGGTGTCGTGGTCGCCGCTCTCCAGCGCCCGGTTCCCCTCGGCCCGCACCGCGTGCACCTCGGCCAGCGCCGCGGGAACCGCCAGGTCATCGTCGAGGGCCGCGGCGAACTTCGCCGTCCACTCACCGGGCACCACGGCTCCCACCCGGGTGCGGACCCGGTGCAGGAAATCCTCGATGCCGGTGTAGGCCCGGGCCGCATCGGTGAGTGCGGTCTCGGAGAACTCCAGCATCGAGCGGTAATGCGCGCTACCCAGGTAGTACCGCAGCTCGGCGGGGCGCACCCGCTGCAGCACCGCGGGTATGGCCAGCACGTTGCCCAGCGACTTGCTCATCTTCTCGCCGCCCATGGTCACCCAGCCGTTGTGCAGCCAGAAGCGGGCGAAGCCGTCGCCGGCCGCCTCGGCCTGGGCGATCTCGTTCTCGTGATGCGGGAACACCAGATCCATGCCGCCGGCGTGGATGTCGAACTGTTCACCCAGATACGCCTCGCACATCGCGACGCACTCGGTGTGCCACCCGGGCCTGCCCCGGCCCCACGGCGTCGGCCACGACGGCTCACCGGGCTTGGCGCCCTTCCACAGCGTGAAATCGCGCTGATCACGCTTGCCGGTGGCCACGCCCTCGCCCTGATGGACGTCCTCGACCTTGTGGCCGGAGAGCTTGCCGTAATCGGGCAGCGACGCCACGTCGAAGTACACGTCACCGTCACCGGCATAGGCGTGCCCACGCTCGATGAGCCGTTCGATCAACTCCACCATCTGCGTGATGTGGCCGGTGGCGCGCGGCTCGGCCGACGGCGGCAGCACACCCAGCGCGTCATATGCCGCCGAGAACGCCCGCTCGTAGGTGGCGGCCCACTCCCACCACGGTCGGCCGGCGTCGGCGGCCTTGGTGAGGATCTTGTCGTCGATGTCGGTGACGTTGCGGATGAACGCCACGTCGAAGCCCTTGGCGGTCAGCCAGCGGCGCAGGACGTCGAAAGCGACGCCGCTGCGCACGTGCCCGATGTGGGGCAGGCCCTGAACCGTGGCGCCGCACAGATAGATCGAGACGTGGCCGGGCCGCAGTGGCGCGAAATCGCGCACACCGCCAGACAAGGTGTCATACAGCCGCATCACGACTGCGGGGCGTTCGGTCACGACGGGCCAGCTTACCGGCCGGTTCCGCTCCGACCCTCATCGCCGGTAACCAGGGCCGTGGCGATCGCCGCGAGACCCTCGCCCCGGCCCGTCAGCCCCAGGCCGTCGGTAGTGGTGGCCGACACCGACACCGGCGCCCCGAGCAGCTCGGAGAGCACGTGCTGAGCTTCGGCCCGACGCGGACCGACCTTCGGCCGGTTCCCGATGACCTGAACAGCCGCGTTACCGATGCTCAAACCTGCCTCAATCAGCAGCGCATGCACGTGTCGTAGCATTTCGGCGCCGCTGACCCCCTGCCACTGGGGCTGGCCGGTGCCGAACACCTCGCCGATGTCGCCCATGCCGGCCGCCGACAGCAATGCGTCACACAAAGCATGTGCGGCCACGTCGCCGTCGGAGTGACCGGAACAGCCGTCAGCGTCGTCGAAAAGCAGACACAACAGCCAGCATGGACGCCCGGGTTCGATGGGATGGACGTCGGTACCGAGCCCGACGCGTAACGTCATCGAGGCTCCAGCGGAGAGCGACTAGGACGCGGCAGCCAGAACCTCATCGAGAATGGTCGACGCCTTCGCGTCGTCGGTGTTCTCGGCAAGAGCCAATTCACCGACCAGGATCTGGCGGGCCTTGGCCAACATGCGCTTCTCCCCCGCCGACAGACCACGTTCCTGGTCCCGCCGCCACAGATCACGCACGACCTCGGCGACCTTGTTCACGTCACCGGATGCGAGCTTCTCCAGATTGGCCTTGTACCGACGTGACCAGTTCGTGGGCTCCTCGGTGTGCGGAGCGCGCAGAACCTGGAAGACCTTGTCCAAGCCCTCCTGCCCGACGACATCGCGAACACCGACGTACTCCGCGTTATCTGCGGGTACCCGAACAGTCAGGTCTCCCTGCGCGACCTTCAGGACGAGATATTCTTTCTGCTCGCCTTTGATGGTCCGGGTTTCGATCGCCTCGATCAACGCAGCACCGTGGTGTGGATAGACAACGGTGTCTCCGACCTTGAAAATCATCAGATTCGAGCCCCTTTCACCCCTCGATGTTAACACGTGACGGAATCGGGCGCGGATCAACAATGCAGGTCAGGGGCACAGTGGGCCAACACTGGGGGTTGACAGCACGGCCGATCCGTGCAAGGCGCAGGTGATCACCGGGCGGCCCGCGAAGTGCTTTCCCGCCTCGCGCTGCACGCTCAGGAGTGCCCTGCCGACACCCCTGGGCAACTCTGTGGGCGGGCCGCTGGACACCTGGGATCAGCACGGCGTCAGACGCTTCGGACCTCGGCTACCGCACAGATGGGCGACCTACTACTCTGCATAGTCGAATCCACAGTGACCGCCGACGCAGCGGCCGGTCACGCCGCCTCGTCGGCCGAGCAGGAGGCCCCCGTGAAACCCTTGAACCGGCGCACCCCAGTCATGACCGCAGCGCTGGCATCCTGTGGATTGGCCGCGTCCGTGGTGCTCGGCGGATGCAGTGCCGGCCAGGTGGCCCAGACCGCGACGCAGGAACCGGCGGTGAACGGCACCAGCGCCGGCGCCGGCACGATCGACCTGCGCAACATCCACCTGCGCGCCCCGCAGACCGCCGACTACGTCGAGCCCGGCACCGAGGTCGAGTTGATCTTCGTCGCCGCGAACGGCTCCCCGGACGTCGCCGACGAACTGGAGTCGATCACCTCTGACGTCGGTGAGGTGACGTTGACCGGGGACACGGCCATTCCCGTGAACGGGGCGCTGATAGTGGGGACGCCGGACACCGGCGAGCTGGCCGCCTTGGAGAGTGTCGAACCCGCCGTGGACGCCGAAGCGATGGTGGAGCTGAGCCAGCCCATCTCCAACGGCTTGACCTACGACTTCACCTTCAACTTCAAAGAAGGTGGCCAGACCACCGTGGCCGTGCCGATCTCCGCCGGCGAGGAGCCACGGCGCGACGACGCCGGGGCCGGCGGCGAGTCCTCGGGGCATTCGGGCGGTCACTGACCGACTCCACGGCGCGGCCCCACGGGTCACCCGGGCGCGCGACACGGCGTCGATGGGGCAGGTTCTGTCGGTCGCGGCCGCTACCGTCACGGCGTGGCCAGGGCAACATCGAAGACACGCGCGCAACATCGCTGCTCGGAGTGTCACCACGTCACTCCGAAGTGGGTCGGCCGCTGCCCCGAGTGCGGTACCTGGGGCACCGTCGAGGAGGTCACCCTCGCCGCGGTCGGGGCGTCCGGATCGCGACTGGCGGTAGCGCCCGCCTCGCCCGCGGTGCCGATCAGCTCCATCGACCCGGGCACCACCCGGCACTTCCACACCGGCGTCAGCGAGTTGGACCGGGTGCTCGGAGGCGGGCTCGTCCCGGGATCGGTGACGCTGCTGGCCGGTGATCCCGGGGTCGGAAAATCCACGCTGCTGCTCGAGGTGGCCCACCGCTGGGCGGAGTCCGGGCGGCGGGCGCTGTACCTGTCCGGGGAGGAGTCAGCCGGTCAGATCCGGCTACGTGCCGAACGCACCGGCTGCACGCACGACGAGGTCTACCTCGCAGCGGAATCCGATCTGGCAACGGCGCTGGGACACATCGACGCCGTGCGGCCCAGCCTGGTCGTGGTGGATTCGGTGCAGACCTTGTCGAGCACCGAAGCCGACGGCGTCACCGGTGGGGTCACCCAGGTCCGCGCCGTGACGACGGCCCTGACCATGACTGCGAAAACCACCGGGGTCGCGATGCTGCTGGTCGGCCACGTCACCAAGGACGGTGCCATCGCCGGACCGCGCTCGCTGGAGCACCTCGTCGACGTGGTCCTGCACTTCGAGGGTGACCGGGCGTCGGCGCTGCGGATGGTGCGCGGCATCAAGAACCGGTTCGGCGCCGCCGACGAAGTCGGCTGTTTCCTCATGCACGACAACGGGATCGAGTGTGTCGCCGACCCGTCCGGGCTGTTCCTGGACCAGCGCCCCAAGGCGGTTCCCGGTACCGCCGTCACCGTGACCCTCGACGGCAAGCGCCCGATGATCGGCGAGGTACAAGCACTGATCGGCGCCCCGGCCAGCGGCAGTCCGCGCCGCGCCGTCAGCGGCATCGACTCCGCCCGCGCTGCGATGATCACCGCCGTCCTCGAGAAACGTGCCCGGCTGCCTGTGGGCGCCAACGACATCTACCTGTCGACGGTGGGCGGCATGCGGTTGACGGACTCGTCGTCGGACCTGGCGGTGGCGCTGGCGATCGCCTCGGCGGCGGTGGACCTGCCGATGCCCGCCACCGCGGTGGCCATCGGAGAGGTGGGACTGGCCGGGGATCTGCGGCGGGTCACCGGCATGGACCGGCGGCTGGCCGAGGCCGCGCGATTGGGCTTCACGTGCGCGGTCGTGCCGGCCGGGACGGCCTCGGCACCGGCCGGATTGCGCACCCTGCCCGCCGACGACATCGTCTCGGCGTTGCAGGTCTTGACACGGATCAGCCAGAATGGCCCCACCTAGCGCTTTGACCCGTGGAGATGAGATGGCCGTGAAGCCCGCGACTTCCGGGTCGGGACGGACGGGCCGCACGGTTGTGCCGCTGGCCAGACCGACGCTGCGGGAGACCATCGCACGGCTGGCGCCCGGTACGCCGCTGCGCGACGGCCTGGAACGCATTCTGCGGGGGCAGACCGGGGCGCTGATCGTGATCGGCTACGACGACAGCGTCGAAGCCATCTGCGACGGCGGATTCCAGCTGGACGTGCGCTACGCCCCCACCCGGTTGCGGGAGCTGTCGAAGATGGACGGCGCTGTCGTGCTGTCCAGCGATGGCAGCCGGATCCTGCGGGCCAACGTCCAACTCGTGCCTGATCCCTCCATCCCGACCGAGGAATCCGGCACCCGGCACCGCTCCGCGGAGCGCACCGCGATCCAGACCGGGTATCCGGTGATCTCGGTGAGCCACTCGATGAGCATCGTCACCGTCTACGTCGCCGGCGGCCGGCATGTGGTGCCCGAGTCGGCCACCATCCTGTCGCGGGCCAACCAGACCATCGCCACCCTCGAGCGTTACAAGACCCGGCTCGACGAAGTCAGCAGGCAACTCTCGACCGCCGAGATCGAGGATTTCGTGACGCTGCGCGACGTGATGACCGTGGTGCAGCGACTGGAGATGGTGCGCCGGATCAGCCTCGAGATCGACGCCCACGTCGTCGAACTCGGCACCGATGGGCGCCAGCTCAAACTGCAGCTCGACGAGCTGGTCGGCGACAACGAGACCGACCGCGAGCTGATCGTGCGCGACTACCACGCCAACCCCGAGCCCCCCTCGGCCACGCAGGTCAGCGCCACCCTGGAAGAGCTCGACTCGCTGTCGGACAACGAGCTGCTCGACTTCACCACACTGGCAAGGGTTTTCGGTTATCCGTCGACGGCCGAAGCGCAGGATTCGGCGATGAGTTCACGCGGCTACCGCGCCATGTCGGGGATCTCGCGTCTGCAGTTTGCCCACGTCGATCTGCTGGTCCGCTCGTTCGGCTCGCTGCAGGGCCTGCTGGCCGCCACGGCCAGCGACCTTCAGTCGGTCGAGGGCATCGGGTCGATGTGGGCCCGCCACATCCGCGAAGGACTGTCGCAGCTGGCCGAATCGACCATCGCGGACCGGCTGGCTTAGCGGACCGTCAGCCGACCGGGCCGGGCTGCGGCAGGTGCGGTGCACCGTTCGCGTCGGCAGGCGGCGGCGCGGCAGCCGGATCGGCGAGGATGAACGGCACGGGCGCCGAGCGCAGGTTGCCCAACTGCACCACCAGGTTGTACATCCCCGGGCCGATCGGCTGACGGGGCAACGGGCAGTTGGGCGCCGAACCCATCCCGGTCCAGGTCACCTCGGTGGTCACCTGCTCGCCCGGCTGGAACGTCTTGATCAGCGTCTCGTTCGACGGTGCGCAGTCGAGGTTGGACCACAACCGCTGGTTCTCCAGGGTGTACACGTAGGCGGCCAGCACCGCGGCGCCGACGTCACGCTGGCAGGCGACCAGGCCGATGTTGGTGACGACCATCGTGAACTTGGGTTGGTCACCGACGACGTACTGCGGTTCGTTGGTGATGCCCTTCACCGCGAGCGTGGAGTCGGGACAGTCGTCGCCTTCCTGCAGGATCGGCGGCGGGACGACCGCGGCCGTCGGCGTGGCGGTCGGCGGCGGCGCCTGCTGCGCGGGCGGCTGGATAGGTGTCTTGACCTCAGGGTTCTCGCCAGGCAGCGGCGTCGGCGGGGCGGCCTGGGCATTCTGGTCCGCCGTTTCGTTGGCGGTGGGCTGCTCGGAGCTGGTGCTGTTCATCACGACGACCATGACGATCACGGCGATGATGCCGATGACCACCACCGCGACACCGAGCGCCAGCATGCGGCGTCTCCAATAGATCTGCTGCGGCAGCGGGCCATGCGGTTCTAGATCCAGCACGACATCACGGTAAGGGCACGTCACGTGCCTTTGTTCGACGTTGCCCGGCGTGTCGGCGATGAGCGCTCGCGCGAAGAGCAGAGGTCCGAGCTCAGCTCTCGCCGATATCGCCTATATGGTCGCGCAGCACGACCTTGCCGTCGGCCAGCTGATAGGTCAGGCCCGCGATGGCCAACCGTCCTTCCCGCACCGCCTCGGCGATCGCGGTCGAGCGGCTCAGCAGTTGCTTGCCGGTCTCGGTGACGTGGCGGGCCTCGAATTCGTCGACGCGCTCCAGACCGTCGCGACGGCCGAGCAGGATGGACGGGGTCACCCGTTCGACGACGTCACGGACGTATCCGGGCGGAACCGCCCCTTCGTCCAGTGCGGCCAGCGTGGCTCCCACGGCGCCGCAGCTGTCGTGGCCGAGTACCACGATCAGCGGCACGTTCAGGACCAGGACCGCGTACTCGATGGAGCCGAGGACGGCACTGTCGATCACGTGACCTGCGGTGCGGACCACGAACATGTCGCCCAGACCCTGATCGAAGATGATCTCGGCGGCCACCCGGCTGTCGGCGCAGCCGAACACGACGGCGGTCGGCTTCTGGGCTGCGGCCAGGCTGGCCCGGTGCTCGATGCTCTGGCTGGGGTGCATCGGCTTGCCTGCGACGAAGCGCTCGTTACCCTCCTTGAGTGCTTTCCAGGCGGTCAACGGATTCGTGTTGGGCATGGCCGACATTCTGCCTCAGCGGGTATCGATGATCGATCCGGAGGAGTTGCTCGAGTGGTATTCCGTCGCCCAGCGGGATCTCCCGTGGCGTCGACCGGGTGTTTCGGCCTGGCAGATCCTGGTCAGCGAGTTCATGTTGCAGCAGACCCCGGTGGCTCGCGTGGACCCCATCTGGCGCGACTGGGTGGCCCGCTGGCCGACCCCGTCGGCGACTGCCGACGCCGGGGCCGCCGCGGTGGTGCGGGCGTGGGGCAAGCTCGGCTATCCGCGACGGGCCAAACGACTGCACGAGTGCGCCGAGGTGATCGCCACCCGCTATGACGACGTGGTTCCCGATGACGTCGAGACGTTGCTGACGCTGCCGGGAATCGGGACGTACACGGCGCGGGCGGTGGCGTGTTTCGCCTACGGCCAGCGGGTGCCCGTCGTGGACACCAACGTGCGCCGGGTCGTGGCCCGAACCGTGCACGGCCTGCCCGATGCCGGGTCACCGTCGCGGCGCGACCTCGAGGATGTCTGCGCACTGCTGCCCGATGATGAACGCGCGCCGGTCTTCTCCGTCGCCGTCATGGAGTTGGGCGCCACGGTGTGTACCGCCAGGGCACCGCGCTGCGGCGTGTGTCCGTTGAGTCACTGCGCGTGGCGGGCGCGGGGCTTTCCTGCGGGCACCGCGGCGCCCCGTCGGACGCAGAAGTACGCCGGTACCGACCGTCAGGTCCGGGGCAGGCTGCTCGACGTGCTGCGCGCCAGCAGTTCCCCGGTCAGTCGCGCGGATCTCGACGTGGCGTGGACCACCGACCCGGCGCAGCGGGACCGTGCGCTGGACTCGCTGCTGGTGGACGGACTGGTCGAGCAGACGGCGGACGGGCGCTTCGCGCTGTGCGGCGAGGGCGACCCCTTGCCGTGACACACTGGTAGTGCAATCGATACCCGGGGAGGTTTGATGGCGCGCTCTGACGCCAAACACCGACTGGGGCCCTATCGCGATCCGAACATCGACACGGCGGTGTTCGAGGCGACTCGACGGCTGCTCGGCGAGCGCGGCTACCGAGGCACGTCGATCGACGGCATTGCCGAGGCTGCAGGGGTCGCCCGTCCGACGATCTATCGTCGGTGGCCGTCCAAGGCGCACCTGGTTTACGACGCCGTATACCCAGACGACGCCGAGCAGGTGCAGACCACATCCCGCAATCCGATCAAGGTGATCGCCGGCGCCGTGCGCGGCGTTCTCGGGCACATGGCGCTTGCGCCGGCGCGGGAGGCACTGCCCGGCTTGATGTCCGACATGCGAACCGACGAGGAGTTGCGTGGCAAGTTGCAGGAGCGGCACTCCTCCACTGTCGCCGCCGGGTTGTCTGAACTCTTGTCCCGCAATCCTGAAATCTTTCGCGACGTCGACGCCGATGTCGTGTTGGACATCATTGCCGGCGCAGCGATCCATGCGCTGTGCATTCGAGATGTCGACGACCTCGACAGTTATGCCGAGAAGCTCTGTGACGTGCTGTTCTACGGGTTGATCTCGCGACCTGGCGACAGTTGAGCGCGGGCGGCGTCCGCCGCCTTACGCGAGCGTCAATGTGATGTCGATTTCCCTTGTGCAGGAGTGTGACCCTTGCTACATTTCGCTTGTCTTTACAGACTGTAATGACAGGTCGTAAGTGCAAATGAGGAGCATCGATGGCAGCAGGACTGGTCACAGGCGACCGCGAAAGCGAACCCGGATCGGCAGGCCGCGCCCGACCGTCGGCGTTCGTCGGCCGCATCGGCGCACTCGCCTTGTTCCTCGGCGTCGGCGCCGCTCTGGCCGTGCCGGGTGTCGCGTATGCCGACTCCGAGACCTCTGCCACGAGCGCCTCGAGTTCAGCACACTCGTCGACATCGACCGAGCCGTCGGATAATTCTCCAGCCGACAGCGACGGCGGTTCCTCCCAGGGCAGCGCACAGTCGGGAGACTCGGACGCAGACACCGAGACCGACGAGGCCGAGGCAGACGAGGCCGACACCGACGCCGAGGCCGAACTCGAAGCCGAACTCGACGCCGACCTCGACGCCGACCTCGAGGGCGAATCCGCCCAGGACGAAGCCGAACCCGAAGCCGAAGCCGCCGTCGACGAGGTCATCGAGGAGGTCATCGACGACGCGGCCGGCGAGGAGACGGTCGACCTTCCGGTCGCCGATGACGCCGCCCCGGCCGAGGAGAACGTCGAGGACGGCTCGGCAGCGCCCGGCGCCGACCCGACGGTCGAGGTGGAGGTCGAGGTGAACCCGGCGCCGCCCACGGGTCCCCCGTCGACCCCGCCGCTACAGTCTCCGGCGTCCTGGGCGATGGCCGCCTACTCCCGGCGCGAACTCGGACAGCAGGAGTCAGTTTCAGAACCTGCTGCCGCAACGGACGTTTCCGCGGCGGCGGCCGCACTGTCTTCAACCGTCGAGACCGATGTTGCACCCGCGTGGAACTTCCCCGTGTTGACCGCGATCAACGACTTTCTGTTCAGCCTCGCGCCACATACCTATTCAGCAGTCAAAAACGTGCTGCGAATGATCGTCGAAACTCCGCTGCAGACCATCTTCGACCCGATCCGGTCGACCGTCTTCGCGGTCTCGTCGGTGACGCGCGGAGTTCTCACCGACATCGGCTTGCTGCCGGCGCTGCCTTATGCCGACACGGGCTGGGTGACTCTGCACGGTGATCCAGCCAACCGCAAGGAACAACTCGGCGTGACTCCGGCCGAGGACTACAGCCGATGGGAGGCGCTGCTGGGTGCGGGCATCCTCGCGGCACCGACGATCCTGCCCAACGGCAACATCGTCCTGACCACCGGCCTGGCGGCGGGCGCGGCGAACCTTCACGTCATCGACCCCGACGGCAATATCGTCTGGGAGTCGGCGGCATGGAGCGGCACGGACAGCGTCGACTCCGCCGCGGTGTTGTCGAGCCCGATCATCGACCGCGACGGCAACATCTTCGTCAGCGACGGTGACCAACTTTGGTCCTACACGCAGGACGGAGACGTGCGTTGGGTGACTGTGTTGCCGTCGCCTCCCGCAGAGAACCCCTTCACTCCTGGCTCGCGAAACATCAACTCGTTCATTACGGCCACACTGACCAACGATGGTTCGATCCTGGGAGTGACGCTGTTCGGACAGGTGGTCGTCGTCGACGGCGAGACCGGCGCCTACACCGCCCCGATCTACCAGATCCCCGGCCCCCTGGCCGAGCGCACGTCGACCAACCCGCCGCCGACGCTGTGGGCGGGCGGGTTCATGGATCCGGCGATCATCGACCCGATCTGGCAGGTCGCCTACGGCGGAATAGTGCGCAGTGCGAATACCCCTGCGGTGCAGGCACGCAACGGGCGGGTGATCGTCGCAGCGACCGACGAAGTCGAGGGCCTGGGCGCGCTGTACGCGTTCGAGTACGTTCCGCCCACTCCGTACGGCGAGGGCAAGATCGTGCTGGCGTGGGCGACTCAGATGGGCCCGGGCAGCGGGTCGAGCCCGACGATCTCCAACGACGGCAGGCTGGTCTACGCCAGCGACAACGACGGCTTCCTGTACGCGTTCAAGACAAGCAACGGTGAAGTCGTCTGGAAGACGCAGTCCAACGCCGAGGCGGCTTCGGTGGCGGCCGATGCGCGCGGCAACGTCTACGTCCTGACCCGCAACAACGTCATGACCTCGTTCGACGGCAACGGCGACCTGCGCTGGAACGCCGACGTCGGGACGCTTCTGGCCACCCTGCCGGTGAGCCCCATGTGGGGGGCGCCGGTGGCCATCGGTGCCGGAAACCCCACGGTCGTCAAGGGCTTCGTCGTCCAGGACGTGATTGTGGGCTACAACGTTTCGCTGGCACCCATCGGCCAGAACCAGACGGTCTTCGTCCCGGTGAAGGCGTCACTGGTGGCCTTCGATCCCGTCACCGGAATCGCGCAGCGGGTGCTCGCCGACACCACCGAAGGAACCGAGGGGATTCTCAATATCGCGCCCAACGGAATGATCTATGCGACGATCGGCGCGTTCACGACGACGTCGTTGGCACCGCTCGCGCCCTACCTGAACAACGTTTTGCCGCAGGGGTATTCGGTTCTCACTCCTGGCGGCGGGGTGAACGGCTTCATCCCGTTGTGATCCATCGAGTCTCCCGGCCGCCACTGTGCAATCGGTGGCGGCCGGTGACCAGGCCGGTCGGGCCGGCAATTCAGGCACGCCGGCGGGCCGGCAATTCAGGCACGCCGTCGGGCCGGCAATTCAGGCAGTGACGGCGCTTTCTTCGACACCGATGTCTTCGACACCGCGGCCGGCGCCACACGCGAAGCGGCGGCGGTAGTCCGAGGGCGTCACACCGATCACCCGGCGGAAATGATGGCGCAGCAGCGTCGCGTTGCCGAATCCGGACTGGTCGGCGATCCGGTCGATGTCCAGCGTCGTCTCTTCGAGCAGACGCCGGGCGAACAGCACCCGCTGATCGGTCACCCACTGCATCGGGGTGCGGCCGGTCTCTTCGACGAACCGCCGCGCGAATGTCCGCCCGGACATGTGTGCACGCCGGGCCAGCGACGTCACGGTGTGCGGCTTGTCCAGGTTCGACAGGATCCAGTCCAGGTGGGGCGCGAACCGTTCGGAGCAGCGGACCGGGATGGGCTGGTCGATGTACTGCCGCTGGCCGCCGTCGCGCTGCGGTGGCACCACCATGCGCCGAGCGATCGTGTTGGTGATCTCGCTGCCCATCTCGCGGCGCACCAGATGCAGGCAGGCGTCGATGCCGGCGGCGGTGCCGGCACTGGTGATCAGGTCACCGTCGTCGACGAAGAGCACGTTGCGGTCCACCTTGGCGGTCGGATACATGGCCTGAAGCTGGTCGGCGTGCATCCAGTGGGTGGTGCACGGACGTCCGTCCAGCAGCCCGGCCGCGCCTGCGACGAACGCACCCGAACACACCGTCAGGATCGTCGACCCGGAGGCGGCTGCCCGGCGCACGGCGTCCAACGCCTCGGGCAGGTATTCGGCCGATCCGATCGCCGGGATGGCGACGAGATCAGCGCCGACCAGGTCATCGAGACCGTGGTCGGGAATGAGGGACGCGCCGACCGAGGTCCGCAGTGGCTTGCCCGGCTCGGGTCCGCACACCTTGAAGTCGAAATTGGGGACGCCGTCGGCAGAGCGGTCGATGCCGAACACCTCGCAGATGACGCCGAACTCGAAGACCGCCAGCCCGTCCAGCACGAGGGCCGACACGCTCCTTATCGCCATGGCAGCATCTTAACGAAGGGTGTCCGTTCTGCCGCTGGTGGCGCTATTTTGCGCAAGCGCACGATTACTGCCATGAACACCGCTGTGACCTTCCTGATCCTCACCGTCGCTTTCACCGGGGTCGCGCTGCTCGTCCGGGTGGCGAACCGGACGGGCTCACGCCGACTGCGCCTCGAGCAGTTCCGGATGGCGGCGCCGATGAGCGGCCGGTTGTTCGGCGACGACGATCCGGACGCCTACCGAATCCGGCACGACGCCGACGCCATCCGCACCCGCTTCGAGCAGCACCCGCACTGGCCGAGCTCACGCGTCCTGGGTGAACGACGTTAGAAACGTCTCGACCGCATCCCGATATTTCCCCGGCGCCTCGTCGTGGACGAGATGACCCGCGCCGGGCAGGTGCACATACGTGGTCCGAGGCCCCGTATCGGCCATCCTGCGCATCTGCCCGGCCGGGGCGACGGAGTTGCCCGCCTCCAGCAGCAGCGTCGGCACCGCAACCGCACGCCACTGCTCCCAGTAGTCCCGCGTTCCCCACTCGGCGGCGATCTCGATCCAGCGCCGGGTCTCCCCATGCAGCCGCCAGCCGGTCGGTGTGCGGTCGAACGCCTCCAGGAAGTACTGCCCGGCCACCGGCCCGAACTCGTGGAACACCTGCTCGGCGGCGGTGAACTCCACGGGTAGCGCATGCAGCCACGGTTCCCACGGCCCGGTGGTGCGGCCCCGGAAGTCGGGCGCCATGTCCTCGACCACCACGGCATCCACCAGCTCCGGGCGCTGCGCCGCCAGGCACCATGAATGCAGCGCACCCATCGAATGTCCGATCAGGATCGCCGGACGTCCCAGCGCGTCGACGACGTCCGCCAGATCGGCGACGAATCGCTCCGTCGAGATGGGGTGCGGGTCGTCGACGCCGCGGCCGCGGTGCCAGAGCGCGTCGTAGGTGAACACCTCCCCGTGGCGGGCCAGCCACGGGACCTGACGCGACCAGGTGCTGCCCCGTCCCATCAGTCCGTGCACCAGGACCAGCGGCCGGCCCTGCCCGCCCCGCGACGTCAGCAGCGTGCCCGTAGAGGCATCAGATGGGGAATCCATGGGCTCATCATGCCGACCCCACGCGGTAGCCTGATGGCCATGGCAAGCCAGACCCCCGTGGTGAAGATCAACGCAATCGAGGTCCCGCCCGACGCCGGCCCGGAGCTGGAGAAGCGGTTCGCCCACCGCGCCCACGCCGTCGACAATCAGCCCGGCTTCCTCGGCTTCCAGCTGCTGCGCCCGATCAAGGGTGAAGACCGCTACTTCGTCGTCACCCAGTGGGAGTCCGAGGAAGCTTTCCAGGCCTGGGCGACCGGGCCGGCCATCGAAGCACACGCCGGCGAACGGGCCAACCCCGTCGCCAAAGGTGCTTCGCTGCTGGAGTTCGAGGTTGTGCTCGACGTTGCCGGGACCGACACCTCGGCGTGACGCGGCCGGGGTCCGGCGCCGGGCGAGGCTGACGGTCGCGCTCGCCCTCGTCGCCGCCCTGGCCTGCGCGTGCGCCGGCCCCCGACCGGCCTCTGCCGACGGCAGCTACGGCGCACCCATCCAGATCAACACTCCGCAGGGTCTGCGTGCCAAGCAGACCATGGACATGCTCAACAGCGACTGGCCGATCGGCGAAGTCGGCATCCGCACGCTGGCCGCTCCGGACATCGTCGAACACGTCGGCGTCACCCTCGACAGAATGTGGTGGGACCGGCCGTTCACCGTCACCGACGTCGACATCGGCGCCGGCAACGCGACCCTGGACGTCGTCACGTCCTACGGGGTCGGCCAGACGATCACCCTGCGCACCGATGACGCCGGGATGGTCGACCGCTTCAACGTCACCCTCGTCCGGCCGCAGATCGACGACTGGGCCGACGTCGACGCCGAGCTGAGCAGTTCCGGAGCGCGGTACTCCTATCAGGTCGCCCGGGTCGACGACGGACGCTGCACCAAGGTGGCGGGCACCAACACCGACATGTCGCTGCCGCTGGCATCGATCTTCAAGCTCTACGTGCTGCTCGCCGTCGCCGACGCGGTGAAAGCCGGCACGCTGGCCTGGTCCGATCAGCTGACCATCACCAAGGAAGCGAAGGCGGTCGGCTCCTCGGGCTTCGACAAGGCGCCGCCGGGCACTGAAGTGAGCGTGCGCGAGGCGGCGCAGCAGATGATCTCGGCGAGCGACAACATGGCCACCGATCTGTTGATCGGCCGGCTCGGGCCGGGCGCCATCGAGCGCGCCCTGGTCGCCGCCGGGCACCACGACCCCACCAGCATGACGCCGTTCCCGACTATGCACGAGATGTTCTCGGTCGGCTGGGGCGAGCCTGACCTGCGCGACGAGTGGAAGAAGGCGTCACCGCAGGGACGGGCACAGCTGCTGCAGCAGACCAACACGCGCCCGTACCAACCCGACCCCGAACGCACCCACACCCCCGCCTCGGCCATCGGCGCCGAGTGGTATGCCAGCGCCGCCGACATCTGCCGGCTGCACGCCGCGCTGCAGAGCGCCGCCGTGGGTGCCGCAGCACCCGTCAAGGACATCCTGTCCTTCGTGCCCGGCATCGACCTCGATCGCACGAAATGGCCCTACATCGGCGCGAAGGCCGGCAACCTGCCCGGTGACCTCACGTTCAGCTGGTACGCCGTCGACCACACCGGTCAGGGCTGGGTGGTCAGCCTGCAGTCGAACTGGCCCGAATACCGCAGCCAGACCGCGGCCGCGTGGCTGCTGTCGATCGCCGAGCAGATGTTCGGCCTGATCGAAACCTAACCCGCCGGGGCGACCACGTCGCTCCCGTGGGGGTTATGCTCCGTCTGCTGCGGTGAACGGGAACCCGGTGCAAGACCGGGGCGGCCCTCGCCACTGTGAACGGGAAGTCGGTGTCCTGCATGCCACTGCTCGCGCGCCGCGCGGGTGGGAAGGTGGACTCCGGCGTTTCGGACCTCCCCCGGGGAGATCCGTCGGACCCGTGAGCCAGGAGACCGACCACAGCATCGATATCGATGCCCACGAGGTGCTGGGCGGAAAGGCACATCCAACAGAAATGCATATCGCAGAGGGGTTCTTACCCCCGGCCCACGCGGTGGCCTGGACCATCGCGGCGGCTCCCTTCGTCGTCCACGGCGCCATGCAGGTCGTGGCCACCGTCAAGCGACAACCGTCGGCGGGTCCGCTGCTGGCCGCGGTCGGGGCGTTCTCGTTCGTCATGTCGGCCATCAAGCTGCCGTCGGTGACGGGTTCGAGTTCACACCCCACCGGTACCGGGCTCGGCACCGCCATATTCCGGCCACCGGTCATGGCGTTCCTGGGCACCATCGTGCTGTTGTTCCAGGCTCTGCTGCTCGCCCACGGTGGCATCACCACGCTGGGCGCCAACGCGTTCTCCATGGCGATCGCCGGCCCCTGGGCGGGCTTCGCGGTGTTCTTCGCATTGCGCAAGGCCGGGGTCGGGGTGCTGCCGGCGGTATTCGCACTGGCCTTCGTCGCGGACCTCTTCACCTACATCGTCACCAGTTTCCAGCTGGCGCTGGCGTTCCCGTCCGCCGAGGGCGGCTTCGGGGAGAGCTTCGTCGAGTTCATGGGGGTCTTCGCGATCACCCAGATCCCGTTGGCGATCGTCGAGGGGCTCATCACTGTCGTCGTGGTCCGCGTGCTCATGCAGGTCGCCTCGTCCGAGCTGCTGAACCTCGGGTTCCTCAAGAGCAAGGAAGTCCCGGTCGGCGCCGACGAGGAGCCCCGCAGCAGCGAGCCCGAGGAGGTCCAGCGATGAGCTCACCCACCACCAAGTCCAGTTCCCGCTCGGTCTGGGTGCTGGCCATCGTGCTACTCGCCGTCGCGGCCGCGATCGCCGTCGGCTCCCTGCTCTACGGCTACTCGCAGGACGCCGAGGCCGACTTCGGCGGTGCCGACGGCCAGGCCGAAGAGGTCATCGCCGGTATCGACGAGAGCTACGAGCCGTGGTACGACGCCCTGGTCGGCGAGCTTCCCGGGGAGGTCGAGTCGGGGCTGTTCGCGCTGCAGGCAGGGCTCGGAGGCATCGTTCTCGGAGGTGCAGTCGGGTGGTACGCGGGCCGGCACCGGGGGCGCACGGAGGCGCTGCCCCCGGCTGAGCAAGGAGCGCCCGGCGGCGTCTGAGTCGCCGCGGTGAATCCCCTCGACCTCAGCGCGGCCCAGAACCGGTGGTCGAGCCACCCAGCCGCGGAGAAGCTCGTGCTGTACGGCGGGTTGCTGCTGTGCGCGATGGTGCTGCCGCCGCGCACAGCCGCCCCGCTGGTACTCCTGGCGGTCGCCGTGGCGACTCTGGTGCTCGCCCGGGTTCGGCCCCGCCTGTTCGTCCTCGCACTGATCGGTCCGGCCGTGTTCATCGCGCTCGGCTCCGTGCCTATCGCGGTGGGTCTGCGCGGGGGGCCGCATCTCGAGCCCGGAGGACTCGACCTCGCGGTCGACACCTCACTGCGCGCGATCGCGGCCTCGTCGGCGACCATCGGGCTGGCGGTGACCACCCTGATGGCCGACATGCTCGACCTGGCCCGCAGAGCCGGGGTGCCGGCCCCGCTGTGCCACGTCGCCGACCTGACGTACCGGCTCGTCGGTATCCTGATCCGCTCGGCGCGCGCGGCCCGGGAGTCGGTGGCGCTGCGCCTGGGACTGCAGACACCGCGGGATGCCATCAGCGTGATCGGCGCCCAGTCGGCCCTCATCTTCGTCCGGGCGACCGAACGAGGCCGGGCCATGTCCGAGGCGATGTCGCTGCGCGCCGAACCGGGCATGACCGCGGTGCTCACCGCGGACCGGCCGGTCCGCCCGGCACGGATCGCGGCCAGCATCACCGTGCTGATCGCGATCGCAGCCACCTCGATACTGACCTGGAGGGCATGGAATGGCGGGTGACGACGAGGTTCTCGGATTGCGGGACGTCGCGTTCGCCTACCCCCGCGGCCCGAGGGTCCTCGACGGCGTGAGCCTGTCGCTGCGGCCCGGTCAGCGGGTGGCACTGCTGGGCGCCAACGGTTCGGGCAAGACCACGCTGCTCCGGATCCTCGTGGGGCTCACGACGCCGTCAGCCGGGACGGTGCGGCTCGAGGGTGCCCCGCTGCGCGCCTCGCGGGCCGACCGCACCCGGCTGCGAACCCGGGTCCAGATGGTGCTGCAGGAGCCGGACGATCAGATCGTGGGCGCCACCGTGCGTGCGGACGTGTCATTCGGTCCGGTCAACCTGGGCCTGGCGCGCGCTGAGGTGATGGCCCGCGTCGACGAGGCGATGGATGCGCTGGACATCGGCGATCTCGCCGACCGGACCCCCAACCACTTGTCCTTCGGGCAGCGCAAGCGCGTGGCCATCGCCGGCGCGGTCGCCATGCGGCCGCAGGTCCTGCTCCTGGACGAGGCCACCGCCGGCCTGGACCCGAAAGCGGTGCACGACCTGCTGGACACGCTCACCGCGCTGTCGCGCGCGGGTACCGCCGTCGTCCTGGCCACCCACGACGTCGACGTCGCCTGGACATGGTCGCAGGACACCCTCATCCTCAGCGAGCACACCGTGCGCCGCGGACCGACCCACGAGCTGCTGTGCGACGACGCTCTGCTCGCCGACGCTCGGCTGGCCACGCCGTGGGGTGCAGCGGTGTCACGGCGACTGAACCGAACCGTGCTGCGGCCCAGCGACATCTGAACCGATCCGGGGGCCGCACCGGGACTGCTACCCCGGCACGCACAAAGGCGGTCACCCCGCGAGGGGCGACCGCCTTCGTGGTCAGTGCGAACTACTCGGCTGCGCTCGGCGCGCCTGCCGCCCCGGCCTGAGCCAGGTCCGGCTCGGCGTCACCGACCGGCTTGCGGCTACCGGCGAACGTGAACTTGGCGTCCTCGCCGGCACCTTCGCCGTCCCAGCCTTCGACGTCGACCGTGACGAGCTGGCCCGGACCGACCTCCTCGAAGAGGATCTTCTCCGAAAGCTGGTCCTCGATCTCGCGCTGAATGGTGCGCCGCAGCGGACGTGCACCCAGCACCGGATCGAAGCCCCGCTTGGCCAGCAGGGCCTTGGCCTTGTCGGTCAGCTCGATGGCCATGTCCTTGCCCTTGAGCTGGTTGGCGACCCGGCCGATCATCAGGTCGACCATCTTGATGATCTCGTCCTGAGTCAGCTGGTGGAAGACGATGATGTCGTCGATGCGGTTGAGGAACTCCGGACGGAAGTGCTTCTTGAGCTCGTCGTTGACCTTCTGCTTCATCCGCTCGTAGTTGTTCTCACCGCCGCCCTGTGAGAAGCCCAGCCCGACCGCCTTGGAGATGTCGGACGTGCCCAGGTTCGAGGTGAAGATCAACACGGTGTTCTTGAAGTCCACCGTGCGGCCCTGACCGTCGGTCAGGCGACCGTCCTCGAGCACCTGCAGGAGGCTGTTGTAGATCTCCTGGTGAGCCTTCTCGATCTCGTCGAACAGCACCACGGAGAACGGCTTGCGGCGCACCTTCTCGGTGAGCTGGCCGCCCTCTTCGTAGCCGACGTACCCCGGAGGCGCACCGAACAGCCGCGACGCGGTGAAGCGGTCGTGGAACTCACCCATGTCGATCTGGATGAGCGCGTCGTCGTCGCCGAACAGGAAGTTCGCCAGCGCCTTGGACAGCTCGGTCTTACCGACACCGGACGGACCGGCGAAGATGAACGAACCCGAAGGACGCTTCGGGTCCTTCAGCCGGCGCGGGTGCGCCGGATGGCCTTCGACACGGCCCGGACCGCATCCTCCTGGCCGATGATCCGCTTGTGCAGCTCGTCCTCCATGCGGAGCAGACGGGTGGTCTCCTCCTCGGTGAGCTTGAACACCGGGATACCGGTCCAGTTGCCCAGCACCTCGGCGATCTGCTCGTCGTCGACCTCGGCGACGACGTCGAGATCACCGGAGCGCCACTGCTTCTCCCGCTCGGCACGTTGCGCGACCAGTTGCTTCTCGCGGTCGCGCAGGCTGGCCGCCTTCTCGAAGTCCTGCGCGTCGATCGCGGACTCCTTCTCCCGGCGCGCGTCGGCGATCTTCTCGTCGAACTCGCGCAGGTCTGGCGGCGCCGTCATCCGGCGGATGCGCATCCGCGCACCGGCCTCGTCGATCAGGTCGATCGCCTTGTCCGGCAGGAAGCGGTCGTTGATGTAGCGGTCGGCCAATGTCGCGGCCGCCACCATGGCACCGTCGGTGATCGAGACGCGGTGGTGCGCCTCGTAGCGGTCGCGCAGGCCCTTGAGGATCTCGATGGTGTGCTCGACCGTCGGCTCGCCGACCTGCACCGGCTGGAACCGGCGCTCCAGGGCGGCGTCCTTCTCGATGTACTTGCGGTACTCGTCGAGCGTGGTGGCGCCGATCGTCTGCAGCTCACCGCGGGCCAGCTTGGGCTTGAGGATGCTCGCCGCGTCGATGGCACCTTCGGCGGCGCCCGCACCGACCAGCGTGTGCAGCTCGTCGATGAACAGGATGATGTCGCCGCGGGTATTGATCTCCTTGAGCACCTTCTTCAGGCGTTCCTCGAAGTCACCGCGGTAGCGGCTGCCCGCTACCAGCGAACCCAGGTCGAGGGTGTAGAGCTGCTTGTCCTTCAGCGTCTCGGGGACCTCGCCGTGCACGATGGCCTGTGCCAGGCCCTCGACGACCGCGGTCTTACCAACGCCGGGCTCGCCGATCAGCACCGGGTTGTTCTTGGTGCGCCGGCTCAGCACCTGCATGACCCGCTCGATTTCCTTCTCCCGGCCGATGACCGGATCGAGCTTGCCCTCCATGGCGGCGGCGGTCAGGTTGCGGCCGAACTGGTCGAGCACCAGTGAGGTGGACGGGTTGCCGGTCTCTCCGCCACGGCCACCCGTGCCGGCCTCGGCGGTCTCCTTGCCCTGGTAGCCGGACAGCAGCTGGATGACCTGCTGACGGACCCGGGTCAGCTCGGCGCCGAGCTTGACCAGCACCTGCGCGGCCACGCCCTCGCCCTCGCGGATCAGGCCCAGCAGGATGTGCTCGGTGCCGATGTAGTTGTGGCCGAGCTGCAGCGCCTCGCGCAGGCTCAGCTCCAGCACCTTCTTGGCGCGCGGGGTGAACGGAATGTGACCGGACGGCGCCTGCTGGCCCTGACCGATGATCTCCTCGACCTGGCTGCGCACACCCTCCAGCGAGATGCCCAGCGATTCGAGTGACTTGGCGGCCACGCCCTCACCCTCGTGGATGAGTCCCAGCAGGATGTGCTCGGTGCCGATGTAGTTGTGGTTGAGCATCCGGGCTTCTTCCTGAGCCAGGACGACAACCCGACGCGCACGGTCGGTGAATCTTTCGAACATCCGTGGTTACCTGCTCTCCATCGCATAGGTAGGTGCGCCGCAATCCCGCCGAGCTCATCCGGCGAACTCGAGGAGCACTGTGCACCTGCCGTCCACTCTAATGGGCGGCGACGCGGACTGCCCCGCCTGTCGGCCCCTGACTGGACCGGACCCGGCTCGGCATCTGTTGACTATCCGGCGCTGGTAGGACCAACGCGGCAGGGCCGCGAATCGTTTCCGACGGTCGGCCACGGCGGGTTCGCCCGCAGCGAACGCAGTAGGCACCTGGGAGCGCCGGGCAACCTTGGCCTATGTTGCCGCGTGGAATGCGTCGATCACGTCGGCGGGGATCCGCCCACGGGTGGAGACGTTGTGCCCGTTGCGGCGTGCCCACTCGCGGATCGCCGCGCTCTGTTCACGGTCGATCGCGGCGCGGCCGCGGCCGGTGCCGACGGAACGTCCGCGGCGTCGACCGCCGACGCGGCGGCCGGCCTCCAGCCACGGCTTGAGCTCATTGCGCAACTTCGCGGCGTTCTTGGCGGAGAGGTCGATCTCATAGCTGACGCCGTCGAGTCCGAATTCCACCGTCTCGTCTGCGGCACCCTCGCCGTCGAAATCATCGACCAACGTGACAGTGACTTTTTTGGCCATTCCTGGTGCTTCCTTCTGCGTGCTATGAATACGACCCGCCCCTCGGGCACCAATGTGCCACAAAAGAACAATTCATTCAACAACGCATGAATCGAGCCGGTTCAGTTGCCGTGACGGCGAACAATCGGGAACAAAACCGTCTCCCTAATCGACAGTCCTGTCAGCGCCATCAACAACCGATCGATACCCATTCCCGTTCCTGTTGTCGGGGCATCGCGTACTCGAGCGCAGCCAGGAAATCCTCGTCCAACGCCATTGCCTCGTCGTCGCCGGCTGCCGCGGCACGGGCCTGCTCTCGAACCGTTCCCGCTGGACAACCGGATCGATCAACTCGGAATAGCCCGTGGCGAGCTCGATGTGACGGACGTAGAGATCCCATTTCTCCGTCACGCCGGGGATGGTGCGATGCTGCCTTGTCAACGGCGTGGTTTCCACCGGGAAGTCCCGGACGAAAGTCGGCGCCCACAACGTCTCACCGACCTTGTATTCCCAGAGTTCCTCCACCAATTTTCCGTGACCAAAGCCACGATCGCGAGGAATCTCGACTTCTAGCGCATCAGCAATCTGCCAAAGACGCTCCACCGATGTCTCCGGCGTGATCTCCTCACCGAGCGCCTCGGACAAAGACGGATACATTTGAATGCAATCCCATTCCCCGTCGAGATCGTAGACGCTGCCGTCGGGCAAAGAGACCTGCCGGGTTCCGATCGCCTCGTCGGCGACCTCCTGAATTAGTTCACGAGTGATGACGGCGGAATCGTCGTAGGTGCCGTAGGCCTGATATGTCTCCAGCATCGCGAATTCCGGCGAATGTGTCGAATCTGCGCCTTCATTGCGGAACACCCGATTCAACTCGAAAACCCGGTCGAACCCACCGACGACACACCGCTTGAGAAAAAGTTCCGGGGCGATGCGCAGGTACAGATCGGCGTCGAGAGAATTGGAGTGCGTGACGAAGGGCCGCGCGGCCGCACCGCCGGCCAGCGTCTGCAGCATCGGTGTCTCCACCTCCAGGAAACCCCTGCGTTCCAGCGCCGAGCGCACTGCCCGCACCACCGCGACGCGCTGGCGGGCGATCGTGCGGGCCTCCGGCCGCACGATGAGATCGACGTAGCGCTGGCGGACGCGGGCCTCCTCGCTCATCTCCTTGTGCGCGACCGGTAGGGGCCGAAGGGCCTTCGATGCCATTTGCCAGGAATCGGCCAGCACAGACAGTTCCCCGCGGCGGGAGCTGATCACCTCGCCGTGGACGAACACGATGTCACCCAGGTCGACCTCGGTCTTCCAGGCATCGAGCGCCTCCTGGCCGACCCTGTCGAGGCTGATCATGGCCTGCAGCTGCGTTCCGTCACCCTCTTGCAAGGTCGCGAAGCACAGTTTCCCGGAGTTGCGGGCGAAGATCACCCGGCCGGCGACGCCCACCTGTTCGCCCGTAGCGGAGTCGGTGGGCAGGTCCGGATAGGCCGCGCGCAGCTCGGCCAGGGTGTGCGTACGGGCCACCTCTGCGGGATAGGGCTCATGCCCCTCGGCGAGCAGCCGTTCGCGCTTGTCCTGACGAATCCGGAACTGCTCGGGGATTGCGTCGGCATCAGGGTCGCGAGAAACGTCAGTCACGACGTGCCAGCTTAAATGAACAGATGACCGCGCCCGCCCACCCGCCGATCGACCATGCCGCGGTACGTAGCTTGTCCGAGCGCACGCTGGACTGGTCACACAAGGGGATTCCGCCGGCGTGGTGGGGCCGCACCGGCACCCAGATCACCGCCTCGGCGCCGCGGTTGTTCGAGGCCGACCCGTTCGGGCCCGTCTGCGTGCTGCGCGAGGCGGCGTTGGGCCACAACCTGTCCACGATGGCCACGTGGTGCCGCCGGCACGGCGTCGAGCTGGCTCCCCACGGCAAGACCCACATGTCTCCGCAGCTGGCGGCGCGACAACTGGACGCGGGGGCATACGCGGTGACGGTGGCCACCGCCGGTCAGGCCGCGGTCTACCGGGCGTTCGGCGTGCAGCGGCTGATATTGGCCAACGAGCTCGTCGACGCCGCGGCGCTGCGGTGGACCGCCGCCCAGCTCGATGCCGACCCCAACCTGGAGTTCACCTGCTGGGTGGACTCCGTGCGCGGAGTCGAGCTGATGACCGCGGCGCTGCGCGGGGCGACCCGGCCACTGGACGTCTGCGTCGAGCTGGGCCTGCCCGGCGGGCGCACCGGTTGCCGGGACCCGCAGAGCGTCGACGAGGTGGCCCGCGCCGTCGTCGCGTCGCCCAGGCTCCGGCTGGTGGGCGTCGCCGGGTACGAGGCGGCACTCGGACACGAGCTCACCGACGCGGGGCTGGCCGCGGTGCATCACCATCTGGGGGCGCTGCGCGCGGCGGCGCTGCGGCTGAGGCCCCTGTTCGAGACCGACACCGCACTGGTCAGCGCCGGCGGAAGTACGTACTTCGACGCCGTCGCCGCCGCACTGACCGGCTGGCCGGCGGGCTCGGCACTGCGCACCGTGCTGCGCAGCGGGTGTTATCTCACCCACGACCACGGCCTGTATGCGCGCACGTCACCGCTGACCCGAGACGGCAGCCCCGGGCTGCGGCCCGCCCTGGAGATGCACGCGCAGGTGGTTTCGCGACCGGAGCCCGCGACGGCGGTGCTGACGATGGGACGCCGCGACGTCGCATTCGATTCAGGTCTCCCGGTGCCGCTGGACCTTGCCGACGCCGCCGTCGACCGCCTCAACGACCAACACGCCTACCTCACGGTTCGACCCGGCGACGCTCCGGAGGTCGGTGCCTGGCTGCGCTTCGGCATCTCGCACCCGTGCACGGTGTTCGACAAGTGGCGGGTGATCCCAGTCCTCGACGACGACGACCGGGTGACCGACCTGATCCACACGTTCTTCTGATGCGCGGGGCGTGCGGTCAGCGTGCCTGCCGCAGCTTGCCCCGCTGGCTGTCGCGGTTGCGTTCGAACACCAGCCGAAGACCGTGCAGAGTCAGGTGCTGGTCGTAGTGCTGCACGGTGTGCAGATCGGCCAGCACCAACGGGGCGCCGTGCCCGGTGGCCACCACCGCGACGTCGTCGCCGCCGAAGCCGTCGACGTCCTCACGCACGCGATTCACCAATCCATCCACCAGGGCGGCGAATCCGAACACCGCACCGGCCTGCATGCACTCGACGGTGTTCTTGCCGATCACCGAGCGGGGCCGGGTGAGCTCGACGCGGCGCAGCGCCGCCGAACGCGCCGCTGCGGCGTCGGAGGACACCTGGATTCCCGGAGCGATGGCACCGCCGAGGAATTCACCCTTGGCCGAGACCACGTCCACGCAGATCGATGAGCCGAAGTCGACGACGATCGAGGCGGTGCCGAACTTCTGATAGGCCGCAAGACAATTGACGATGCGGTCGGCACCGACCTCTTTGGGATTGTCGACCAGTAACGGAATCCCGGTGCGCACACCGGGTTCGATCAGCACGTGCGGCACGGAAGGCCAGTACTGGTCGAGCATCACGCGCACCTCGTGCAGCACCGACGGGACGGTCGACAGACCGGCCGCACCTGTCAGCCGCTCGGCATCGTCGCCGATGAGCCCGTCGAGGGTCAGCGCCAGCTCGTCGGCGGTCACCTCCGCTTCGGTGCGGATGCGCCAGTGCTGCACGACTTTCGCGTGCTCGCCCGACCCGGAGATCAGCCCGACCACGGTGTGGGTGTTGCGGACATCGATCGCGAGGAGCACCTAGGTCACCTCGGCGACATCAGCTCGGACGCGTCCGCGGGGACGTGTGCCGGATCGGAGCCCAGGTCGATCTGCCGGTTGTCCGCGTCGACGAACACCACCCTCGGTCGGTACGTGCGAGCCTCGGCGTCCTCCATGGTGCCGTACGCGATCAGGATCACCAGGTCTCCCGGATGCACCAGATGGGCGGCCGCGCCGTTGATGCCGATCACTCCGCTGCCGCGTTCACCGGTGATGACGTACGTGATCAGGCGGGCACCGTTGTCGATGTCGACGATCGTCACCTGCTCCCCCTCGAGCAGGTCGGCGGCGTCCATCAGGTCGGCGTCGACGGTGACCGAGCCGACGTAGTGCAGATCGGCCTGGGTCACCGTGGCGCGGTGGATCTTCGACTTCAACATGGTCCGTAACATCAATTCCTCCAAGGCAGTTCGTGGCTGTCAACGGATGCGGTCCGCGGGTGACCGTCGATGCCGGCGCTGGCCCCGACATCGACGGCGATGTTGTCGATCAGCCGGGTGTGTCCGAGCCGGGCCGCCACCAGCAGCCGCGCCGGCCCTTCGGCGGGCGCGGGCCCCAGCCCCGGATCGCGGAGCTCGAGGTAGTCCACCTCCAGCGCGGGCACCTCGTCGAGGACTGCGCGCGCCGCGTCGAGCGCGGCGGAGGCCCCCTGCGCCGCCGAGTACATGCCGGCCAGCAGAGCCGCCGACAGCGCGCCCGCCTGCTCGCGCTGCACCGGGTCGAGGTAGCGGTTGCGCGAGGACATCGCCAGCCCGTCGGACTCACGCACGATCGGCACGCCCTGAACCTCGACACCCAGGTCGAGGTCGGCGACCATCTGCCTGATCAGCGTCAGCTGCTGGTAGTCCTTCTCGCCGAAATAGGCGCGGTCGGGTCGCACCGTGTTGAACAACTTGAGCACGACGGTCAGTACCCCGGCGAAATGTGTTGGCCGCGAGGCGCCCTCCAACTCGGCACCCAATGGTCCGGGCACCACGGTGGTGCGGGTGCCGTGCGGATACATGTCGTCGGCGGTCGGCGTGAATGCGATCTCCACGCCCTCGGCCCGCAGCGCGTCGAGGTCGTCGTCGAGCGTGCGCGGGTACGCGTCGAGGTCCTCGCCCGCCCCGAACTGCAACGGGTTGACGAAGATCGACACCACGACGACGGCACCCGGCACCCGGCGGGCGGCGCGGATCAGCGTCAGATGTCCGTCGTGCAGGGCGCCCATCGTGGGCACCAGCACGATACGGCGCCCGGTGGCGCGCAGAGCCTTCGTGACGCCTGCGACGTCGCGGGGACGTGCGTAGATGTTGACTTCTCCCGCAGTGAATTTCGGGGTCCTACCGATGTTCATCGCCGTCCTGCTTCCGCCAGGGCCTCGAAGACGTCCTCCGGGCGTGTGCGCTGAGCCGTCCGCAACGAGTTCGTCCGGTAGGCCTCGGACAGATCGGGATCCACCTCGGCCAGCGCTCGCAGATGGCCGGCGACCGCGCCGGCGTCACCGCGCGCGACGGGCCCGGTGAGCGCGGCCTGGCCCCGCCGCAGCGCATTCTCCAGAGAGGCGCGGGCCAGCGGGGCGATGATCCGCTCGGTGAGTCCGCCGGGAGCGTCGCCGACGGCGTCCTGCCCGAGCAGTTCCTGTCCCGACAGCGCGGCGCGTAACGCCTCCACCGCGTCCAGCAGCACCGTCACCACGTGGTTGCTCGAGTGGGCCAGCGCGGCGTGGTACAGGGTGCGGGCGTCCTCCCGGACGCGGAACGGCTCCCCACCGACCTCCAGCACCAGCGACTGGGCGATGGCATAGCCGATCTCGTCGGCCGCGGTGACCCCGAAGCAGGTCCCGCGTAGCCGGTCGACGTCTTCGTCGGTGCCGGCGAACGTCATCGCGGGGTGGATGGCCAGCGTGATGCACCCCTGCTCGGCCAGCGGTGCCAGGACCGCGATGCCGTTGGCCCCGGAGGTGTGCGCCACGATCGTGTTCGGACGGACCGCGCCCGTGGCGGCGAGCCCGGCCACCAGAGCGGGCAACTCGGCGTCGGGAACAGCCAGCACCAGCAGCTCAGCCCGACCGGCGACCTGGTCGACGGGCAGCACAGCGGTGTCCGGCAGCCAGCGTGCGACGCGCCGGCGCGACTCTTCCGACACCGCGCTGCCCGCGACGACGACATGCTCGGCACGTTCGAGAGCCACCCCGAGGGCGGTACCGACGAGGCCTGCCGAGATCACGCCGACCGTGAGCCGGGCAGGGCGGATTCCGCCCCGGTCAGCCGGGTGGGTGCACCCCGCCGGCAGGGGACTGCAGCATCGCAGAGGACCTCGCAGATTTCCTGGGCGTCATCGCTGAACACCAGCGTTCCGGTCCCGCGCTGCGGGTACCGGACGGTCGCCACGAGCCTAGCTCAATCCTCGCGGCGTCTGCGCCGGCCACCTCCCGAGGGCGTGACCTGCAGCCGGGCCATCAGGTCGGCGACGGACTGGCCACCGGTGTGGGCGCCGTCCTGCGGCTCGTCTGCCTCCTGGTCGTCCGCCGACTCCTCGGTGACCGGTTCCGGTTCTGCTGCCTCGCCGCCGGCGTAGTGGCGGCCGCGCGGCCCCTGTCCGGAGTCCTCCTGCGGCTCCGCGGCGCGGCGGCGACCCACATACGCATCCGGCTCGGCCGACTCGGGCTCGGCCGGCTCGGGCTCGGCCGCCCAGTGACTGCCCGGCTCTCCGACAGGCCGCCAGTGCCCCTCGGCCGGGGCCGGCTGCCACTGCTGGGCGGCTGCGGCCGCGGGGCGGTCGGTGCGCGGAGCAGCAGGCTGCGGCAGCCACGGGTACTGCGGCGCGGGCCCGGGCGGAGGCGGGGCCGTCGGGGGGGCGGCCGCCGGTGGCGGGGTGGCCGGAGGCGGTGCGGCCGCCGGGGGTGGCGTTGGTCCCGCAGGGCGGGGCGGGGCCTGCGGGGCCCACTGCGACCGGACGTCCTGATCCGTGCGACGCCGCCGCGAACCGTCGTCGCCTGACCGTCGGTGCGACCCGCGCGGTTCGGTGGCCGCCGGAGGGCGCTCTGATTCCGGCGGATGCGGCTCGGCCGGCACGTCGATGATCGGGCTCTCCTCGGTGTGCGGATCGACCTCCTCGACCTCGGCGTAGCCCTCGTCCGCGGTGTCCTCGGTGTCGATGCGGCTGCTGCTGACCCGGCCGGCGGTGTCGCTGCGGGGCGTCCACGGTCCTGCGTCCGGGCTGCGGTCGGCCTCGATGGCGTGCCGGTGCGACAGGTCGGCGTCGAACAGGAACTCCAGATTGGCCCGCAGTGCGGCCAACTCGGTGCGCAGCGCCGAAACCTCGTCGGACTGCTGGGCACGCAGTTCGGCGACCAACTCACGGCGCAGCTGCGCCTCCACCGACAGCTCGTACTCGCGACGCGCCGAGATCTCCCGGTCCAGCTGCAGGTCGTACACGAGTTTCAGATCACGCACCTTGGCCTGATCACTGTCGCTCTGACGGCGATAGATCACCGAGACGAAGGCGGCGACCACCGCGGCCCACAGCGCGAGAATCACTGCGAGCTTGAGCAGTTCGACCCGGTTGGTGAAAACCAGCGCCGAACTCGCCGCGATGGCCAGCACCAGCAACACTGTCATCAGGATCCAACCGGGCCGGCGGCCGCCGCGCCGGAGCCGGGCGCCGCGGGTCGGATCGGTCATGGGGCGACTGTACCCGCCACAGGTCGTCTCGCGTGTCGACCCGGACGGCGATTCGGCCCGCGCACTGACGGATTCGCTCAGTTCGGCGCCGGATCGGCGTCTTCGGCGGGATCGTCGGGAGAGCGGCAGCAATGCTGCAGCCACAACCCCGCCACGATCAGCGCCAGCGCGCACAGCGCGGCCACCACCGCGCCCGGGGTGTCCTCAGCGGCGACCCGCAGCTCGGACCGCCGCGGCAGCAGGTAGACCACGACGGCCAGCCACCAACCCAGCACGACGCTGCCCATCCACGCCGAGGCCTTGGCGATCACCACCGAGCGGGCCACCGCCAGCGGATGCAGCCGGCCGCCCCCGACGCCGATCTCGCCGTCCCGGATCCGGGCGCGCACCAGGAAGCCCCACCCCCCGATGACGGCAGCCAGCCCCAGCAGCGACACCCCGGTCCACAGCGTCAGCGGTGGGAAGTACCGGTACACCGCCCGCACCAGCAGGTAACCCAGCAGCCCGGTGACGACCACGGCGAGAGTCAGATCGCGCTTGCGGGTCAGCCCCATCAGCGTCCCGTCCGCAGCACATGCCCGGTGCGGCGCACACCGGCCCGCTCCTGCTCGTCGAGCGCATCCAGCAGTTCGGCGACCGGCCTCGGCTCACCCGCGACGCTCAGCGTCGCCGTCGGGTCCACGTCGAGCCAGGGCACCAACACGAACGCGCGGACGTGCGCATACGGGTGCGGCAACGTCAGCTCGGCGTCGGCGCTGATGATCTCGCCGTCCGGCCCGTGACAACTGACCAGGTCGACGTCGAGGGTGCGCGGTCCCCAACGCTGGTCACGGACCCGCTCTGCGGCGTCCTCGAGTTCGTGTGCGCGGCGCAACCAGCCGGAGCCGTCGAGCCCGGGATCCTCGGCGAGCACGACGGCGTTGAGGAACGCGCCCTGCTCGACGCCGCCCCACGCGTCGGTTTCGTAGACCGGCGACACAGCCCCGACCGCGCCGCCCAGACCGTCGAGTACCGACTGCAGACGGGCCAACCGATCACCCAGATTCGACCCGATGGACAACACCACGGCGCTCACGAGGACCTCACCCGCCGCCCCGGCCGCCCCGGCGGGACCGTCGTGCGACCACCGCCACGTCGGCGAACTCGAGCGGGATGGGCGCGCCGGGTTTGTGCACCACGACCTCGGCGGCATGCACGCGTTCGTCGGCCATGACGCCGTCGGCGATCTCGCCGGCCACGGTCTCGATCAGCTGACGGGGCGGACCGGCGACGATGTCGGCGGCTCGCTGCGCGAGATCCCCGTAGTCGAGGGTGTCGGCCAGATCGTCGCTGGCCGCCGCCACATCCAGGTCGAGCCAGGCGGTGATGTCGATGACGAACTCCTGGCCGTCTCGACGCTCATGGTCGAAGACGCCGTGATGGCCGCGAACCCGCAGGCCACGCAGCTCGATCCGATCGGTCAACGCCCCTGCTCCCCCGCCTGTTGCCAGGCGCCGACCACAGCCAGCGCATCGACCGAGGCCTGCACGTCGTGCACCCGTACCCCCCACACGTGATGCCAGCCGGCCAGCGCCGAGACCACCGCGGTGGCGGTCTCCCTGCCATCCGGTGGACGCGGCTGACCGTCGGGACCGGCCAGCAGCGTGCCGAGGAACCGTTTGCGCGAGGCGCCCACCAACACCGGGACCCCGGTCTCGACGAACTCGGGCAGTGCCGCCAGCAGCGCCCAATTGTGTTGTGCCGTCTTGGCGAAACCCAGACCCGGGTCGATGATCACGTTGGCCGCGTCGACGCCGCCGCGCACCGCGGCGTCCACGCCGGCGAGCAGTTCGTCACGCACCTCGGCGACGACGTCCGCGTAACGCGGAACCTCGTGTGGGCGTTCGGCGCCGACGGAACGCCAGTGCATCAGCACCCAGGGCACACCGGCTTCGGCGACCACCCGGACCATGTCCGGATCGGCCCGGCCGCCCGAGACGTCGTTGACGATGTGCGCACCGTTCTCCAGCGCGGCGCGCGCCAACCCCGCGTTCATGGTGTCGATGCTGACGGTGATCCCCTGCTGGGCAAGCTGTTTGACGACAGGGAGCACCCGCGCGGTTTCCACGTCGGGGTCGATCCGGGTGGCACCGGGGCGGGTGGACTCGCCGCCGACGTCGACGATGGCCGCACCCTGGGCAACCAACTCGACACCATGGCTGACCGCCCGGTCCCGATCGAGGAACAACCCCCCGTCGGAGAAGGAGTCGTCGGTGACGTTGACGACCCCCATCACCTGCACGGGCCCGGGTGTGGTGGGGGAAAGGCTGGCCGGGGTCACTTTCTCAAGATCAGATCCAGGGCTTCGGAGCGCGACGCGTTGTCGGTCTTGAACTGCCCGCGCACGGCCGACGTCGTGGTCACCGCGCCGGGCTTGCGGATTCCTCGCATCGCCATGCACAGATGCTCGGCCTCGACCACCACGATGGCCCCGCGGGGGTCCAGTTTGCGCATCAACGCGTCGGCGATCTGGCCGGTCAACCGCTCCTGCACCTGCGGGCGTTTGGCGTAGAGATCCACCACCCGAGCCAGTTTCGACAACCCGGTGACCCGGCCGTCGACGCCCGGGATGTAGCCGACATGCGCCACACCGTGGAACGAGACCAGGTGGTGTTCACATGTGGAGTACATCGGAATGTCTTTGACCAGCACCAACTCGTCGTGCTGCTCGTCGAAGGTGGTGTTGAGCACCTCGTCGGGGTCGACATAGAGCCCGGCGAAGATCTCCCGGTAGGCCCGCGCCACGCGCGCCGGAGTGTCCACCAGACCTTGCCGGTCGGGGTCCTCACCGACGGCGATCAGCAGTTCGCGCACCGCGGCCTCGGCGCGTGCCTGGTCGAAGGCCGGAGGGGTGAGCGTGGCCGAGTTGTTCTGCGACTGCGTCATCGGAGTCTCCGTTCAGTGATCAGCCTGGTGCGTCGCGGGTCAGCCGCGGTCCGCCGGGCCCTCGTGGCCCCCGCCGCCGTCCTGCCCCTGGTCCTGGGAAGGACCCGGAGCCGACCCGCCGTGCTGGGGCTGCCCGTGCTGCGGATGGTGCTGATAAGGCGGATATCCCGGATACGGCGGGTGGGCCCTGCTGCCATCCGGGCGGCGGCGGGTACCAGTAGCCCTGGGGTTGCTGCTGGGGTGCCCCTTCGTGCTGTCCGGTGTCGCGGGGAGGCCAGCCCGGTGCGTGCCAGCCGGCCGGTGCGCCGTAGTCGGGCTGCTTGGCGCCGTTGGCCGGCGCACCCTGCGAACCGGAAGACCCGTTGGGGCCTGCGCCGTTGCCGCCGTTGCGGTGTGCCGCCTCAGCGGCCGCGCGCGACGCCTGAGCGATCGCCGTCTTGAAGGCCGGCTCCGGCGCAGGTTTGGGCCACGGTTCGCCGCGCTCGATGGCCAGCTCTCCCGGAGTCTTGATCGGCGGCTTGTCCGACGGCACGCGGCCACCGAAGTCGTCGAACATCGTCAGCCTGGGCCGCTTCTTGACGTCCGAGAAGATGGCCTCGAGCTCGACGCGGTGCAGCGTCTCCTTCTCCAGCAGCTCCCCGGCGAGGGTGTCGAGCACGTCGCGGTACTCGGTCAGGATCTCCCACGCTTCGGTGTGGGCGGCCTCGATCAGCTTGCGGATCTCGTCGTCGATGTCGCGGGCCACCTCGTGGCTGTAGTCCGCCTGGGTGCCCATCGTGCGGCCCAGGAACGGGTCACCGTGCTCGGAGCCGTAGCGCACCGCGCCGAGCTTGGAGCTCATGCCGTACTCGGTGACCATGGCGCGGGCGATCTTGGTGGCCTGGTCGATGTCCGACGACGCGCCGGTGGTGGGCTCGCGGAAGACGAGTTCCTCGGCCGCACGCCCACCCATGGCGAACACCAGCCGGGCGATCATCTCCGAGCGGGTCATCAGGCCTTGTCGTCCTCGGCACCGCCATCGCGTGACCGCCGGTGCGGCCGCGCGCCAGGATCGTCACCTTGTAGATCGGTTCGATGTCGGGCATCGCCCACGCCGCCAGCGTGTGTCCACCCTCGTGGTAGGCGGTGATCTTCTTCTCGTGCTCGCTTATGATGCGGCTCTTGCGGCGCGGGCCGCCGACCACGCGATCCACGGCCTCTTCCAGCGCAGCCCCGGTGATGATGGTCCCGTTCTCGCGGGCGGTGAGCAGCGCGGCCTCGTTGATGACGTTGGCCAGGTCGGCACCGGACATGCCCACGGTACGCTTGGCCAGCCCGTCGAGGTCGGCGTCCTCGGCCAGCGGTTTGCCCTGCGAATGCACCCGCAACACCGCGCGGCGTCCGGCCAGGTCCGGGGCCGACACCGGGATCTGGCGGTCGAAGCGGCCGGGCCGCAGCAGGGCCGGGTCGAGGATGTCGGGCCGGTTGGTGGCGGCGATCAGGATGACGCCCTGGCGGTCGCCGAACCCGTCCATCTCGACCAGCAACTGGTTCAGCGTCTGCTCGCGTTCGTCGTGGCCGCCGCCCATGCCCGCGCCGCGCTGGCGGCCGACGGCGTCGATCTCGTCGACGAAGATGATGCACGGGCTGTTCTGCTTGGCCTGCTCGAACATGTCGCGCACGCGCGACGCACCGACACCGACGAACATCTCGACGAAGTCCGAGCCGGAGATCGTGAAGAACGGCACCCCGGCCTCGCCGGCGACAGCCCGGGCGAGCAGCGTCTTACCGGTGCCGGGCGGACCGAACAGCAGCACGCCCTTGGGGATCTTGGCGCCGAGCGCCTGGTAGCGGCTCGGGTTCTGCAGGAAGTCCTTGATCTCGTAGAGCTCCTCGACCGCCTCGTCGGCGCCGGCGACGTCGGCGAAGGTGGTCTTGGGCATGTCCTTGGAGAGCTGCTTGGCTTTGGACTTGCCGAAGCCGAATCCCATCCGGCCGCCGCTCTGCATCCGCGAGAACATCACGAACAGGCCGACCAGCAGGAGCAGCGGCAGCATGTAGATCAGCAGGGTGCCGAGCATGCTGCTCTGGTTGACGACCGTGTTGATCTTGGCGCCCTTGGCGCTCAACTGCTCGAAGAGCGTCACCCCGTACCCGGTCGGGTACTTCGTGATGATCTTGGTGCTGTCCTCGGTGTCGCTGTTGCCGTTCTTCAGCTCCAGGCGCAGCTGCTGCTCGCGGTCATCGATCTGCGCGCTGGTGACGTTGTCGTCATTGATCTGCGCGACCGCGACCGAGGTGTCGACGTTCGTGTATTCGCGGGTGTCGTCGCTGATGCGGAAGAACAACCACCGAGCAGCAGCACCACGGCGATCACCGTGAGTGTGCGGATCACATTCTTGCGGTTCATACGTGAGTTCGGTTCATCGATACCTGACGCCGGTCGGCGGGACCGCCGGCCAAATCCTTCCGATACGCGCAGCTTGGTAGTCAAGGCTACCGCCTGACCACGCTAGACCAACGTTCGGCGGTTCCCGGTCGTCCCTGCATGGT